>CAJUBM010000075.1 GCA_910584735.1 uncultured Muribaculaceae bacterium
AACTACCTGACTGAAATGCTCCTCAAAGCAAAATTTTGATGCGGTTGCCCTGGGGTTCTCCCCCTTTTTCGGTAACTGTTCCGCTCACCGTTGCTTGTGCCAGCGCCGACACGACGCCACCCACCAGCGCGAAGAGGAACGCAAAAAGCAGTTTCTTCATTTTGCTTGAGGAATTAGTTAAGGTTTAGTTAATGAAAAAAGTTAAAATTCGTTTTTGAGTCCATGGCGCTCGCCGTGACAGGCACAGCAATTGCCAAAATTGACACTGCAAAGTTATGATATAGAAAGCGGGGTTGTCAATTTTTAGCCTACTTCAACAATACTTCATATGTGCACCGCTCTACTTCATTGGCACTTCATGGGTCTACATATGTTTATCTTCCAAATAATTATATGTATAAAAATATTTGATATTTTTTTGCAGAGATGTTGGAAATGGTTAATTTTGCAGTGCCATGGAAAAACTCATTTTTATAGACGGATTAAGACGCTATAAAGTTGCGCTATGCATAATCATTGTGTCGCTCCTTATTCCGACTGTATGCGGCGGAGCCTCTTTCATGCCTGTAGTGACGAACTATCAGGCGCGCGACTACCATGCCCAGTTACAGAACTGGGATGCGGCACAGCTGCCGGGAGGACTGATGTGCTTTGCCAACAGTGACGGCATCCTTACTTTTGACGGATATAGCTGGAAGCTCATCACGATGCCGGGCAACCATATCACGCGGTCGCTTCTTGCCGATGGAGGGCGGCTGTATGCCGGTTCGTTTGAAGAATTCGGCTTTTTCCAAAAGGGGGATAATGGAGAATTTGAATACCATTCACTAAGTAAAAATCTTCCACAACGGATGATGAACGATGATGAATTCTGGTCAATCCTCAAAATAGGCTCCAAAATATATTTCCAATCGTTTGAAAAGATTTTTTCATATGAAACCACCGACGGACATGTGTCGGTATTGCCACGTGCCACCGGTGGAAGCCACCCCGGGCGCGAAGTACGCCCTCTCTATATTTTTAACCACCGGGGCACACTATTGATGCAGAATATCAATGGAGGAATATTCCGGCTGGCCAACGGAGGATGGGAAGAGGTTTTTGGTTCGTCACAACTAAAAGATAAAGCCGTGGGAATAGCCGGCGACATTATCGCCACAGAAAACGGCGGCCTTATGAAGATAAAATCAGGCCACCTGCTCCCCCACCCTACCGATATAGATTCGCAACTGGCAAAATTCCGAATCAACCGCCTCGGAAGGACTAAAAAAGGAAATCTCCTTATAGGAACTATCGGAGACGGGATATATATGCTTTCGGAAGAAGGAAAACTCATCTGGCATCTGTCTCGTGAAGAAGGCGGATTGTGCAATAACTCCGTGCTCGGCCTCTTCCCAGACAATTTCGGAAATATATGGGCCATGCTTGACGATGGCATATCCCTTATCCATACGGCATCACCTTATACAATGCTGCGTCCGGATGCCACGCAGGCGGATATCGGCATGGTCTACGATATAGGACGTATGCCGGACGGGCGTCTTATCGCCGCAGCCAACCAGGGAGCATACATATTCAATGGCGCCTCAGGGCGAAACGGAGCATTTTCGTTAATTGATGGCTCAAAGGGGCAGACCTGGTGTGTGCGGACATTCGATACCCAGACTTTTATCGGGGGAAACGAACATTCCATAGAACTAACCTCTGATGGAAGCCGCATCTTCCCGGGGGCGACCACCGATATGAAGCGTGGCACCATAAACGGGCAAGACATACTGTTACAATCCTCTTATTACGACCTAAATCTATACAAATTGCAATCCGGGGGGGTAAAATGGGTGAAAAACAATCACATCTCCGGGTTCGGCGCACCGATATTGCAGATTGAGATTGACTCCGACGGGTCAATATGGGCCAGCCATCTTACACGAGGAATAATCCGTCTGCGCCTTACCAAGGACTTACGCTCGGTGAAGGAATCGAACTTCTACCCCTCGCTCTCGGGCGATACAGTGCCTTCGAAAGCCTACGTGATGAAGATTCGCGGTTCTGTGGTATTTGCCGATGACAAACAATTCTACACCTATAATGAGACATCCGACCGTTTCATCCCCTTTAAGGAGCTAAACACCCAGCTTTCATGGATAAGCCAGGCACGTTCGGCTACACAGACCGACGACCAGACTTTCTGGATTTCGACAGCACACTCCTACCATCTTATCAGATTCGAGCACGGAAAATACAAGAATATCCTCACCATCCCGCTCGATAATTTCTCACGCAAAGTGAACGGGGTGAACTGCCGTGTTTTCGCCGACTCCACAGGACGCGCCTATTTCAACCTGAACGGAGGCATAGGGCGTGTAGACCTGGCACAGTCTATGACCATGAACCGTTTCCATCCGGAACTCGACATATCATCGGTTGGGTATATGAGCCGGACAAACGACTTCGTGCCGCTCAACAAGTCCATCGATGGTTCAGAAAGACCGGAAGCCAAAGATGCCAACTTCCATATCGTGCTAAGCTATCCCGAGTTTGACCATTCCCTGCTGCATTATCGTTTCACACTGAAAGGGAACGGGGAGAATATCGTGAAAACCACGAACGTGCCGGAAATCAACTACCCACGCCTGGGTTCCGGGAACTATACTCTGCTTTGCGAGGTGCTTGATGAAAACGAGGATTCCTTGGGGAAATTGGAATATAGCTTCAGCGTACCGCGTCCGTGGCCGTTAAGCTGGTGGGCTATATGCTCCTACCTTGTCCTTATATTATTGGCAGGGTATGTCGTAGCGAAGTTCTATGCCAGACGCAGACTGGAAAAAGAACGGCGTCTAAGGCTCCAGGAAAAGGCTGCCCAGGACCGCGAGATACACCGGCAGCAACTCGTCATAGCCGAGCAGCAGAAGCGTCTGCTGGAGCAGGAACTGACCGAAAAGGGAAAGGAACTGGCATCTATGGCCCTGGACGCCTATTCCCGCCAGCAGGTTATAGAGCAGCTACGCGAGAGCCTGCGTGACGCCCGCAGCAAGGGTTCGGCTGCGACTTTCCGCTCATTAAGCACACATTTGCAAAGTCTGAGTGCCAATGAAGGGAACGGCGGGGAATTCTGGAGCATATTTGAAAAGAACTTCGACCTGATTCACGAACATTTTTTCCGCAACCTACGACAGAAATATCCGCAACTGACCGCCACCGACCTCCGTGTCTGCGCACTTATGCGCCTCAATCTGTCAACAAAGGACATGGCCCGCTTCCAGGGAATGACTGTGCGCGGGGTGGAAACCGCCCGCTACCGTCTGCGAAAAAAGCTCGGTCTATCTTCCGATGTGAACATAACAGAGTTCATGATAGATTTCTCCGGGGAGGAAGAATAGTTTCTATTACTTGAAAAAGGTAATGTGTCATAATTCGGAGACACCAATCTTCCGACGGGAATCATTATCCGAGGTTACCATTGCCAAAAGTGTTATATAACAGAAGCGGTGTGTCAAAAAAAGATGAATTTTGACACACCGCCAAACAACATAATAAAGCTATTTCTCTTCAGCTTTAGCAGGTCTTTTCGTCAAGATACGGATTAATCTTCGACCACTCCGATATAGGAGGCATCACACCCATGGCTATTACCTCGTCGCGAAGCTCGCAAAGATGCCTGTAGCTCTTTTCAAGCTCGGCTTCTTCTGCGGGAGTACCCTTCACGGGGGTACATGTTACACCGTTGGCATCTACCTTGGTCTCCATCGCCATCATAATGTGCGAGAACCGATCGTTGTTGACATACGTACCTACAGGCCAACGGAATGTAGGGCCACCCATGGCCGCAGCAATCATCTCGATAGACAGGTATGCGGGACTTTGGAAAGATGAACGTCCGCGAAGATCGATAATATTCTTTCCACCTTGAACAACGCGTGTGCGTAGCTTTTCCCATTCCTCGTCAGGGAATGTCTCGGTCCCTATTATCTCCGACAGAGGCTGCCCGTTCACCGTGGTAGTGGAGGCATAAACGGCCATCTGTTCCCCATGGCCACCATAGGTTCGGCAGTTCTTTATATCATCGGCCGGGATATGGAAATATTTCGACAACTCGCTGCGGAGACGTGTGCTGTCAAGAGCGGCAAGCGTTGAGACCTGCGAAGGTTTCAAGCCCGAATAAAGGAGAGTCACCAGGCCGGTTATATCAGCCGGGTTGAAAATCACGACCACATGCTTTACGTCAGGGCAATATTTTTTCACATCTTTTCCGAATTCCTCTGCAATAGCGGCATTGCCCTTAAGAAGATCCTCGCGGGTCATACCGGCCTTGCGGGCCGCGCCACCTGAGTTTACGATATATTTTGCATCCTTCAGAGCCTCGGCCACATCAGAGGTGTATGTAAGGTTCAGCCCCTCGAAACCGCAATGCAGCAGTTCTTCGGCCACACCTTCCAGCCCTTTGGCATAGGGGTCATACAGGCAGAGGTTGGACGACAACCCCATCATGATAGCGGTCTGGGCCATATTGGAGCCAATCATGCCGGCAGCCCCGACAATCACCAGTTTTTCATCAGTCAGATATTTCATAACGTTATTGAAATAAAAATTTCTTTTTGCAGCTAAAACATCAGACAGGGCGCCTTAGTTCGCTCCTCATGAGGATTATTCTATGGGGATAGATTCTAAACGTCTATCTTACAATCAAAAAGAATATGTTATAAAATTTTAGATAACCTCTAAATTGCATACCCGAATTTTTTCCTTAATTTTGCAATCAGTAACCTAACCAATCAAGCCATGCAAAAGCAGCTAATAGAATGTGTGCCCAATTTCAGCGAAGGGCGCGACAAAGAGGTGATTAAAGCTATCACCGATGCCATAGAAAACGCCCAGAGCGCTACCGGCCAGACAGTAAGCCTTCTTGACGTAGACCCCGGGGAGGCCACCAACCGCACGGTTGTGACATTCGTGGGAGAACCCTCCGCAGTTATGGAAGCCGCTTTCCAAGGAATAAAGAAAGCAGCCGAACTCATCGACATGCGCAACCACCACGGGGCGCATCCGCGAATGGGGGCTACCGATGTGTGTCCGCTAATCCCAGTGAGCGGCATCTCCTTAGAGGAATGTGCCAAGCTCTCACGCGAACTGGCTGCCAGAGTGGCAGAAGAACTCGGCATACCCGTATACTGCTATGAAGCCGCTGCCTTTACGCCGGAACGTAAGAATCTCGCCGTATGCCGCCGTGGTGAATATGAGGCACTTCCCGAGAAGATGGATTCCGAACACGAATCACCCGACTTCGGCAACCGTCCTTTCGATGAGGCAGCCGCCCGCACCGGCGCTACCACAATCGGAGCCCGCGACTTCCTCATAGCCGTAAACTTCAACCTTAACACAACCTCCACCCGGCGCGCAAATGCAATTGCATTTGATGTCCGAGAGAAGGGACGTCCGCAGCGTGAAGGAGGCAAGCCCAACGGTAAGCCGATGAAGGACGAGAGCGGCAAGACCATCATGATTCCCGGAACCCTCAAGGGAACGAAGGCCATAGGCTGGTTTATCCCCGAATATGGCGTGGCCCAGGTATCGATGAACATCACCGACATGGCCACAACTCCGCTCCACGTGGCCTTCGACGAGGTGTCGCGCGCCGCTGCCGCACGCGGAGTGCGTGTAACCGGCACGGAGATTGTAGGGTTGGTACCCAAACGTGCGCTTATAGAGGCCGGACGCTACTTTCTGCACAAGCAGCAGCGCTCTACGGGCCTGCCCGATGAGGAAATCCTACGGATTGCCGACAAATCCATGGGGCTGTCAGAACTGAAACCGTTCATCCCCCGTGAGAAAGTTATAGAATACCTTATCCTGAACAAGGACACCGAAGCAAAGAAACTCACCGATATGACCCTCACGGCATTTGCCGATGAGACCGCGTCGGAATCGCCAGCCCCCGGCGGTGGGTCTATAGCTGCCTATATGGGAGCCCTCGGGGCGGCTTTAGGCACCATGGTGGCCAACCTCTCGGCCCATAAGGCCGGATGGGACGAACGTTGGGAAGAGTTTTCCAACTACGCCGATGGCGGCCGTATGCTCATCGACCGCCTTATAGCCCTCGTTGACGAGGATACCGCTGCCTTCAACCGCATAATGGCCGTATTCTCAATGCCAAAATCTACCGATGAGGAGAAAGCCGCACGAGCCGAAGCCCTTGAGGCCGCAACGCTTTATGCCACCGAGGTACCCCTCAACACGATGAAGACCGCCTTCGAAGCGTTCGAACTGCTTGAAGCCATGGCAAAAGAGGGGAATCCCGCATCAGTAAGCGATGCCGGCGTAGGTGCATTGGCCGCACGTTCAGCCGTACTCGGAGCACAACTTAACGTGAAAATCAACGCTGCCGGACTTAAAGACCGTGCCCGCGCCGAGGCTCTTTGCGATGAGGCAGACGAGATAGCCACACTGGCAAATCTGCGTGAACAAGAAATCCTTTCAATCGTAAATTCAAAAATAGGATAAACGGATATGACGACCGAAGAATTCAAGGCTGCGGTAAGTGAGGGGATTCCTTCAGTATTGCCTGAGCCACAAAAATATGACACCACTGTCAGCCATGCGCCTCGCCGTAAGGAAATACTCTCCCCGGCAGAAAAGCGTCTGGCACTGCGCAATGCCCTACGTTACTTCCCGGCAGAACAACATTCCATCCTGGCTCCGGAATTTGCCAAGGAACTCCACGACTACGGACGCATATATATGTACCGTCTGCGTCCCGAATATGAGATGAAGGCGCGTCCCATCGATGCATATCCGGCACGTTCGCACCAGGCTGCCGCTATCATGATGATGATACAGAACAACCTCGACCCCGCCGTGGCACAGCACCCCCACGAACTGATCACATACGGTGGTAACGGCGCTGTGTTCCAGAACTGGGCGCAGTACAGGCTTGTAATGAAGTATCTTTCGGAAATGACCGATGACCAGACCCTGGTTATGTACTCCGGCCATCCGCTGGGACTTTTCCCTTCCCATCCGGGCGCACCGCGTGTGGTGGTTACCAACGGAATGGTAATACCCAACTATTCAAAACCCGATGACTGGGAACGATTCAACGCTCTCGGAGTGTCGCAATACGGCCAGATGACTGCCGGTTCATATATGTATATCGGCCCGCAGGGCATCGTACACGGCACCACCATAACCGTGCTTAACGCCGCGCGTGCACACAAAGCCCCCGAACGCGACGGCATCGGTGGTATGCTGTTTGTATCCGCCGGTCTCGGCGGCATGTCAGGTGCCCAGCCCAAGGCCGGAAACATCTCAGGCGTAGTGAGCGTTGTTGCCGAAATCAATCCGGCCGCCGTGGAGAAACGCCACTCGCAGGGATGGGTTGACGAAGTGCATACCGACCTTGACACTCTCATAGCCCGTATACGCAAGGCCGTTGACGCCCGCGAGGTCGTATCACTGGCATACCAGGGGAACGTTGTTGACCTTTGGGAACGTCTTGCCGAAGATGGAGTCCACGTAGACCTCGGCAGCGACCAGACATCGCTCCATAACCCTTGGGCCGGAGGTTATTACCCTGCCGGACTTACATATGAGGAGTCGAACCGCATGATGGCCGAAGAACCTGAGAAGTTCAAAGCCGCCGTAGAGGAATCATTGCGCCGCCAGGTAGCCGCCATCAACAAGCTTACCGCCAAAGGTATGTATTTCTTTGACTATGGCAACGCCTTCCTCCTGGAATCATCACGTGCCGGGGCTGATATACTCAAGGAGGACGGCACATTCCGCTATCCCTCCTATGTACAGGACATCATGGGCCCGAAATTCTTTGATTACGGTTTCGGTCCCTTCCGATGGGTATGCACATCATGTGACCCTGCCGACCTCGCCACTACCGACCGTATTGCAGCCGAAGTACTCGAAAAGATGAGCACGGAAGTGCCTGCCGACATAAAAGGACAACTTGACGACAATCTCCACTGGATAAAGGAGGCCGGAAAGAACCACCTCGTTGTCGGCTCGCAGGCACGAATCCTTTATGCCGATGCCGAAGGCCGCGCGAAAATCGCACTGGCCTTCAACGATGCCATACGTCGGGGCGAAATATCGGCGCCCGTAGTGTTGGGGCGTGACCACCATGATGTGTCGGGAACAGACTCCCCCTACCGCGAGACTTCCAACATCACCGATGGGTCGCAGTTCTGCGCCGATATGGCCGTGCATAACGTTATCGGCGACTCGTTCAGAGGTGCCACATGGGTTTCGATCCATAACGGCGGCGGCGTAGGCTGGGGCGAAGTGATAAACGGCGGCTTCGGCATGGTGATAGACGGCTCGGTAGAAGCCGACCGCCGTATCTCCGAGATGTTGCTGTGGGATGTCAATAACGGCATCGCCCGCCGCTCATGGGGACGTAATCCCGGGGCCATGGACGCCATAAAGCGCGAGATGGAACGCACCCCCGGCCTGACAGTAACCCTCCCCAACCTCGTTGAAGACAGCATATTGGATAATGTCTTTAAAAATTAACCAACCTAAGTAACTGGTCGAAATTATTTTAATGTTTGTCCGAGGAAAATTTTTAGAAGATTTTCTCGATGAAGAAGGAGTGTAGCGAGCTACACGACTGATGAAGAGAGGAAAAGATTCAAAAATTTTGCCGGAGAAACATTAAAATAGTCAGACCGGTCAGTATAAAATAATTTTGAACAGTTACTTAATATCCAAAGAATAAAAATGACCCACCATATAAGCGCAGAATGGCTGACGATTGACAAAGTAGCCACGCTGCTCCAACCCGGAGTAAAACTCGCCCTTAGCGAAGACGCCGTAAAGCGTATAACCCATTGCCGCGAATATCTCGACCACAAGATGGAGACGCAGAAAGAACCCATCTACGGTATTACAACCGGCTTTGGTTCGCTCTGCAACATATCAATCGGCCACGACCAACTCACGCAACTGCAGAAAAACCTCGTTATGAGCCACAGCTGCGGCGTAGGTGAGAGGGTACCCCGCGAGATCATACGCCTGATGCTCCTGCTCAAAGCACAGTCGCTGAGCTACGGCAACTCTGGTGTGCAACTCGTCACCGTGCAACGTCTTCTTGACTTCTTCAACAACGACATAACCCCCGTTGTCTACCAGCAGGGTTCGTTAGGCGCCTCCGGCGACTTGGCACCTCTTGCCAATATGTCCCTCCCCTTGTTAGGACTTGGAGAGGTGGAATACCGTGGGGAGACGCGCCCCTCGGCCGAGGTGCTTAAGGAGTTCGGCTGGGAACCGATCGAACTTATGTCGAAAGAGGGTCTGGCACTGCTCAACGGCACCCAGTTCATGAGTGCCTACGGTGTATGGGCTTTGATTAACTCACGCCGACTGTCAGCCCTTGCCGACAAAATCGGAGCCATGTCGCTCGATGCCTTCGACGGACGTATCGAACCTTTCTGCGACCCTGTAAACGTTGTACGCAACCATCCCGGCCAGATTGAGACCGCCCGCAAGGTGCGCGCGTGGCTCGAAGGCTCCGAGATAATAAAGCAACCGAAAGCCCACGTACAGGATCCCTATTCGTTCCGCTGCATGCCGCAGGTACACGGCGCGGCAAAGGACACCCTCAACTACGTGTGGAAAGTGATGGAAGAAGAGATAAACGCTCCCACCGACAACCCGACCGTATTCCCCGATGAAGACCTCATCGTGTCAGCCGGCAACTTCCATGGCGAGCCTATAGCCCTTCCGATGGATTTCCTCGCGGTAGCTGTTGCAGAACTTGGAAACATCTCCGAGCGCCGTATCTACAAGCTCATCGCCGGGAAACGCGACCTCCCCTCGTTCCTGGTAGCCAAACCGGGCGTAAACTCCGGCTTTATGATCCCGCAGTATGCCGCAGCCTCCATCGTAAGCCAGTCGAAAGGATTGTGCTGGCCTAACAGCTGCGACTCCATCCCCTCCTCCCAGGGGCAGGAAGACCATGTATCGATGGGATCCAACGCCGCCACGAAACTCTATCGCGTGGTGCAGAACACCGAGCGCGTCCTGGCAATAGAGCTTTTCAATGCCGCCCAGGCTCTTGAGTTCCGCCGTCCGCTGAAATCATCGGAGCCTATCGAAAAATGGCACTCTGAATACCGCAAGGTGGTGCCGTTTATCGAAAACGACACTGTAATGTCGCCTCTCATCGAAGCATCGGTCAAATTCATCCGTGAAAATCCCGCTGTAGATGTTGCTGATTAAAAACATAGGTGCCATATATGGCGCCCGTCACGAATCTCTGTCCCCCCTTCGGGGGATAGAGATGTCGGACGACGCAAGGGTTGATGATGCGTTCCTCGTGATTGACGGCGAACGCATAAGCCATTGGGGACAGATGGCCGAATTGCCATCTGAATCAGACTTCCAACGCGTGATTGACGCACGTGGCGGTCTGGTTATACCTGCTTTCTGCGACTCCCACACCCATATCGTATATGCCGGCAGCCGCGAAGGGGAATTCTGTGATAAGATTGACGGCCTGTCCTACGAGGAAATCGCCTCCCGTGGAGGAGGCATACTCAACTCTGCCGACCGCCTGCACGATACATCAGAGGACGAACTCTTCCGTCAGGCAATAGCGCGTGTCCGCCAGGTTATGGCAAAAGGCACCGGGACTTTGGAGATAAAGAGCGGCTACGGACTTACGGTGGAGGACGAGATAAAGATGCTCCGCGTGATACGCCGCATAGCCCAGGCCGAACCTTCGCTGGAGGTACGCTCGACATTCCTCGGCGCACACGCCGTAGGACGCGCATATACAGGGCGTCAGAAAGAGTATGTCGACATGCTCGTGGCCGAGATGCTTCCCGCAGTGGCCGCCGAAGGGCTTGCCGACTTTGTAGATGTGTTCTGCGACCGTGGATTCTTCACGGTAGAGGAAACTGCCCGTATCCTCGAGGCGGCGGCCAAATACGGCATGCGGCCTAAGATTCATGCCAACGAACTGGCAATCTCCGGCGGTGTACAGGTAGGAGTGGCGCACAATGCCGTCTCCGTAGACCATCTGGAACGTATGGGTGCCGAAGAAATAGAGACACTCGTAAATTCTTCCACTATCCCGACCATGCTTCCCGGGGCATCTTTCTTCCTCGGGATGCCTTACGGCCCGGCCCGCGACTCCGTAGCGGCAGGACTTCCTGTTGCCTTGGCCTCCGACTATAATCCCGGTTCGTCACCATCGGGTTGCATGCGGTTTGTCTGGGCGTTGGGATGCATAAAGATGCGTCTGTCGCCGATACAGGCTCTAAATGCAGTAACCGTCAACGGTTCGGCGGCAATGGACTGCCTTGACCGCACAGGTTCCATCACCCCCGGAAAATTCGCGTCACTCATAATAACCAACCCGGTTCCTTCGTTGTCCTATATACCGTATGCCTATACGGAGCCTTGGATTTCCCGCGTAATCCTCAAAGGCCGCGACCTGACGTTCTGACCAAAGGTCACAAATGCATCCAAACTGATTTAAATGCCACCATTCAAACCCAACCCTTCCAACAGCCGCCAGCAATGGGCTGACTCAAAAGCGGCCCAGCAACGACTTCTTGAGAAAGACGGACGCATCGCCCCGCGCGATGTGGAAGTCGAAGAAGCCGTGCTGGGCGCTTTGATGCTCGAAAAAGACGCATATACCACTGTCTGTGACCTCCTAAAGCCAGAGTGTTTCTACGACCCGGGCCATCAGAAAATTTACGAGGCCATACAGCAACTCGGCGCCTCGCAGCAGCCTATAGATATGCTTACCGTCACGGAGAAACTACGCGGCATGGGGGCGTTGAACGAAATCGGTGGCCCGGCAAAAGTATCGGAACTTACCGCAAGGGTGGCTTCCGGCGCACACATCCTCTTCCACGCGCAAATCGTAGCCCAGAAATATCTGGCCCGCGAGCTTATAACATTTGCCTCAAATATCGAGGGAAAGGCTTATGACGAAGCCAACGATGTAGACGACCTGCTACAGGAAGCCGAGGGCAGCCTATTTGAAATCTCACAGCGCAACGTAAAGAAAGACGTAACGCAGATTGACCCGGTAATCAACCAGGCCATACAGCAGATCGAGGCTGCCGCCAACCGCCAGTCGGGTCTTTCCGGGTTGGAGACACAGTTTCATGAACTTGACAAACTTACCTCCGGGTGGCAGAACTCCGACCTCATCATCATCGCGGCACGTCCGGCCATGGGTAAAACGGCCTTCGTGCTGTCTATGGCCATGAACATGGCGGTGAACCTTAACACACCTACCGCCATCTTCTCATTGGAAATGAGCAACCTGCAATTGGTGAACCGTCTGATAAGCAACGCCTGCGAACTTGAAGGTGAGAAAATAAAATCGGGCCGACTGCTCCCTGCCGACTGGGACAAACTCATGGCCGGTGTGAAGCGGCTCTATTCCGCCCCCCTCTATATTGATGACACCCCTTCGCTCTCAATCTTCGAACTGCGTACCAAGGCACGGCGTCTGGTAAGGGAACACAAGGTAAAATGTCTGATAATCGACTACCTTCAGCTTATGAACGCATCCGGCATGAAGTTCGGCTCCCGCGAACAGGAGGTGTCGATGATTTCCCGTTCGCTAAAGCAACTCGCAAAGGAACTCAACATCCCCATCATAGCCCTGTCTCAGCTTAACCGTTCGGTAGAGCAGCGCGGCGCCGACAACTCGGCTTCAAAACGTCCGCAACTCTCCGACCTCCGAGAATCCGGCGCCATAGAGCAGGATGCCGACATCGTATGCTTCATCCACCGTCCCGAATACTACCTCCATTCCGGCGAGGATGCCGAAGGGAACGACATACGCGGTCTGGCACTATTCATCGTGGCAAAACACCGTTCCGGCAAGGTCGATGACGTTAAGCTAAGATTCGTATCGCAGTACGCACGTTTCCAGAACTGGGATTCGGAGAGCGAGTTCACCCATGCCATAGTATCCTCAAAACTAAACCAAACATCTTCTACACCCGGAGCAGCTTCCGATCCGTTTGCTCCCCAGGGGAATTCCCCTTTCCAAGGAGGTTCAGCCTCGTTCCAGACGCCGGCTTCCGATTCATCAGTCCCATTCTGACACACGAGGATACCTTCCATCCTTAACAAAATCCTTTCCAAACAAGAATGGCAGCGTATTTGTTTCCATACATATACGGGGTTATACCCTACCCCGGTGTTACTAACTTAAAAATTACCGGAAACTATGACACTGAAACCATTCTCACGGATAATGCTCGCAACGGCTGCCGTGGCAACTCTAACACTTACTTCGTGCGTGACCCGCAAGAAGTACAACCTGTTGCTTGACGACTATAACTCCACAAAGGTAGAGTTAGCCGAAAGCAAGGCATACAACAAAAGCCTCGACCAGATGCTGGCTGAAGCCAAACAGAATAACCAACAGCTTAAAGACAATCTGGCCGCCCTTCAGGGGACATTGAACCAGAGTATAGCGCAAAATACCCAGGGAAACGTAAACATATCGAAACTGGTCGATGAGATAAATGCCTCCAACCGTTACATAAAGGAACTCATCGCCGCCAAGGACAAGTCCGACTCTCTTAACATGGTTCTCACCAACAACCTGACACGCTCGCTATCGCGTGACGAACTGAAGGATGTTGACGTGAAAGTGCTTAAAGGTGTGGTATATATATCGCTGGCCGACAACATGCTGTTCCGTACAGGTTCCTACGAAATTTCCGACAAGGCAATGGCCACATTGTCAAAAATCGCAAAGATTATAAAGGACTACAAAGACTATGATGTGCTTGTAGAGGGGAATACGGACAACGTGCCAATATCGCGTACCAACATCCGCAACAACTGGGATCTCTCCACGCTACGAGCCTCCTCGGTTGTGCAGGTTCTACAAAACAAATTCGGTGTAGACCCGTCACGTCTATCTGCCGCCGGACGCGGCGAATACCGCCCGATTGCCGACAATTCCACCGAGTCGGGACGCCAGCGCAACCGCCGCACAGAGATTATCATAACTCCAAATCTTGACCAGTTCATGGATCTTATCGGCAATCCCCCGGCCTCGGCCACAGAACAGGACTAAGCGCAACCCCTCTAACTGAAAACTGAGAGGCGGTGGG
>CAJUBM010000076.1 GCA_910584735.1 uncultured Muribaculaceae bacterium
AATATTAATATTTTAATAACAGTGGTAAGATTTTTATCGCACCACTACTAATAATGAACCGAACATCATATAACAAACCATATAATAATGGCCACACTCACCGATGAGATTAAACGCCGACGCACCTTCGCTATAATATCGCACCCTGACGCGGGAAAGACAACTCTCACAGAGAAGCTGCTCCTTTTCGGAGGCGCCATCCATGTAGCCGGGGCTGTAAAGTCGAACAAGATAAAGAAAACCGCCACCTCCGACTGGATGGAGATTGAAAAGCAGCGCGGAATCTCTGTGGCGACCTCCGTTATGGGATTCGATTACGGAGATTATAAAATAAACATCCTTGATACCCCGGGCCACCAGGATTTTGCCGAAGACACATACCGCACCCTCACCGCTGTTGACTCGGTAATAATCGTGGTCGATGTGGCGAAGGGCGTGGAGATGCAGACGCGTAAGCTGATGGAAGTCTGCCGTATGCGCAACACGCCGGTGATAATATTCGTAAACAAGCTCGACCGTGAGGGGCGTGACCCGTTTGACATTCTTGACGAACTGGAGTCGGAACTCAAGATCGGGGTAAGGCCCTTGTCGTGGCCTATCAACATAGGAGCCAAGTTCAAAGGGGTCTACAACATATATGAGAAGACCCTTGACTTGTTCAAGCCCGACAAGCAGAAAGTACAAGAACGCGTAGAAATTACCGATGTCAACGACCCGCGTGTCGATGAGGCAGTCGGTGAGGTCGATGCTGCAAAACTGCGTGAGGATTTGGACCTTATCGAGGGGGTATATCCTGATTTTGATGTAGCCCAGTATCTGGATGGCAAATTGGCTCCCGTCTTCTTCGGTTCCGCGCTGAATACATTCGGAGTGAAGGAGCTTCTTGACTGCTTTGTGAAGATAGCACCCTATCCGCGTCCTACACGTGCGGAGGAGCGCGAGATTAAGCCGGAAGAGGAGGCTTTTTCGGGTTTTGTGTTCAAAATCCATGCCAATATGGATCCTAACCACCGCTCGTGTATCGCCTTTGTAAAAGTTTGTTCAGGTAAATTCGAGCGTAACGCTCCATACAAACAGGTGCGTACCGACAAGGTGATGCGTTTCGCCGCTCCTACGGCATTTATGGCGCAGAGGAAGAACGTGGTCGATGAAGCATTCCCCGGAGATATAGTGGGTATTCCCGACACGGGCAATTTCAAAATAGGCGATACGCTTACTGAGGGTGAGAATCTCCATTTCAGAGGTCTGCCGTCATTCTCGCCTGAGATGTTCAAGTATATCGAGAACACAGACCCTATGAAATCCAAGCAGCTTGAAAAAGGCATACGCCAGTTGATGGATGAGGGTGTGGCGCAGTTGTTCGTGAACCAGTTCAACGGCCGGAAACTCATCGGCACTGTGGGGCAGCTTCAGTTCGAAGTGATACAGTACCGCCTGCTGCATGAATACGGCGCGCAGTGCCGTTGGGAACCGTTGTCGCTTTATAAGGCATGTTGGATAGAGTCGGACGATGACGCGGCTCTCGAAGCCTTTAAGAAAAGGAAGCATCAGTTCATGGCCGTCGACCGTGAGGGGCGCGATGTGTTCCTTGCCGATTCCAACTATGTGTTGCAGATGGCGCAGAATGATTTCCCGTCCATACGTTTTCATTTTTCCAGCGAGTTCTGACGTATTCTATCTCCAATCCTGCAAAAATACAGTCTATTGCGATGCTTTTTGCCAAATAGTTTGGGCATTAGCGGAGTAATTGTTATTTTTGCGGCATATATCCCTATTATACCAACCCATCCACCTCTTCTCCCGTTATAGATGTTAAAGAATTTCTTCATATCGATGCTCGGAGCATTGACGGCTTTTTGGATTTCGATAATGCTCCTCTTCATTTTCGGTGTCATCTTTGCTGCCGGGACAATTGTCTCGGCCATAGGCGGTATCAATGAAAGTGTAAAGGTGGATAAAAATTCGGTTGTCTACCTCCCGTTGTCGGGTTTGATCGAGGAACGCCAGACTGCCGTGGAGTTTGCTGCGTTCCTCAACAATGAGGACCGACCGGCATCACTTGACGATATGCTCCGCGCCATATCGGCGGCCAAGGGGGATGACCGCATAAAGGGAATCTTCCTTGATTGCCGTGGGGCTTCGGCCGGCGTGGCTACACGTATGGCCGTGCGCCGCGCGTTGTCTGATTTTAAGTCGTCCGGCAAATGGATAGTGGCTTATGCCGACAATTATACCCAGGGTGACTATTATGTGGCCTCAGTTGCTAATAACATATATCTCAATCCTGTAGGTATGGTGGATATACGCGGCCTTGGTTCCTCGGTGCCGTTCTTCAAAGGATTGCTTGATAAATTAGGAGTGGAGATGCAGATTATCAAGGTAGGCACTTATAAGAGCGCTGTCGAACCTTTTATCCTCACCTCCATGAGCGAACCTTCAAGGGAACAGACCTCCGTGTTCCTGAATAATATCTGGGGACAGCTTACATCCGATATACACGCATCAAGGAATATCTCTGTAGCGAATCTCAACCTTATGGCCGACTCGCTGACCTCTTTCTCCGGCAATGCCGATATATTTGTCGATAACAAGCTGGTTGACGGCTTGAAATATCGTCGTGAGGTCGAGGCTTTCCTTAAGGAAAAACTCGGTCAGAAAAAGGATGATTCCCTTAAGTCGGTTGATTATTACAGCTATCTGCAGGTAGCGGATGTACCGCATGAAAAATCGGAAAAGAACAAGATTGCCGTATATTATGCTTTCGGCGATATAGTAGATACAGGCACACAGGGCATCTCGGCCCAGCAGATGGTGCCGGATATTATCAATCTGGCCGAGGATGATGATATAAAAGCCATGGTTCTTCGTGTGAATTCCGGAGGCGGCTCGGCTTTCGCATCCGAGCAGATTTGGGAGGCACTCGGTTATTTTAAGTCGAAAGGGAAGAAACTGTATGTTTCCATGGGCGACTATGCCGCATCCGGGGGCTATTACATATCGTGCGGTGCCGATAAGATATACGCCGAACCTGTGACGCTTACCGGTTCTATCGGTATATTCGGTATGATTCCGTGTATCAAACAGCTTACAGGGAACATAGGTGTGAACTTCGATTTTGTAACCACAAATCCCAATGCCGCCTTCCCTACCATAATGGAACCTATGACGCCGTTGCAGCGGAATGTTATGCAAGGAGAGGTGAACGCCGGCTATGAGCTTTTCACCAAACGTTGTGCCGACGGGCGTCATATGCCGCAGGATTCAATCAAGGTTATCGGCGAAGGGCGTGTATGGGACGGCATTGCAGCCAAGAAACTCGGCCTTGTCGACACTCTCGGAGGCCTTGATATGGCCGTGGCGGATTTGGCTAAGGTTATGAATTTCAAAAAATACCAGGTAGTATCGTATCCTGCACCTCCGAAATCGTTCTGGGATGTACTCAGCGACTTTGACCAGCAGATGAAGCTACGTGCCGTAAGGGAGGAACTCGGCCCTGTATATCCCCTGTTCCGGGAATATAAGACTATGATGGAGATGTCCCCTTTGCAGGCCCGCGTACCTTTCATGATTATCGACTGACCGATAATAGCTCCATTCTTAGGATGGGTTTCTGAAACGATATTAACTTTCTTCCGTATTACCAGTTGGCAAAGAATAAAATCATATCAAATATGGTGCTGCTGCCGCTTTCGAAGTTGTATGGCTTCGGGGTGGGAGTACGTAATCTATTGTTTGACTGGCGGATATTAAAGTCCAAAACATTCCCGGTGCCGGTTGTGGTGGTTGGGAATCTTGTGGCCGGCGGCACGGGGAAGACACCCCATGCCGAGTTCATTATCGAACAGTTGAAGTATAAGTACCGCATAGGGTTGCTGAGCCGTGGATATAAGCGTTCTACCAAAGGGTTTGTGTTGGCCACGCGCCGTTCGTCGCCGCGCGACATAGGGGACGAACCTTTCCAGATTTATCAGAAATTCGGCCCGGACGTTACGGTTGCTGTTTGTGAGGATCGGTGTGCCGGGATTGAGGAGATGCTCCGTATTGACCCGAAGATAAACCTGGTGGTTCTTGACGATGCTTTCCAGCATCGTTATGTAAAGCCTTCGTTATCGATTGTCCTTACAGAGTTTAACCGGCCGGTGTTCTATGACAGGCTTCTCCCTTACGGAAGATTGCGTGAGAGTACCAAATCTCTTTCAAGGGCGGATATGGTGATTGTTACGAAATGCCCCGAACAGCTTAAGCCTGTCGAATACCGGATTTTCAAGAACAACCTGAAGCTGTTCCCGTATCAGAAGCTGTTTTTCTCGCGCTACGAATACCAGCCGTTACAGCCGGTGTTCCCTGACGAGGCTCGTCCGGCTCCATATCTCTCATGGCTGAACGAGAACGATTCGGTGCTGTTGCTTTCGGGGATAGCCAATCCAAGGCCGTTGGTGAGGTACTTACGCACGTTCCATGCCAAGGTGAAGGTACGCCAGTTCCCCGACCATCATTTCTTTACAAGGAAGGACCTGGATTCATTGTGCCGACTGTTTGACGACATGGAAGGTGAGCGCAAGCTTATTATTACCACGGAGAAAGATGCTGTGCGTCTTGCCTCTAATCCATATTTCCCGCAGGAACTGAAGGAGTACATATATTATCTGCCGATAGAGGTTCGGTTTGACACGCATACGCCTGATTCGTTTGAGACAGAGTTACAGAAAGCTCTGCTTGAAGTTTCGTCAAAGTGATTTCAGAATCCGCTTTCCACTCCTCTCCAAAAAATATAAAGCCGATGTGGAGCTTCGAACTTTCACTGCTCTGCCGGTGTTTTTACGTTAACCTGAGGGCGTGATTAAAACGCCTGTAATACCTAAAATAAAAATGTTGGAAAAAATTAATCAGACTGCCGATTTCCTACGTTCGAAAGTCTCAGACATGCCGCGAATCGCCATAATCCTCGGCACCGGCCTCGGCCCGTTGGCTGATATGATAGAGGATAAGACAGTTATACCTTATAGTGAGATTCCTAACTTCCCGGTTTCTACTGTTGAAGGGCATAGCGGTAATTTCATATTCGGCAATCTGGCCGGGAAACGCGTTATGGCCATGCAGGGCCGTTTCCACTATTATGAGGGGTACGACATGAAGACGGTGACGTTCCCTGTGCGTGTTATGCGCGCCCTGGGAGTGGAGACGCTGATTGTGTCAAATGCCGCCGGCGGTATGAACAAGGAGTTCCAGGTAGGGGATGTGATGGTTATCACCGACCATATCAATCTTTTCCCGGAGAATCCGCTGCGTGGTAAGAACTTCAATGAACTCGGCGTTCGGTTTCCGCCTATGACCGAGGCTTACAGCAAACGCCTGGTAGCTATTGCCGACCGTCTTGCGCAGGATAAGGGCATCCGCCTTATGCACGGTGTCTATGTGGGCACTACGGGGCCCACCTTCGAGACACCTGCCGAGTATGAATATTTCCGTGTTATAGGTGGCGATGCCGTGGGTATGTCTACGGTGCCTGAGGTTATAGTAGCGCGTCACGGCGGTATGGAAGTGTTCGGTCTGTCGGTAATAACAGACCTCGGAGGGAAGGATATAACGCAGGTTCCGAGCCATGAGGAGGTACAGCAGGCTGCCATTACTGCCGAGCCTGTGACTAAGACTTTGGTTCACGACCTTATAGCGTCTCTTTGAAAATACGGCCATACATCTTTGCAAAGATGTGGCTCTAACCATATGATTATGTAATCTCATATATGGAGAAAGCAACGGAAATATCAACGCTTGGCGAGTTCGGGCTTATCGACCGGCTTACCGAGGGCATTGAGTTGCGCAATACTTCTTCCCTTAAAGGCGTGGGTGATGATTGCGCTGTCCTGGAATATAAGGACACGGAAGTCCTTGTTTCCACAGACCTTTTGGTTGAAGGAGTGCATTTCGACCTTACCTATGTGCCTTTGAAGCACCTGGGCTATAAGTCTGCCGTAGTGAATTTCTCGGATATTTATGCCATGAACGGGCGCCCGCGTCAGATTGTCGTGTCGCTTGCCATCTCGAGACGCTTTACCGTGGAGCATATGGAGGCTCTTTATAGCGGTATACGTCTGGCATGCGATATATATGGCGTGGATCTCGTGGGAGGCGATACAACCACTTCCCGTTCCGGTCTGGTTATTTCCATCACCGCCATAGGCGACGCTCCAAAGGAGAAAGTAGTTTATCGCGATGGTGCTAAGGACACCGACCTGATATGCGTTTCCGGCGACTTGGGTTCGGCCTATATGGGGCTGCAACTGCTGGAGCGCGAGAAGGTGGCCTCGGCAGGCCGTGCTGACTTCCAGCCTGAATTCGGAGGGAGGGAATATCTTATCGAACGGCAGCTTAAACCTGAGGCAAGGCGTGATATTATAGAGGAACTTGACAAGGCCGGTATCGTGCCTACCTCTATGATGGATGTGTCGGACGGTCTATCCTCCGAACTGCTCCATATATGCAAGGCCAGCCATACGGGTTGCCGCGTGTATGAGGACCGTATACCTATCGACTATCAGACCGCGCTGATGGCCGAAGAGCTTAATATGAACCTCGTTACGGCGGCAATGAACGGCGGCGAGGACTATGAACTGCTCTTCACCGTGCCGTTGCACGCGCATGAGGCGATAAAGAAAGTGCCGGGTGTGCGTGTAATAGGGCATATGACAAAACCATCGCTTGGATGTGCCATGGTTACCCGTGATGGCAACGAGATGGAGATACGCGCCCAGGGATGGAACCCGCTTGCTTCCGATGTGCAATCCGATAGCGTTGCCGGAAATGGGGATTCGGCCTCTGCCGGGAAATAATCCTGTAGAGAGTCTTCATGCCATGCGGGATAGCCTGCAAAGGGCTTCTGCATTGTTAAAAAATTCCCGGATGCTGATGTCGGTACCCGGGATTTTTTGTAACTTTGCAGAGTAATAACGGCAGGGGGTCGCCATGATATTCCGCGCCGTGCCTCGCCCAAGAGGTCGCTTTAAGTACATTTACAGATGATCAACCGAATATTAATACGAATCAAAGTGGTCCAGATGCTTTACTCGTATCTGCTTACACGCAGCGAGTTCCGCATTAATACCGCTCCTGAAAAGGCTACCGCCGACGGTAAATACGCCCATTCGCTTTATATCAACCTTCTGCTCGCCATCCTCGAGATGTCGGGCTATAGAGTGGTGGCGGGAGATTCTCGTAGCCCGATGGATTCGCTTGGCTCTTCCAATATGCTGTCAAACAGCCGTATGGCCAAGGCATTGGCGGAAGATTTGGATATTCGTGAAATCATAGCTCGGGGAAATACGGGAATCAAGGATTTCGATGACGCAGTGCTGCGTCTGTACGGCAAGATAATCGCATCTGCCGCCTATACCGATTTCCGAAAGAAACGTAAACCCGATCTTGCCGATGAGGTAAAACTCTGGACTGTGCTTCTCCCTACGGTTCTGCAGAAAGACCCGCTTCTGCTGGAAACGGCGCGCAGAGACCCGGCCTTTACGCTGGTAGGATATAACCGAGCGTTCCAGATGGTGGCCGATACCCTGAACAATTATTATGACTCGAACGCCACATTGCGGCAGGCCAAATCATCTCTGAACATGTCTCTTGAAAAGGCTTACGACCTTTATCATGCTTTGCTGACGCTGCCGGTGTATATCACCCGCATGGAGGCCGACCGCATAGAGGCGGCAAAGGAGAAATACTGCCCGACACCTGAGGACCTTAATCCGAATATGCGGTTTGTAAACAACCGTTTTGTGGAGGCGATAAAGGAACATCCGCAGATTGAGGAGTATGGCAAGAAGCACGATATTGCCTGGGATGCCGATTATTATATGCTCAAAGAGTTGCTTGACAGCATAAAGGCCTCGGACACATACAAGGAGTATATGGAATCTGAAACGCAGACCCTTGCTGCCGACTGTGAGTTCTGGCGTACGATTCTTAAGACTGTGGTATTCCCATCGGATGTGCTGGCTGAGACGCTTGAGTCGAAGTCGGTGTATTGGAACGATGACCTTACCGTGATGGGCACATTCGTGCTTAAGAGCATCCGCCAGATGGCTACTACCGGCAACCGCGAGGCGGCACTTCTGCCTATGTATAAAGATGAGGAGGATGCCTGTTTCGGAGCCGGCCTGTTTGAGAACGCTGTTGAACATAGGGAAGAATATCGCGGCTATATAGACCGTTTTATAAATGGTTCGCAATGGGATCCGGAGCGTCTGGCCCTTATGGATATTGTGATACTTATAGCTGCCATAACCGAGTTGCTGAACTATCCCTCGATTCCTATTCCGGTGACTATGAACGAGTATATAGAGATTGCCAACTATTATAGTTCTCCCCGCAGCGGGCAGTTCATAAACGGTGTGCTCTATAATGTGGCCAACTATCTTAAGGAGGAAGGCCGTTTGCAAAAATAAATAACAATAACTCTCAAAAATAACATCCAATGTTAGCAAATTTCATCGCTTTACAGGCAGCTGCAGGCTCCCAGGGTTCCGGGTGGTCGAGCATGATTATGATTGTGCTGCTGATAGCCATCTTCTATTTCCTTATGATTCGTCCCCAGCAGAAGAAACAGAAGGAGATTAAGAAATTCCGCGAGGCCCTTAAGAAGGGAGACCGCGTGATTACCGCCGGCGGTATCCTCGGACGGATAAAGGAAGTCAAGGAAACGACCATGATGATTTCCGTAGCCAACGATGTTGTGCTTGAAATCGACAAGGGTTCAATCTATCCTTCGGCGGCCGATGCTCAGGAGCAGCAGGCAGCCCAGTCAAAGTCCTGATCTGCGAGGTTGAAGACCGGGAAGGCTATAATATCCCGGTCCCCGGATATCAGATTTGACAGACTTTGTTAATCTTTTCCACGATATAATAGTGGATATTAAGAGTCTATATAAACGGTTTAAGGAGGGGTTGCGCACTATAAAGGGGCGCAACGCCCCTACTTTTTTTGTTTTTTTGGTTATCTCTACCGTTTTTTGGTTTTTGATGGCGTTGAACGATGAGGTTCAGCATGATTATAAGATGCCGTTGAAACTTGCGGGTTTCCCTGAGGAGATGACTATAATATCAGGGGAACACCCTACTATAAATGTAACGGTGAAAGATAAGGGGAGTGCCCTGATTAAATATAGCTGGGGAAGGACTCCGTCGGTCACATGCCGCTATGGCGAGTTCACGAAGTTGGGGAATGACAGGCTTGTGCTTACACAGGCACAGCTTAATTCGGCGTTACGCGGAGTGTTCGGGGCCGGTGCCTCTATAATATCCGTGCGTCCCGACTCATTGTCGCTCTATTATACAGAGGAGCCGGGTGTGCCGGTTCGTGTGCGCGTAGATGCCGATGTGCATACATCTCCGCAGGCCGTGGCCTTCGGACGCGTGACACTTTCGGAAGATACGGTGCTGTTATACTCCCGCGCCGGCAAACGGCAGAAAGTCAGCGAACTGGTAACAGCGCCGATAGTTCTGTCAGGACTCAGGGACACCGCTGTTGTCGATGCCGTGCTACAGGTGCCGGCTGGAATGAAGGCTGTTCCTTCTACGGTGAAGGTCACCATACCGATTGAACCTCTTGTATCGAAAAGCCGTATGGTAGGGGTAGAGGCTGTGAATGTGCCTCGGGGCAACCATATCGTTACATTTCCCTCCATGGTGGAGGTGACCTATCTGCTCCCTAAGAGCATGTACAATTCAGACTTATCGCCTGTCAAGGCGTTTGTTGATTATGCCGAAAGTTCTTCCGGAGAGCGTTCCCTGAATGTCAAGGTTGCGGCACTGCCGCAATACTATCGAATTGTAGAGGTTGCTCCCGAGCGGGTGGAATATGTGCTTGAAAGCGAATAACGATTATAATAGGATTATGGGTAAACATCCTCGACTGATTGCTGTGACAGGTGGGATTGGCAGCGGTAAATCTGTAATCTGCCGTATGTTGGAGGTGAAAGGATTCCGGGTATATGACTGTGATTCGGAAGCCCGCAGGCTTATGGAGAGGGAGCCCGCGATTCTAAACCGCATAGCGTCGGAGATTTGCCGGGATGGGATTAATGCGGATGGATCCTTGAATCGTAGGAATATCGCCGAAGTTGTTTTCTCCAAGCCGGAGATGCTGGAGAAGTTGAACGCTATAGTGCATGGAGCCGTATTGGCCGATATCAACCGCTGGCGCAGGGCTAATGATAGGGAGGAGTTATTGTTCGTAGAGACGGCCATACTCTACCAAAGCGGTCTTGACCGGATGGTAGACGAGGTGTGGGAGGTGGACGCTCCCGAGGATATACGTATAAGCAGGGCTATGCTTCGTGACGGGGCGCAAAGGGAGGCGGTCACGGCGCGTGTAAAAGCACAATGTTTCGTGCCGGAGCGCCGACATCCATTGGTGAGTGTGATAATAAATGACGGGTCGCACCCGGTTCTCCCGAGAATAAACAGCTTGTTACAATCCTGCGAGATAGCGGATTCTTAAAATCTACAGGATAACCGGGGGCTAAAATTTGTGGCGGAGCGGGGGTAGCAGTTTGTGTTCGGAAATCAGAGAGAACGAATCGGCATCAGACCCTACCGGCAACCTTTTCCTGAATTTCAACAGATTCTCTCTTGAGAAAGATGCGTAGAGCACGGCCTCGGGATTATCGGTGGAAGCGGATGCCACTACCTCTCCACGCGCATCGCATATCATGGCCAGGCCATCGTAAAGCCCGTAGTCATCCGAACCGGCCCGGTCGGCCCCTACCCAGGGGGTCTGGTTCTCTATGGCTCTGGCTATAAGCAGATGTTGCCAGGCGTAGCCTCGTGCTGTGGGCCAGTTGGCCGGAACGAGCATGAGGTCATATTTCTCCCCCTTGTTACGACACCATACCGGGAAACGGAGGTCGTAGCATATAATCATTGCTATGTTCCAACCTCTGAAAGGGATTACGGGCATCTCTGATTCGCCTTGGCCGTAGAGCGATGCTTCCGGACTTAGGCAGAAGAGATGGTGCTTGTCGTAGAAAGTCGCATTGCCGGATGGTTCTACAAAGAAGGACGTATTGTAATATTTGCCATCGCGGACTGTGAGATAACTCCCGGCCACGGCCATATCGCGTTCGCGAGCTTTTGCCGCCGCCCACTTCGCGGTACGTCCCAGTGGTGGCTCCGCAACATTCTCCAATAACTGTGTGTCAACTATAAATCCCGTTGTAAAGAGTTCGGGAAGTACTATTATGTCAGTCTCGGGTCGTATGTTGGCTATAATCTCATCACATTTTTTGAGATTCTTCTCAATGTCAGCCCATTCTGTGGCTAAAGGCACTGCGGCAACGCTTATAGAATCATATTCCGCAGTGACGTTGGCGGTGTTGTTAATGGTAGTGGAGTCAGTCATCGGTCGAGAATTTTTCAGGGTACCTGCCGGAGAAAGGGCGATAGAAGTTTTTTACATGCCTTAGATCGGCGGCGATGTCGCCGGTGGTTTCGAAAACATCGCGAATCTGTATTTTTTTCATACGATAGTCGATAGCGCCGAGGCATACAGGCACACGGGCCTCATGCGCTATGCGTAGGAAGCCTGTGTGCCAGTTCGTGGTGCGCTTACGCGTTCCCTCTGGTGCGATTGCCACTACCAGCCGGTCAGAGTTCTTGAAACGCTCAACCATCTCTTCCACCAGCGAGCCTTTCTTTTTCCCTCGGTTAACAGGTATTCCCCCTATGGCTTTCAAAAAGAAGCCTAAGGGGAAGAAGAACCATGAGGACTTCATCATGAAGCCGGCGTGGCGTCCGACAGACCGTATGGCCAGTTCTCCCATTAGGAAGTCCCAGTTGGAGGTGTGGGGCGCCACGCATATGATAGCCTTGGGATAGTCCGGGACACTTATGTCTACCTCCCATCCCGCTTTATTCAATATCCAGGTCGAAAAGTTAGCCATTATCCCGGCGTGTTATGCCTGCATCTCTTTTTTAGCCTCGCGTGCCGGAGCAGGGAGCGCGCTGTTCATTTCGTGTACTATATCGTTGGCATGGTTGTAGAACTTCTCGCGCAACGACTTGAAGGCTGATTTGAAATAGCTGTGGCGCGCTTTTCTGTAAGCATGCGTTGTGTCGAAGTCTGCCGGTTGTTTGTCGAAAGAGAAATCGGTGTTGGCAAGCGCGGTGCTTTGCAGGTTGGCAATCTTTATTACCAGATCGTTGAGCTTTTTCTTGTCAGCCCCTTTTATGAAAGAACGAGCGATGAGACATTCGGCAGCCAGGTCGCCGCATACATATCTTATTTCTTTCTTAAGGTCACGTAGTGTAGCCATGATGTTGTTTTTAGTTGTATTGTTGGTATATAATCGTCTTTATTTGTTGTGATTTTCAATGAGCATGGCCCTATGGAGGGCGGAGAGGGTAGGGGGTATTTTAACAATCCGGGCATCGCGTAAGTCCGTTGGCTGTGCCTCGGATTGCGGGGATTGGATTTTTCGGCCTGTAACGTCCGAGACCACCTCGCCTGACTTTGCCGGATGTGCGCTGGCCAATGCTATGCCAGTCTCGCCGGGTTTGAGCTTTGTCTCAAGTGCCGCGAAAGCCGATGCCGTATGCGGGTCGGTTATCACTCCGTAGCTGTCTGCCAGCTTACGCATAGTTTCCCGGATAGAAGGGTCATCCACTGACATTCCTTCTACATCTGTCCTAATCTGCTCCATATCACCGTCATAAAGGTCAATGATGCGGGCGAGGTTCGATGGATTCCCAACGTCCATAGCCCTGGCTATAGTGATAAGGGCTTCTTTGGGGTGGAAGTCGCCGGTTTTCAGATATTCAACAAACACATCGTTCGCATTGTTGGCTGCTATGAATCTTTTTGCGGGAAGCCCCATCTTTTTAGCCATAAGTGCGGCGGACAGATTCCCGAGGTTTCCGCATGGCACGGATATTACCACCTCCTGTCCCGGCCTTTGCTCCATGGCACGGGCGTAGGCATGGAAATAGTAGATTATCGATGGTAGTTGCCGTAGGAGGTTTATGGAGTTGCCTGATACGATATTGTGCCCGGAGGGAGTGTCGATTTCCGACAATATCGCTTTCTTTGCCATGTCCTGGCAGTCATCGAAAGTGCCGTTCACCTCTATGGGCAGTACATTTTTCTCTGATATAAACCTGCTTATCTGTTCGGACGACAGTTCTCCATTCGGAAATAGTACTATTACGCGTGTACGGGGTGTATCTCGGAATCCGTTGGCTACCGCGCCACCGGAATCTCCGGATGTTGCCACTATTATATCGCGGTATTCATCTTCAAGCGGAGCCATGAGCGGCAAAAGCCGGGCCATGAAGCGGGCTCCTATGTCTTTGAACGACTGTGTCGGCCCGTGAAAGAGTTCGAGCAGAAAGAAATCATCATGGACATTGGTCAGGGGGATCTCAAAGTCCAGCGACTCATAGACCGTTTTCTTTAATGTCGGGGCATCGATTATGTCACCGAAGAGCGTGGTTGTAATCACGAAGGCGATCTCTTGCAGCGACATTCCGGTTAGGTTGTTGAAAAATGCTTGTGGCAGCCTGGGGAATCTGTCGGGCATATATAGCCCTCCGTCAGGCGCCAATCCTGGCGCTACCCCTTGCTGTAGCGGCACTTTGTCGGATTTGCCGTTTGTGCTGTGCAGAATCATATCCTTATATACGTTACTTACACCTGATACATTACTTACTCCACAAATTTAGTGCTTTTTTAACGGTTCACCAAAAGACCTGTCCCGATTTTACAGATTTTTCGTATTTTGGGCTAACGCCCTATATCCTCCCGCTCGAGTGAGGGCGTGTCAAAATTCATTTTTTGACACGCCGCCGCTTCTGTTATATAACACTTTTGGCAATGGTAACTTTATAGTGGCGCCGGACC
>CAJUBM010000077.1 GCA_910584735.1 uncultured Muribaculaceae bacterium
AAATATTAATATTTTAATAACAGTGGTAAGATTTTTATCGCACCACTACTAATACAGGATTAAAAATCAGACTGGTGTCTATGATTTTACGCTATAAAATTACGAAATTTTTATGACTTCGGCGTAGCCTGTTTCAATGATCTGGGCTGCAAATATCATGTCGACATGATGAATCCACAATTTTTTTATCTCAGATTTTGATGCGGTTGCCCTGACACGAATTACGCACAGAAACTATTTTTCTTAAGGCATCTTAAGAAATTACTTATTACCGTATCAATTCTCGTTATTGTGGGTTTTCAAGATTGGCAAGAATCGCACGAAGTTCCTCGTCGGTAGCGGTAAGGCGGGCGCGACATTCGGTTATAATCTCGGTGGCACGGCGTGTGAGCGAGGCCAGGCGGTCTATATCGCATTGGTCACCCTGCATCATGCGGAGTATGCCTTCAAGTTCCGCGACAGCCTCGTTATAGGTCATCTCCTTTATATCTTTCATCGGTATATCTTTCATCAGGTTGATTTTATTTGTGATTTTACACTGCCGTCGGCGAAGGTAGTCTCCAACAATGCTCCCGGAGGTATATCGGCCACAGATTTCACCGCCACCCCGTCAATGCGGGTTATAGAATAGCCGCGTTTCAACGTTGCTTCCGGCGACAACGCCCCTAACAGCACCTCTGCAGACGACAACGCATCGCGGCGCCGGGATACGATATTGGATGCAGCCGCAGCTATGGCGGCGCCGGTCATTGACAATTTCTGGAGTTGCGGCAGCACCATCCGGGCAGACACCCCCGACAAGGCTACCGAAGCCGAAGACAGGCGGTTACGCGCACGTTCCACCGCCCCCCGCGCCGCCACAGGCAATAGTCCCTGGGCCTGCGCGAGCTGCTCTCGGTTGCCGCTGATGCGGTCGGTAGCGGCCTGCAATATACGCGCTCCGAGGTTTGAGAACGCCGAAAGGGCGGCGTCACCACGGCTGATAAGCCATTCGGCCACTGCTGTAGGTGTCTTCAGGCGCGCGTTGGCAACATAATCCAGCACCGTGACATCGCGCTCATGTCCTATGCCGATAGCTACCGGGAGGGGAAACTGCGCTACCGCCGAGGCAAGGTCGTAATCTTCGTAAGCCTGGAGGTCGGAGGTGGCCCCCCCGCCACGTATTATCACCACCCCGTCCCATTGGTCCATGCAATCGGCCACATCGCCCAGCGCGGCTATGATTGATGCCGGCGCCGAAGCCCCCTGCATCACAGCCGGAAAGAGGCGCGTCACGAACCGCAGACGGTTCGGCGAACTGTAAAGCTGGTTCATAAAGTCGCCGTAACCCGCAGCCCCGGGGGCCGAGATAACGGCGATGCGTTGCGGCACCATCGGCCAGCACAGCCGCCGGTTCATCTCCAGCACACCTTCGGCCTGCAGCCGGCGCAGAATCTCGGCCCGGCGCCGAAGCAGGTCACCCATGGTAAACTCAGGGTTAACCTCGTTTATCACCAGCGACATACCGAAGACAGGATGGAACGAGGCCGACGCCCGGACCATGACTTTCAGACCTGAGGCAAACTGCTGCCCCGTCTCACCGTAGAAACGCGCCGCGATACGCGAGAAATTGCTGGCCCATATGCAGCCGCGCACACGCGCCATCTGGCGCCCTTGGTCATCTTTCTGGAGCATCTCCATGTAGCAGTGGCCGCCGCGCACCTGCACGTCCTGCACCTCGGCAACCACCCACACGTTCTGTGTCTGCGGCTGCTGTACCAGCGACTTCACCATATCGAGCATCTCCAACAACGACAACGCGCCCATAACTGCAATCTTTAGAAATAAAGGGGGATAATTTTGAACAGTTACTTACCTATTTATAGCAAACATGGCAAGATTACTTATCTTGCTTCAGCTTGACCATCCGCTTGCCGTCCCAATGGTAGACAAGAGAACCTACGAGCGACGACCCGGCCAGTTCCGTCACCTCCTCGGGGAGATAGGCTCCCACATTATTGGTGAGTGTGAGATTCTGCGAAGCGGGGTCGTAAGACATCTTCACAAGCATGAACGGCACGGAGTTCTCCAGGTCCGCCTTTTTGTCACGGGCCTCAGGCAGCGTCCAGTCATCGAGAGTAGGCACTACGAACAACCCTTTCTCTATCGGCTTCCATGCCGAGGTATAGAACTTCACCGAGGAATCCTCAGCCGGTGTCTTTACTGTGGAGATGAACATCACTACCGGGCGTCCTTTCTCAGAGATGAGACTAATGGTATGCTCGGCAACATCGGAGGTGGTGTAGGTAAGCTGCGAGGGGGACATGGCAGTGATACGGCACTCCCCGCCGAACTGGTTCTTGGAAGCACGGTCCATCCCCGAGTTGAAATAGTCTATCATGTCGAGCCGGGTCGTACGGTCAATGGATGGAATCACCTCAATCGGGGCCGACACGAACAGTTGCGCCGCCGTAAGTTCACCCGGCTCGGCGGTGGAAGCGGAGGGAGTCGTCTGCGTGGACGTCTGCGCACACGCCTGCGGGGGCATCCCCACCATAACAAGTGCGGATGCCCCTAAAAGGCATATTATCTGACAGATTCGGCTAACCGGCTTCATATCAAATCATTTATTTGCAAAATCACGGGGGTTACTTACGCTTCTTCCCCTTGCGCGAGGCACGTTCCATGCCGAAAGCCAGGGCGTTCTCACGCGCCTTGCGGGTAGAGGCATGGGCGTAGTCCTTATCTGCTTCGGCAATCTCGGAGTAGATATGCCTTCCGAGGAAGTCGGCTCCTTTCAAAGCCCCTACGACCCTCTTGGCATCCGACTTCTTGACATCGAACAGAGAATATGAGGGCATCAGGTCTATACGCCCCACATCCACACGCGGGCCGGAAAGGTTCTTGTTAAGCATCTCTATAAGGTTGCCGGCATAGAAACCATCGCGTTTTCCGGCATTTATGTAAATGCGCTCCATCCCTTTCGATGCCGTGCGGCGGTCCTTGTCGGCATTGTCGGGTCTCTCGCCACGTGCGCCCTTGCCCTCTTTGCCTTTCTTATCCTTACGCGAAGGTTTCTCATCGATAAAGTCAATCTTCGGGGCATCCTTGTAGTAGTCGAGCAGACGGTGGAACTCCAGCGACAGCACACGCTTAACAAGGTCTTCCGAAGTGAGCCATCCCAGCTTCTTCAACACGCCGGGAGTGTACTTCTCCATAGCCTCCTCGTCAACCTCCGTACGCTCTATACGGTCGGCCAGGTTGTAAAGCTGCTTCTCTATGATATGCTCGGGGGTAGGCACCTCGCGGCGTTCGAAAGTCTTGCCTATGATGCGCTCTATCTCGCGGAGCTTCCCCTTCTCGCGGGAATGGATTATGGCTATGGACACACCGGTCTTGCCGGCGCGCCCCGTACGACCCGAACGGTGGGTATAGACCGAGGTATCCTCGGGGAGACCGTAGTTTATGACATGCGACAGGTTGTCGACATCCAGCCCGCGCGCGGCCACATCGGTAGCCACAAGCAGGCGCGTCACCTTGTCGCGGAACTTCTTCATCACTATGTCGCGCTGCTGCTGCGAGAGGTCGCCGTGAAGCGCCTCGGCATTGTAGCCGTCACGGATAAGGTTCTCGGCAATCTCCTGCGTGTCGCGGCGCGTACGGCAGAACACTATGCCGTATATATCGGGGGAATTGTCAACCACGCGTTTCAGGGCCAGGTACTTGTCGCGGGCGTTCACCATATAATATATGTGGCGCACATTCTCGGCACCCTCGTTGCGGCTACCCACCACGATTTCCACGGGGTCATGCATGTAGTTCGAGGCGATGCGGGAAATCTCCTTGGGCATCGTAGCCGAGAACATCAGCATCTTGCGGTCATCGGGCACATGGGTAAGAATCTCGTCAATCGACTCTTGGAAGCCCATGTTTAGCATCTCGTCAGCCTCGTCGAGAACCACCGTGTGCACGTCCTGGAGCTTCACAACCCCGCGCTTGATAAGGTCGATGAGGCGTCCGGGGGTAGCCACGATAATCTGCACACCTTGGCGCAGGGCCCGAATCTGGCTCTCTATTGACGAGCCGCCATAGACGGGGATCACCTTAAGTTCGGGGATATATTTGGAAAAGTCGGCCAGATCGGAAGCGATCTGCAGGCACAATTCCCTGGTAGGCGACAGGATAAGGGCCTGCGGCACATTGCGGCGGCAATCTGTACGCTGTATCACCGGAAGCCCGAAAGCGGCCGTCTTCCCTGTGCCGGTCTGGGCCAGAGCCACCACATCGCCATCCTCACTTAGAAGGTGGGGTATAACTTTCTCCTGCACGGGCATCGGAACCTCGAATCCTAATTCCTCAATGGCGCGCAGCAATGGCGAACTCACGCCCAATTCTTCAAATGTCATCTTTAATAGCTGTTAGTTATTTCGCATTTTTGCGTATATCCCCGGCGGCAGAATATCCCCGCCGCGAAAACATCTACAAAGGTACAACAACCAAACGGCCCTTTCGACTTATTTCCAATCTTTTTTTCAATAATTTAATATCATGCCTGACAATATTAACACCATGGCGGGTGTTATATCTCTGACATGAAACAGATTAAAACCATAATTATGCTGCTGGCCATGGTGCTTGCAGCCGCAGGCTCCGCAGCAGCCCTGCCATTCGACAAGTATTCTCTCAATCGCGAAGACCTCCCGAAGGAAGCGCAAGAGATGCTCACCACCCATTTCCCGAAAGCGAAAGTCTCCATGATAAAGGTTGACCGCCATCTGCTTAAGAAGACCGACTATGACGTAAAACTGGTAAACGGCACCAAAATAGAATTCAACAACAAAGGCAAGTGGACTTCGGTAGACTGCAAGAAACGTGCCGTGCCGGAGACACTGCTCAAAAAGTCCATGACGAGGCACGTCGCCAAGAAGCACCCCGGCTCGAAGATAGTACGCATAAAGAAAATCGCTGCCGGTTTTGAAGTGGGGCTCTCTTCGGGCGAGACCTTGCGCTTCAACCATCTGGGATCGCACACCTCCACCACGGCACCCGAATAAGCCCCCTTCCTTACCGACAGCCGAACCATCTGCCAAAAGGGTCAACACGGTTTTTTGCAATAACCGTGTTTTTTCGTAACTTTGCGGTATGCGAAGAGATACACTGTACGTAACCGACCTGGACGGCACCCTGCTTAACGATGCCTCACGCATCCCGCCCAAGTCCGTAGCCCTGTTGACCCGCCTGGTGAAAGCCGGCGCCATGTTCACCGTAGCCACGGCGCGCACCCCGGCCACAGTGCAACGGCTGATGTCCGCCATACCAACATCAAGAATCTACCATCCGGCCACAGGTATGCGCTACAACATACCGGCAATCGTAATGACCGGCGCCGCACTATGGGACCGTAACCGCCAGTACTTCCCCTCCGTAACCCTCATCCCGGAGAAAGACGCCATCGAGATTTCCAACGCCTTCTCCCGGAGCGGGCTGCGCCCTTTCACCTACAGCCTGTCAGGCAACTCGTTCCTCAACGTCTACCATAGCCGCGCCATGACTCCGCGCGAGGAAGCGTTCTTCAACGAGCGGCGGCGCCTTTCGATGAAGCGTTTCCACCTCGACCAGCAGCCGTCAACGATGGACCGCGTGGTGCTATTCTTCGCCACAGGCCCCGAACAGGTGGTCGAGGCCGTCTGCGACCAGCTAAAGGAAGTTACGAACTGCTCGGTGTCATGGTACCGCGACATATTCTCCCACGGCACGGGGCTGATAGACATTTACGCCCCCGGAGTGTCGAAAGCCGATGCCGTACGCCGCATGGCGCGCGACATAGGGGCCCGGCGCGTAGTAGTGTTCGGCGACAACCTCAACGACCTGCCGATGATGCAGGTGGCGGACGTAGCGGTTGCGGTAGAAAACGCGCTGCCTGAAGTCAAGAACCGCGCCGACATAGTCATCGGTCCCAATATCGAAAACTCCGTGGCCCGCTTCATACTCAACGATGCCTGACATATGAACATTTACGACCTACGGCGGTTCGGCACCATAATTTTCATGGTGGTGACACTCGCCATGGTAGGCATATTCCTATACGTATCCAACAACCTGGTGAGCGACCTCGCCCGACAGGAGCGCGAGCGCATGCAGATCTGGGCCGATGCCACCAAACAGATAGCCGACATTGGACAAAATCCCGATGCCGCAAGCTCATCACCCGACAACCTGGAGTTCCTGCTCAACATCATAGAGCAGAACCACACCATCCCGGTGCTGCTCACCGACAACGACGGCCACATACTCGACCACCGCAACTTCGACCTGCCCGAACCCGCCGACCCGGAAAACCCATACGCCCTCTCGCCGGAAAACGAGCGCTTCCTGCGCCAACGCCTTTCGGCCCTGGAGAAACGCGCCAACGTAATCCACATAATAATCTCGCCGGAGAACCTGCAACACCTCTATTACGATGACTCCAAGCTGCTGAAACGCCTCAGCTGGTACCCCTACGTGCAGCTTCTTGTGATGCTGGCCTTCATCTTAGTGGTCTACTTCGCCGTGAATTCCACGCGCCGCGCCGAACAGAACAAGGTATGGGTTGGTTTATCGAAAGAGACCGCCCACCAACTCGGCACCCCCATCTCCTCGCTCATGGCATGGATGGAACTCCTTCCCGCCTTAGGGGTAGACCCCCAGACAGTCGGCGAGATGAACAAGGACGTGACCCGCCTCTCCACAATAGCCTCGCGCTTCTCAAAGATAGGCTCGCGCCCGCAGATGGAGACAGAGGACTTCAACTCACTCGTGTTCCGCGCCACATCCTACATGTCAACGCGCATCTCCTCCCGCATAAGCCTTGACACGCACCTTTGCGACGCCCCCCTGCCGATACGCGCATCCGCCCCACTTATGGAATGGGTGATGGAGAACCTGATAAAGAACGCCGTAGACGCCATGGAGGGCTCCGGCACCATCACCGTAACCACCGCGCTGGAGAACAACCATGCCTGCGTATCCGTCACCGACACCGGCAAAGGCATACCCCGCAAGAACCACAAGACCGTGTTCAACCCCGGCTACACTACCAAGAAGCGAGGCTGGGGCTTGGGGCTGGCTCTGGCAAAACGCATAATCGAGCAATATCACGGCGGTCACATATTCGTGGCATGGTCCGAGCCGGGACGCGGCACCACCTTCCGCATCGAACTACCACTCAACTGACCCGGGACGCCTTCCCTGACCCCATCTTTCATGCCAAGCGCCCCCCACTCCTCCCAAAGTCCTACCCGTCCTACAAGTCCCACTCGTCCCACCCTCCCTCAAAAGCTTCACCCTCAAAAGCCTCAAAAAAATTCACCTCCAATAGTTGGTTATAAAGCATTTTTTGGCTACCTTTGCACAGTTTTTTCACCCCGTGGCGCCGCCGGTCATCAGCCAGCGGGCTTTCGGACTGTGGAAATATTTGACTATCAATAAAATACAACGACATGGGAAAATTCAGCGAATTCAAGTTGCCGCTGAAAAGCATACCCGAAGGCGAGCAAGAATACTCCTATCATCTCGACAAACGCTTTTTCGAGAACATGGAGAGCGCCGACATACGCGATGCCGACATCAGCGTGGTGCTGAATGTGACACACAAAAACGGTGCTTACGACCTTACGTTCCATCTATCCGGCACGGTTACGGTGGCTTGCGACCGCTGCCTTGACAACCTGGAGCTTCCCATAGATACGGAGTACCATATAATAGTCAAATACGGCGACGACTACCGCGACGATGCCGACGGATTCATCGAGATTCCCGAAAGCGACTCGTACCTGAACGTAGCCTACATGATTTACGACACCGTGGCTCTCGCCATTCCCATAAAACATGTACACCCGTTAGGGAAATGCAACCGGGCCATGTCCTCCCTCCTCAAAAAGCACCGCGCCCACACCCCGGGCGACCCCGATGCCGACCTTGAGGACGAACTTCTTGACGAAATCGAAGCCGAGGACAACGCCGACACCGCCACCGACCCTCGCTGGGACGCCCTAAAGGGTCTCTCTTCCGAGAACAGCGCCGGATAAGAGGCCGATGACTCGTAAGATTCCAACCGAAAAAGAAATAACAAGATAAAGATACAACAACAATGGCACATCCTAAAAGAAGACAATCCAAGACCCGCACTGCCAAACGTCGCACCCATGACAAGGCAGTTATGCCCACCCTGGCTCTTTGCCCCAACTGCGGTGCATGGCACGTGTACCACTGCGTATGCCCCGAATGTGGCTACTATCGTGGCAAAATAGCCATCGAAAAAGACGCCGTTGTCTAAAATCCCGCCTTTCCCGCAGGGAAAGTCTCCCTCCCACCGCGTTTAGACCCTATGCTTCCCCGCGCCGTAAAAACGGCCGGGGAACAAAATCGGTCTTAACGGGGTTAATCTCATATACTCACCGACAACTGTAACCTACAGATATGCTCAACGCAAAAATTTCAGGCATCGCGTCTTATGTGCCGGACGACATTCTTGACAACGAGATGCTGTCGAAAATGGTCGACACCAACGATGAGTGGATTACCACCCGCGTAGGTATCAAAGAGCGCCGTATCCTCAAGGAGGACGTCGGCTCGTCCTTTATGGGAATCAAGGCTGTAAAGAAACTTCTTGAAGAAACCGCCACCCCGGCTGAAGACGTGGAACTCCTGATTTGCGCCACCTCTAATCCAGACTACCGCTTCCCCTCCACAGGCTCGATAATATGCGAGGGCGCAGGACTCAAAAACGCATACGCCTACGACATACAGGCGGCATGTGCAGGTTTTATCGTAGCCCTCGAAGATGCCGCCGCCTATGTGAAGAGCGGCCTCAGAAAGAAAGTCATAGTGGTCGCCACAGAAAAAATGTCCTCCATGGTGAACTACAACGACCGCGCCACATGCCCCCTGTTCGGCGACGGCGCCGCATGCGTCCTGGTAGAACCCACCACCGAGGAGGGCGTAGGTGTAATCGATGCCGTGTTCCATGTTGACGGACGCGGCCTTGAGCACCTCGTAATGTGGGGAGGCGGCTCGGCCAAACCCACAACACAGCAGACACTTGACAACGGCGACCACTACCTTTTCCAGGACGGACGCAACGTCTACAAGAACGCCGTAACCGACATGTACACCGCAACGGTGGACGTGCTGAACCGCAACGGCCTCACAGCCGAGACTATAGACTACCTCGTGCCGCACCAGGCCAATCTGCGCATAATCGAGGCCGTGGGCTCACGCGCCAAGATTCCCGCAGAGAAAGTGCTTGTGAACATCCAGCACTATGGCAACACATCGGCCGCGTCAATCCCCCTGTGTCTGGACGAATACAAAGACAAGCTCAAGAAAGGGGACAAAATAATCCTCACCGCCTTCGGCGCCGGATTCACCTGGGGTTCCATGTACCTGGTATGGGACATGTAATCTCATAAACATCCCCTTTCCACACCAAGCCATAACTTTTTTGCACAGAATAGCATCTTTTCAGGTGCTATTTTTGTTTTTATCCAAGAGGCAGATACAGCCTCTCTGACAACAGCCCCATTAACAACATACCTTATGGAACATAAAGCAGGATTTGTAAATATCGTAGGCAACCCCAACGTAGGGAAGTCAACCCTTATGAACGACCTCGTAGGTGAACGCGTGAGCATCATCACCTCCAAGGCCCAGACCACGCGCCACCGCATAACCGGGATTGTGAACACACCCGACTACCAGATTGTATTCTCCGACACCCCTGGTGTGCTTAAGCCCAACTATAAACTGCAGGAGTCGATGCTGAACTTCTCGGAGGGTGCGCTGACCGATGCCGACGTCCTCCTGTACGTTACCGACGTGGTGGAGGATCCCACCAAGAACGCCGACTTCCTGGCCCGCGTGGCAAAAGAGAAAGTCCCCGTACTTTTGGTAATCAACAAAATCGACCTCCTCAAGAACAACACCGACCTTGAAAGCATCATCACCCGCTGGAAAGAAATCCTGCCCAACGCCGAAGTGTTTCCCATCTCGGCCAAAGAGAATTTCAACACATCCAACCTGATGAACCGCATCCTCGAACTCCTCCCCGTCTCTCCCCCATATTTCGGCAAGGACGCCCTCACCGACAAACCGGCAAGATTCTTCGTCACGGAAATCATACGCGAGAAAATCCTCCTCCACTACGACAAGGAGGTGCCCTACTCGGTAGAGGTAATCGTGGAGAAATTCGATGAGACCGAGACCAACATCCACATCATGGCCACGATATTCGTGGAACGCGACTCGCAGAAGGGCATCCTCATAGGCAAGGGTGGCGCCATGCTCAAGAAAGTAGGCACCGAAGCCCGCAAGGACATCGAGAAATTCTTCGACAAACACGTCTATTTGGAACTCTTCGTAAAGGTAGAGCCCAACTGGCGAAACCGCGAAAACAAGCTCAAAGCCTTCGGTTATATCGAATAAAGTTCCCGGCGCCGGAAGCAGCCCCGAACGTAGGGCCGAGGCTCCGGGCGCTTGGAGAATTAACAAATTTAACTTAACTTTGCAGAACAAAAGGGACATAACATCCCGACTTACAACTGATTCGCAACAACACCGAATAATCATATGAGCCAGCTCGTAGCTATCGTAGGACGCCCCAACGTGGGAAAGTCAACACTCTTCAACCGCCTCACCGAATCGCGCCAGGCAATCGTAGACCCCACGGCGGGCACCACACGTGACCGCCAGTATGGAAAGGTTGACTGGAGCGGCAAAGAATTCTCAATCGTCGACACCGGCGGATGGGTTGTGAACTCCGAAGATATTTTCGAAGAGGAAATCAACAAACAGGTAGAGATAGCCATCGAGCAGGCCGACGAGGTTCTCTTCGTTGTCGATGCCATGAACGGCGTCACCGACCTTGACGACCATGTGGCCGAGATTCTGCGCAGGTCGCGCAAGCCGGTAATCCTCGTGGCCAACAAAGTCGACTCCAACGAATGGCTCTACAACGTGCCGGAGTTCTATTCGCTGGGTCTCGGCGACCCCTATCCCGTATCAGCCGTAAGCGGCTACGGCACCGGCGACCTCCTCGATGAGATTGTAAAGAAACTTCCGGCGCCCAAGGAGGAAGAGGAGAATCTTGACGACATCCCTAAATTCGCCATCGTGGGGCGCCCGAACGCCGGCAAGTCCTCCCTTATCAACGCCTTTATCGGCGAGGACCGACATATCGTCACCGACATAGCAGGTACCACGCGCGATTCAATCTACACGCGCTACACCAAGTTCGGCTTCGACTTCTACCTTGTCGACACCGCCGGGATAAGGAAGAAACAGAAAGTAAACGAAGATATAGAGTATTATTCTGTAATACGCTCCATACGGGCCATCGAGGCCTCCGATGTGTGCATCCTCATGATTGACGCCACCCGAGGAATCGAGGCTCAGGACGCCAATATCTTCTCGCTGATACAGAAGAACAAGAAGGGACTGGTAGTATGCGTAAACAAATGGGACATTGCCACCGACAAGTCTCTTGAGGCACAGAAGCATTTCGAAGCCGCCATACGCAACCGCCTCGCCCCGTTCACCGACTTCCCCATAATATTCTGCTCGGCCCTTACCAAGCAGCGTATATACAAGGTCATAGAGACCGCCGTGGAGGTCTACAAGAACCGCCGCCGCGAGGTTCCTACCTCCCAGCTTAACAAGGTAATGTCAGAGGCCATCGGCGCCTACCCGCCTCCGGCTAACAAAGGGAAATACGTGAAAATCAAATATGTAACCCAACTGAAGGGGGCACAGGTGCCGACATTCATCTTCTTCTGCAACCTCCCCCAGTGGGTAAAAGAGCCTTACCGCCGCTACCTGGAGAACAAAATCCGAGAAAACTGGGACTTCTCCGGCACACCTGTACAGGTGTTCATGCGCGAGAAATAAAAGACTTTGCAGAGGCCACGTATTTTTTACAAACCGTTAACATCGGTGGGCTAAAGATATGCCCACCGTTTTTTGTAACTTTGCAGTGAAGTCGAAAAAGGCATCCCACGGAAGCTGATACAGACATATTTATTCCCGAAACAAAAACCGACACTCCCATAAAATAATGGCAAAGAAAGCTACGATAAAGAAGTCAGCCACGCCTACCGACCCCAAGGAGGCCCGTCTGAACGCCCTTACCCAGGCACTCAACAATATAGAGAAGGACTATGGCCGAGGCGCCATCATGAAACTCGGCGACCAGACGGTTGAGCCTGTAGAGGTAATCCCCTCAGGCTCGATCGGCCTGAACTACGCCCTCGGTACCGGGGGGTATCCTCGTGGCCGAATCATCGAGATATACGGCCCGGAATCATCGGGTAAAACCACCCTGGCCCTCCACGCCATAGCCGAGGCTCAGAAAAAAGGGGGCATAGCGGCCATGATTGACGCAGAGCATGCCTTCGACCGCTTCTATGCCGAGAACCTCGGGGTAGACGTGGCAAACCTGCTCTTCTCCCAGCCCGACAACGGCGAACAGGCCCTTGAGATTGCCGAACAGCTTATACGCTCGTCGGCCATAGACATCCTCGTGGTTGACTCCGTAGCGGCCCTCACCCCCAAAAGCGAAATCGAAGGGGATATGGGGGAACGCAGCGTGGGCCTGCAGGCACGACTTATGTCGCAGGCCATGCGCAAACTCACCGGCACCATAGCCCGCACCAACACGGTGTGTATCTTCATCAACCAGCTGCGCGAGAAGATAGGCGCGATGTTCGGCCCCTCCGAGACCACCACCGGCGGCAACGCCCTGAAATTCTATGCCTCAGTGCGTATCGACGTCCGCCCCTCCACCTCCATAAAGGACGGCGAGAAGATTCTCGGCAAACTCACCAAGGTGAAGATTGTTAAAAACAAGGTGGCCCCCCCGTTCAAACGCGCCGAATTCGACATAATGTTCGGCGAAGGCATATCCAAGGCCGGGGAAATCATCGACCTGGGCGTGGAATACGGCATAATTAAGAAGTCCGGCTCATGGTTCTCCTACAACGACTCCAAACTGGCCCAGGGACGCGATGCCGCCAAACAGGTAATCCTCGACAATCCCGAACTGGCCGAAGAACTCGAAGCCAAGATTATGGCCGCCCTCGCATCACCCGTAGAACCTAAAAAGAAACCCATCCTTAAAAAGAACGCCAAGGGCGCCGACAACGCTCCCGAGGAAGAGGCCGTGACGGACAATGACATGCCCGACACTCCCGACATGGAAGAACTCGACTTCGATGCCGATCTGCCCGATGATGATTTCACCTTGGAGGAGGACATCTGATTCCATCCGGCACCACGGGATTGAGACTTATCTGATAACTATTTTCAACAAATCATATTATGACAGCAAAACATCTTTTCATGGCAGCCATAGTCGGCGCAGCCCTCATGACAGCCTGTAGCCCCTCCCAGAAAGAAACCGTAGAGGAGCAGCCCCAGGATAATCCCGAAATGGGCATCATCGACAACGGAGACTCCCTGGTAGTTACCGACGTAGCCCCATCCGACTCCCTCCAGATTGCCGCCGACACCGCAGCCGTGGCAAAATAATCCGCCCCCACTCTAAAGTCAATACGCGTCAGAGCGCCAAAAACCTCCCAGTTTTTGGCGCTCTGACGCGTATATGCCCATATTGTTGCAAGCCGGATGGTAGTGGCGCCGGACCTCCGGGACGGCAGGCCACCCGAAGAACTCCGGCCGAATCAAGAATACTAACTCCATGAAAATGATAGCCAACATTCT
>CAJUBM010000078.1 GCA_910584735.1 uncultured Muribaculaceae bacterium
GCCACCCGTAGAGGCGGCGGTGGAGAAAGTTTGCTATCATTTTCAAGGAGATTAGTATTTTTGATTCGGCTGATGCTCCACTGGTGGCCTGCCGTCCCGGAGGTTCGGCGCCACTACCATACGGCTTCACAATAAAAATACTTCAAATAGCGGGGTATAAAGACAATCCAGGGAGACCCTTTATATCGGTCCCCCTGGATTGCAGTATGCTGATTTGAAAGAAGTTGTCAGCTATATGTCTTTGTCGCCGGGTTATTTCACACGGGTGAAGGTGACGTTGCGGCCCTGCTCTTTCACTACGAGGGTGGTTTCGTCAACGCTTACGAGTTCTTCCTCGGCCATGCCTGCGAGTTCTTTCTTGAATTCGCTCACAGTCTGGTCTTCAAGCTGTTTGAGGTCGGCATCGGAAGCGCCTGTCATCTGCTTGAACTCATCGGAGAATGATATGTCGCATTTGTCCTCATCGATGCTGAACGCAATCTTGTCGCTTGATGCCTTCCATGAGCCGTAGAACTTCATTGTAGCCATATCCATCTGGCCCATGCCTACGTTGAGGGTTATGTCGCATTTGTGGCTGTCGGCATCGAGATTCCACACCATGGTCATATCCGTGCCAGATTCGGTCATCTTGGTTTCCCACTTGCCGTTAAGTTTTTTCTCGGTGTCGTTGGAGCCGCATGATGTCATGGCTACCATAGCTATGAGCGTCAGCAGTGAAAAAAGTACTTTCTTCATTTTTCGTTTTAGTTTATTGTTGTTTTATTTGTGGATTTATACGGTCGTATCAACTATCGTATCTACGGCACTCCGTTGTGTAAGATTCCACAAAGATAGTGAAAGATAGTGAAAAACAAGTTGCCCGGAGACGATTTTCTCCGGGCAACTCTCATTTAATCATGTTTTATGCAGTGGCCTTTTTATATATGCCATAGCATGCGCGATGTTATTTTACAAGTACTTTGGCAACGGTGTCGCCTGCTTTCACAAGGTACACGCCTGCAGAGACGGGGATTGTCATCGAGGCCTTCCCGTCGGCTGAGAAGAGCGTCTTACCTTCCAGGGAGTAGATGGTCACCCTCATCCCGTCAGCACCGCTGACGAGAATCATGCCGCGTGTGGTGGCTATCTCTACCCCTGCGGTCACGGCATCAAGTCCTGAGGTAATGAGCCTTACCTCGTTGGAGCCGCGCGATATGCCGGTTGCATATACAGCCGCAACGCGGTAGGCGTTCTCTTGGTTGGGGCCTTCAAGGTCGGTATAGGTGCGTTCGGTGACGGGCTGCTTTGTAATCTTGTCGCCGTTGCGGTATACGTTGTAGCCTTTAAGTTCGAGGTTGCTGAAGCCGCCGTCGCTCTCATAGGTGAAATCATCGAGCAGGAGCATGAAGCTGGCCGTACCGCACGAGCGGATGGCGAAATAGTCGGCTCCCTGTGGTATATCGAACTCATAGAGCGTCCAGGAGCCCGGTACGGAGGCCACATCGCGCACTTTCACAAAGTCTTTGGTAAGGAGGCTTCCTTTGGAATAGAGCATTTCGATTTTTTCAGGATATTCCTCCGAATAGCTGCGGGCGTAGAACGAGATGGTCTGCGCTTTTCCGCTAAGGCGCGGGGAGATGGCCCAGTCGTTGGTAGTGCCGTCTTCGTAGTCGAAGAGCGCGGCCAGATACTTGGTACCGCTGTGTGCGGCATAGGATTCGTTGAACTGCGGATAGACCTCTTTGTTTGCATCGAATACGAAGAACGATGCCAGGGTCTCGCCCGGCTCGATGCCGGGAATCTCGGTATTCTGGAAGCCGCCTACCGCAGCCTCGTCAAGGTCGAGGAAAGTCCAGCCTTCAAACTCTTTCGCGAACGATTCGCCGCTTTCAAAGTCTTCTTCCACTGTGAGTATGCCGTCACCTGCAAGGTTGGGCTCGTTCCACGACAGTTCGGCTCCGCCGTCCGCCGTGAGTTTGCCGGTAAGGGCTTCCGGGGCAGGCAGTTTCGAGATAATCGGACTTACTGTTATGGTCGTTGAGGTGTTGTTGGCCGGATCCTGGTCGGCGGAGTGTGTCACAACGGCATGATACTCTATATCATTCTCTGCAACGTCCGACATGGTGCGCGGGAAGGTAAATACCTCCTTGCTGCCGGCGGCCAGAGGCTCGCAGCGGCGTGTTTCGATGAGTGTGCCGTCGGCATAGAGTTCTACCGTATGCCCCTCGGCATCGAGACGTCCGTCATTCACAACCGTAACATCCACCATGTATGCTGCCCCGGTCTTTATCTTGGAGGGAGCCTGTATAGACATCAGGTTCAGGTCGTTGTCAAACATCGAGCCTACACGGATATTGTCCATTAGCAATAGCTTGTAGGCAACAATCTTGCAGCGGAACATAATCTGCACCACTTTGCCGGCATAGGCGTCAAGAGATACGGTGGCCTTGTTCCATCCTGGGAAGCCCATCTCCTGAAGTTCCTTGCGATAGAGGGAGGTGTACTCCCCGCCTACCTCGCGGACGAATACTTCGATATAGTTTGTATCGTCTTCGGCTATGGTGAAGGCCCAGAAGGTGAGGGACGGGGCGGTCATTTCGCCAAGATTTATCTTGCCGGTGAAGAGGTCGCAACCACCTCCGGCGAATGTGGCTGTGCATCCTATGAAGCCATTATCGCCGTCCTGTGATGTGGCGCCGTCTACCATTGTGTCGTCAAGCAGCGAGAACTGAGCGCCGTCCGAGCCGTCAAGACCGAACGCATATGTGATGGATGCATCGGCGAACGATTCGGCCATGCCGTCATAGGGAGTGCCGGCTGCAATCATCGGGGTCATGGATCCCTGACCCTGGCCACGTGCGGTGTTGGCATACACTGCATACTGGAAGAAGTCCTGGTCTCCCTCCTCTATGGCGCGGAAGGTGTGGGAGGTGCCCGAGATATTCTCTTTTACGGCCACCGGGGTCTGTCCTTCGAAGTAGAAGATGGAATATGTCACATTGGAAGGATTGATGGTATTGCCGTTCTGGTCGGTTGTCACGGCATCCCAGCTTACGGTCACCTCGCCGGGATTGGCAGTCTCCACAAGGTTTAGGTTCGTAGGTGTGGCCGGCAGGTCGATACCGCAGAATACGGATGTCGATGCCGGTTTGCCCTTGCCCGAGGCGTTGAACGCCGCAGTGGAATAGCTGTAGGTTCCTACTTCTCCGGGGTCATCGGTGAAAGTATAGGTCTCACCCTTTGTGACAGGGGATAAGGTCTTTATAAGGGATTCGTCACGGTAGATTTCTATTTTTTCCAGTGACGACAGCGGGTCTCCGTCAAGAGTCTTGGCGGGGGCTGTCACGTTTACGGTCATCACAGTGGTGCCGTTCGGGTCGGGAGTGACTTTCAGGACGGGCATATCCGGGGCATCGCCTTTGACGCCTTCCGAGATGTGCAGGTCGTCGATGTTCAGGTAATAGCAGTCCTTGTCGGAGATACCGTGTATACCGATGTAGTATGTCCCCGTAGCGGTGGGCCTGATTGTCCAGGTGAACGTGGTCGGGTTCTCCAGAGTGCAGTCCAGGACAGTGGGGGCCAACAATGTCTCGGTCATGCCCTGGGGAGTGGCCTCGTTGCCGTATTTCACCTCCATACGTTCGGTGAACGTAAGGCTCTGGCTCCAGGCCCTGAGAGATACCTCGTAGCTCTTGCCAGCCTCAAGACGCATCGGTGGCGTAATCAGCCAGTCGTCCATGGCGACATTGGCGTTGTAGGACATGCGGGCGTGGCCATCGTCCAGAGTCCATATTTTGCCATCGTTGTTTTCGTCAAGAATTGTGAATCCTTCAAGTGCTGTGTCGGCGTTGAAGTTCTGGTTGTATGGTGGGATGATACTTCCGAGGGTCACGACGTTCGACATTCCGGCGGGTGACATCTGGCCGTTGCACTTGGCCACTACCTGGTAGCAGTACTGCGTTATCCCTTCCGGCTCGGTAATGGTCTCCGATGAGGTCAGGGCCTCGGTGTCAAACTCTACCATAGAGAATGTCGGGAGCTTGCGCTGCACCATGTAGGAGACTTCCGACGGGTTGACGTAGCCACCTGCGATACCTTCGGTCACGGCATCCCAGCTGATGTTCATCTTCCCGTTCTCATAAGTGAGGCGCACGTTGGCCGGGGCTTTGGGCTGGTCGCTGCCGATGAATGTGGTTATTTCCGATTTGGGGCTGTCGCCGGTGGCATTGGTAACCCATGCTGCGAAGGTATGCACACCCTCCTGCATCATGGTGAACGTCATAGGCACGCTTACCGTTGCGTTGAACGAAGTGGTGCCGGTGGCCTTTACTTCTCCGTCCAAGGTTACGGTATAGGACAGTGAACCCGTTGCGGCTGTGCCGTCAAACAGTGTGGCGGGTGCTTTGAAGTCCAACGAACCGCTAAGCTGTCCGTTCGGGAAATTTGCGGTAAGGTTGCTTACCGCCGCCGGGGCCTTGTCATCGGCGGCAGGGATGCCTTTCACCAGACCTACGACTTCTTCGTTAAGTTTGAAGTCAAGTATGCGGGTGGCTTCTCCTGTAGAGAGGTTGACTTCGGCCAGGTAGCCGGAAAGGTCGGCGGGGGCCACGGCCCAGAACATGCGGCCTGATTCGGGATCGATGGTAGCATCGGAGATATATTGCGGGAACATCCCTGTCTCACCTACTACGGTGGTGGAGCCGTTGGTCTTGTCAATCTTCACAAGGTAGGACGCCGTGCAGGTGGCGCTCTCACCCTGTCCGATCATCACACGTGTGATGCCGTATAGCTGCCCCTGGGCATCTGCCGCCAGGGCGCAGAGGTTTGCCGAGAAATCGGCTATTTTGTGGGTCTCAGGGCCGTTGTCGCCATATTCCATGGTGGCGAAGATAAGTCCTGTCATATCCTCGTTGTAGCAGACGGCATATATCTTATCGTCTGTTGCCGAATATGTCTGTGAGACAGGTACATGAATTGGCGAGTCGCCTGCCTTGTTATATACTTCTTCACCTGTGGCCATATCCACTCCTTTGGAGAAGTAGAAGGCTTGGCCGAAGAATTCAGTCGCGGTGGTGATGTAGTAGACGCCGTTGCGAGCTACGCCGCCGAACTGGTACTCTGCCACCTTGTCTGATACCAGGGAGAAGTCCTCGCCGGCTTTGGTGGGAAGTTTGCAAAGGCCGGCGTTCGGATGGGCGTTGTTGTCCCAGTCATCGGCATATATCACCGTGCCGTACAGTTGCGGGAGGTTGGCGGCGGCGAAAAGCGGGCCTTTCTTGGCGAAACGCAACGGTGCCGGAGCGTAATACGCCCGGCGGCTCAGGCCGTTGGCTGCGCCATTTGCGGCAGGACGCCTTTTGGGCGTGATAATACGGGTCGGCGACTTGGTGTTGTCGACGGTGAGCTTCATGGTCTTGGCCGGACTACCGGCGGCATGCACTTTGCCGGCTTTCGGAGCCGAGGCTGACATTCCGGTAACTGATGCGGCCAAGAGAAGGGAGCAGATCCAGGTTAAAGATTTCTTCATAGATTAATATTGGCTGGTTATTGCACAAAAAACTTTCTCTACATTATAAGGCAGAGAAAGCAAAATTAGTCAAATTTCTTCAACTGTAAAATTTTTTGGCAAAAAAGCGGCAAAAAATCTAAAATTTCTTGTTGTCAGCACTCAGAGTGTCATTGCGGGAGTTCCACGGAGTAGATAGGGCATCCCTCACGGAAGGGGGCAATGGCTCCCTGCGGATATGAGAAGATAAGACGGGAGCCCATTATTGCCACCCTGCCTAAAGGAAATGATGAGGGGGTGAGCGTGTTCATTGCCTCGGGACTGATAAACGAGGTGACCTGGCGCAGATATTGTTCGGTGGAAAGGTTGCGGCTTTCGGCAATCTGTCGCACGAGGGTCTCGCGGATTTGCAGACGTGTCACGGGATCGCTTACAAGGTCGTCAAATCCGAGCTGCCTGCCTGTGGCTGTGGAAAAGGACACATAGTATGCATCCATGTCGCAGGCCGCCCCTCCGCATGATTCCACAAAGGATGAGTATGTGATAATCCCTTTGCCGTCAGCCCATGCCGGACGTAGATCCATGTTCATGAAAAATCCGTATTCAACCGATTCCTTGAGTTGGGGCAGGATGGTGTCGACGAACACCTTGCCATAATAATCCATCTGGCGTTCAACGGCCTGCGGGGATCTGCCTCCACGGTCGAAGTATAGGTCGCCTCCGGAGACCTCGTTATAGTTTTCCGAGATGATTCGCGACAGTGCCGTGTTCACTTCCGAGGTGTCGCGAAGGGCGAATACGCGCAGGGATATGTACACGTCATCATGTTCTGTAGGGAAGATACGGGCTATCTCCAAGGTGTTTACGGGTGTGCCGTTGAATGTGAAGGTTGTGTCGGCGGTGAAGCAGGAGTCTACTGTTATGGCCTGGTCGGCAAGTTCGCTGTCATCGGCCAACATTTCTTCCGCAGCGTTCCGGCTGCGTGAGCATCCCGGGAGTACTATAGCCAACGCCGCGATGGCGGCAATGGCTGCGGGAGACATGAAATATTCTTTGATTTTGGAAATGAAGGGGTGCATCGTCAGGGTCGGAAGCCGCCTGTATTCCACGGCCTCTGCTGTGTAAACATCCGCCCGTGTGCGTTGGTTCGGTCAGAGGACCATGTCGCGGTATATTTCCAACGCGGCCCGCACATTCGACAATGGCGCGGGGCGTTTAACCTCAACCTCCCCCACCCTGCGGAGCAGCGTGAAGTTTATGGATTCGGCGCAGGTGTTCTTTTTGTCATGGAGCATGTAGGATATTAGCTCGTCCGAGTCTTTGCAGTTGAAGGCAAACGCCCCGTAGTTCTCTTTAACGAAGGCGGTGTAGCGGTTGAGCCATTCGGTGGGGAAGTCAAGTTCGAGATGCGACAGTATCAGCGCCGCTACCATGCCGAAGGCTACGGCGTAGCCGTGCGACAAGGGGGCCTGGCGTTTCATAGCCATCGTCTCGAAGGCGTGGGCGAAAGTGTGGCCGAAATTAAGCGCGTGGCGTATGCCACGGTCCTCCGCGTCCTTTTCAACGAAGCTCTGTTTCACCCTTATGCTCTCTTTCAGCATCTCTAACAGCGGTTCGGGGGTATAGGAGGTTATGTCGTAGGCCAACAGGCGCGACGTCATGTCGGGCGATGTTATCAGGGCATGCTTTATCATCTCGGCATACCCTTCGAGAAGCTGCTGGGAGGTGAGGGTGTTGAAAAATGTGGTGGAGATTATCACCATGTCGGCATCGCGGAAAAGGCCTACTTCGTTTTTAAGATTGTTGAAGTTGATGCCGGTCTTTCCTCCAACGGAGGCATCAACGGCCCCTAAGAGTGTGGTCGGCACGTTTATAAACGGGATGCCGCGTTTGAAGGTACAGGCTGCGAACGCTCCCATGTCGGTCACCACCCCTCCCCCGATGTTGATGAGCAGGGACGTGCGTGTGGCCATTCCGTCACAAAGTTCCTGCCATATCGAGGATAGCGAGTCAAGGTTCTTGTTCTCGTCACCGGGCTTGGTGGTGATTATCCTGGCCTCCCCTACTGTTTTCGACATACTTTGCAGACGAGGCAGCACAAACGATGCGGTATTCGAGTCTACAAGCACGAATACCGAGGCCGGCTGCAATTTATCTGCCATCTCGTCAATGGTCCGGGCCACATGGTTTGTAAACAGTAGTTCCTTCATAATCAGTGGGGTTTATTGGTTGTGGGACTGATTGTTGCCAAGTAACGCCGGGAGTATGCGGGCAAACTCCTCCATAGAGGGGCATACGAGGTCGGCACCGGCGCGTACCATCTCCACGGGTGGTATCGGCCCCGTGGTCACGGCCACGGTAAAGGCCCCTGCGTCATGGCCGGACTTTACTCCTAAAGGGGCGTTCTCAACCACGATGGTCTGCCAAGGATTGGTCTTTGCCAGCGCCATCCCGCGCAGGTATGGCTCGGGATGCGGCTTCCCGTGGACAACATCGTGCGATGTAATCTGCAACCCTTGGCTGAACGCTCCCGGGAAGTCGTTCTCCAGGCGTGTCAGCAGGGAGGCTTGGCCGGAACCTGTGACCAGCACACGCGTTATCCCGCTGTCCGAGAGGATGCGCAGCATATCGGCCGCTCCGGCAATCTTCTCTACCTTGGGCATCTTGTTGAAATAACCTGTTTTCACCTTGTAAAGTTCGCTCTTCTCCTCTTCGGTGGCATGTCGCCCTCGTGCGCGGCGTATGAGCAGGTCTATTGTCTCGGCCCCGGTCATCCCCTCGTAGAGATAGAATTCGTCACGCGAACACTCTATCCCTGTTTCGGTCATCATCCTGTGCCATGCCAGCGTGTGGTATTTCATGGAGTCGTAGAGGGTGCCGTCCATGTCGATAAGGGCGGCTTTCGGGGAGAAGCGTGTAAAGCCGGTACGATGCAGGTAACGGGTTATAGCCTCGGTGATTTGCTGCGGTGTAATTATGGTGTAATCTTCCATTGTCTTATGGTGGGGTTTTCAATATGTGCCGGAACGTATGCGGTATAATGTCTCTTTTGTAAGTCCCAAGAACGATGCCACTTGGGTTATGGTGGCACATTCCAGCAGGCGCGGATAGCGCTCGGTGACCCATGCCAGTTTCTCCCGGCTGTCGAAGTTCTGCATCACGTGGAGGCGTTCTTCCATGTTGCGCGTGTAATGCATCAGGGTGGCGTTAAGGAACAGTAGCGCGTCATGGTCGTTAACAACCCCTAAGCCTTCAAGTATGTCTTTCACCTGCAGTATCGGAATGAACAGCACCCGGGTGGGTTCGAGAAACTCTATAGCCACAGTGTCGGAGCATTTTTCGAGTACGATACGCGGGATGAGCATGAACTCCCCGTCGAAACTAAAATCAACCGTGTGCTCTTTCCCCTTGAGGGTGTAGAATATACGGGTACATCCCGATTCGATGTAATACGTGTAGGAAGAGAAGTTTATAGCGCCGCGTATTGTCTCCCCCTTGCGGAAGGTGCGTTCCACCATTATCGACTTGATACGGCGTTCGTCCTCGGGTGTGAGCCGGGCGAACTGGCGTATATGCTCAATCGGGTGTCCTTTCATAAAGTATCTTGGTAGGAGTTATAGTAACGGTATAGGGTATTGCCGATATTCTCGGACGTGGGCCGTTTCGGTAATAGAATGATTTCTGTGTGTCCCAGGAGGGGAAATCAATACGGCGGCTTTCTCCGGGCGGTATGTCTGCCCGGAGTTCTATATGGCGTGAGTGAAGCAGCCGTCCGGCATTGTCGAAGTATGATATAGTGGCGGTTATGGAGCTTAGCCCATGTTCTGCAAGGTTGGTGACAAACACGGTCTCCCGTGTGGCTCTAAGTGACTTTTCATAGCCGCTGAACCGCACTAAAGAATCGCTATCTTCTACATTTACAGTGTCGTACGGCTCGGTTGCGTGTGTGGGTGTGACGGTACGCAGGCCGCGCACTGTGGTTTTCTGCCCGGAAGCCGCTAAGTTTCCGCACACGAGGCATAACAGTATGAAATATATGGTTGGTCTCATAGATATACAGGCCGTGCCGGGGGTGATGTCGGTGAGGGCGGCCACAGGCGTATCATCCCGTCAAGCCCCTTCTCCCGGTCATCGGTCTCACTTATCCCACGGCGGAACATGTAGGGTACCATCTTCCACAGGGTCAGGCTGATGCCTTTATGTACGGGGATTATCTGTAAATGCGTGTCATCCTCCGCCGTGAGTGTGAAACGCCGAGGATCGGAAAGTTCGCGTCCCTGCATGTCGGTGAATATCCACGCGTCCCATCTGCCGGTCTTGGCCGAGGGGAGCGCCCACCCCATTACCGTGCCTGCAGCGATTGCCGGGCGCGGGGAGTCGAGAATCACTATTAACAGTCCGTCCAAGGCTCCGGCGGTCCGGGGGCTTCCGGCGGAGGGAATCGAGCCTTTGATTATGGCTACTTTGGCTCCGTCCGTGGTTGTCTGCCAGATTCCCTCTATGGCGGAGGCTGCACTTTCCTCGATTATCACGCGGGCTGCGGAATCGCACGTCCCGGCTATTACCCACGACTTGCGGGGGCGGTCACCCTCGGAGGAGAACAGGCGTCTCTCCCCTCTCGCGCCGGGAGCCGCCATTGATAGCGCGGCGATTGCGAGCAATATGGATGCCGGCCATTTCATCTGTTTATCCGCGCTGGAACTTGTACGCGAACCCTATGGAGAGAATCTCCTTTAGCTGCCAGTGGTGCCACCGGGAGTTTTCCACGGGCTGGGCGCCCGAGTCGTAACGCAGATGGGCGTAGACCCTGGTGGTTAGGAAGCGCGATATGTTGAACGTTATGGTGTTCTCCCAGTCTCCCTGCATATACTCGTAGTTGGTGAAGAGGAACAGCCGCGAGAAATACTCTATGTTGTAGGCCATCTTCCACTTCAGCGTAAGCTCCGCCGATGAACCGTATTGGTTAACGTAAGTCTTCCCGGCATCTATGCCGAACTGCGTGGGGTCTATGCGCCGGTTCGTGCATGTCTTCAGGTTATATGAGCCGGGGGCTATGGAGGCATTGAAATCAAGGGTTTTCTTGGGATTCTGATAGGCGTAGGTCATACCGAGACCGATATTCAGTTCCCCGGGCGACATGAAGGCGGCGGCAAGTTCGTCGGAGTTCTTCTTGTAATTGTTGAGCAGCTGGGTCTTGAACTGCACGTTCACCGAGTAGAACCAGCGCCTTGCTGCCCTTACGCCGAATTTCGAGTTTATCTGCAACAGGTCGTCCGATATGTTGTACTGATGCACGGAGTCATCCGGGGCGTTGTTGGCCCCTAACTTGTAGGACACCGTGGTTTCAAAGATGAGGTTCGGATGGAACGCCGGGTTTAGTTTGACGTTGTAGAATATGTTGGCTATGGCGTTGAGGTTGGAGTTGCCACCCTGGTACCAGTTTGGCGAAAGGTAAGCCTGCGAGAACTGCACCGAGCCGTCGAACGTATGCAGCCAGTTTATGCGGTCCAGGTTGGCCTCGACCTGTCCGGCCTCTTTGAGCGATTTCACGGACGAGTCGAACTCTTCCACGGTGATTTTCGCCGTGGACGGGTCTACGGTCATCACGAACTGCCGTGGGGGACGTTCCATGGTGGCGGCGTTATAACGCACAAGTTCAGGGTTCTCCAGCATCCACTGCTGCATGAACAGGCGGTAGCGCGAATCCCTGGAGGTGGCCTGCGAGGCCCAGCGGGTGGCCTCCGGGGCGTCAAGGGGTGATTCCGAGGTCATGGGGGAATATGCCTCCATAGGCAGGGTCACGCTATAGGTGCCGAACACTGCCGGAATCTTCATCCATATCGGAAGTGCCATGTAGGACACATCTATCGTGGTGTCGGCCTGCAACTTCGCCGGGTCGCTCCACCATTCAGGCTCGGCAGGGCGTTTGTTGCGGCTGGAAGCCTTTTCCACGGTCTGCATTGAAGCGGTAGAAGTTCCCATGGCGGGCGCTTGGATTTCCACAGGAAGCGTTTGTGCGGGTGTCTGCGGAGTATATTCCTCTAAAATGCCATCCTCTTGGGTTGCCTCCTCCGCCGGAGCGTTCAGCAGGTCGAGCAGAGCCTTGTTTGACAATAATGCCGAGTCTGGTTCTGCCTCTGCGGTTCTCCCTTGTGCGGATGCTATGAAGCATCCTGTCATAAATATGCCTAATATGGTGGTAAGTAGTCTTGTCATCATTCAGGGTGTAAGCATAGAAGTCACAAAATTACTCAAAATCTTTCTAAAAGCCTCTCCCGCCATCCCAAAATCGCCAATTCCCACCCCAAATCGCCATCAAAATCACCTCCTCCCCATCAACTGTGGTAACCTTGTAGTGGCGCCGGACATCCGGGACGGCAGGCCACCCGTAGAACGAAAGCCGTGTCTGTCGGGGTAATTCCCGACCCCGCCTTTTCGGGTGGCCCGCCGTCCCGGAGGTCCGGTGCCACTATGAAATTGCCGTCCTAATTGCGAGATGAGATTAGGAAGAATTAATGTTAATCTACTTTTTAGATTGCCCTAATAAATAAGCTTATCTGTTTTTGTCTTGCATGTAAGACAAAAAATGCATAATTTTGTCTTGTCAATAAGACAATAAATGCAATGATAAAGGCTGAGATTCTTCGAGAGGTGATGCTTGAAAACCGGGAAGAGGTTATGCGTCACGAAGTTATAAAACGGGGTATATCGCTTGACGGATTTGACCGCCAGGTGTTGGTGGGTGCGCGTCGCGCGGGAAAATCATATCTTCTGTATGGAAAAATTCAAGAGCTAATCGCCGGAGGACGTTCTTGGGATGAGATAATTTATATCAACTTTGAGGATGAGCGTCTTGTGGGAATGACGGTTGAAGACCTGAACATGATTCTTGAGGTTCATTCCGGGTTGAGCGACAAACGTCCGATGCTGTTTCTTGATGAAATCCAGAATGTTGATGGCTGGGAGCGCTTCGCCCGTCGGATTGCCGACAATAAGTTTACTGTATTCATAACCGGCAGTAATGCGAAGATGCTCTCTACCGATGTAAGTGCGGCACTCGGGGGCAGATATATAGCCCGTGAAGTGTTCCCGATGCAGTTTGATGAGTATCTTACAGCCAATGGCAAAGATCCGGCTGGCAGATTGTTGACGGCGACAACGACTGCACGTGGAGAATTAATGGGACTGTTTGAGGAATATTTCCAGTTCGGAGGTTTCCCGGAATGTGCCACACTGCCGGTAAAGCGTGACTATCTGATGAGCTTGTATCAGAAGATATTCCTCGGAGACATAGCTGCACGGCACAGGATTGAGAATATTTTTGCATTGCGGATTCTTTTCCGTAAACTGGCGGAAAGTATCAAACAGCCGCTGTCGTTTACCCGTGCGACAAATATTGTCGCCTCTACAGGGGTGAAGATAGGTAAAAACACTGTGATAAATTATCTGGCATACGCATCTGAAGCCTACCTGATATTGCCGATAACAAATATCGCGGATAGTCTCGTGGATAAATTCTCCAATCCGAAATACTATTTTATAGACAACGGTATAATTTCTCTGTTGGCTTTTGATATCCGTACTTCCTTGCTTGAAAATATGGTGGCATTGAAACTGCTTTCGAGCTATGGCTCAAAAGATGCCGTCTATTTCTACAATCATGGCGTGGAGGTGGATTTTTATATACCCCGGACGCAAACTGCCATTCAGGTATGTTATGCAATGAACGATGCCGGAGGTACTTTTGAAAGGGAGACAAAGGCACTGGTAAAGATACAGTCGCGTCTATCCTGCCGCCGTAATATAATTGTGACCTATGGAGATGAAGATGAGATAGAGAGGGAAGGGGTAAGAATCAAAGTGATTCCGGCATGGAAATTTTTGCTTCAATCATAGTTCAAAAGAGCATTTAGGAAGTAAATAACGACCTTTAGCCGAGGTAACTCCGTAGTGGCGCCGGACCTCCGGGACGGCAGGCCACCCGAAGAACGAAAGCCGTGTC
>CAJUBM010000079.1 GCA_910584735.1 uncultured Muribaculaceae bacterium
AACCACTATATTATCTGACTGAGGTCCGAGATAAGCTGCCGTAAGTTTGGGGAACATAACAGCTATCCGGGACAAGAATTCAATCGGAACCTCATTATCCGGTGAAGAGGTAACCTCGCCGGAGAAATATTCAGCTTCCGGAATCTCGCCCCCTTTCACAACCACCGTGACGATGAAATGCTGGTTGTCTATCTCACTCAGGCCGAAGAACGCACCTTCCGGAATCATCACCGTATAATATCCCGGTTCGGCTATAGGTTCGGCAAACGTCCAGGTCAGAGTGTTATCGCCATCACCTGAAACCGTATAAACCGTTTCCTTTACCACACCGTTCACCGTTATACCCGGATGTAGTTTAGAGGTAAGGAAAAATTCATTTGAGGCGGATACAGAAATCTTCGTGAGTACGTCTACCTCCGTGCCGGCAGCCGGAGAGAAAGTATATCCTTCCGGAACCACGTTCTGAATCTCATCCTTGCCGGGATCATCGCCACCTCCCGAACCATTCTCCACAATAAGCTGAAACTCGATAAGCGGGCTGTCATCATATTCCCACCCCCAGAAGAAGGCACCTTCGGGTATCACCACCGTATATGTCCCTTCTGCCGTTATGGGATTCTCCAACGACAATTTCAGCATGTCGAAATTCATCACGGTGACAGACGATGTGTAGCTCCGTCCATTGATAAGCAACGCCACATTATCATCCTTTTTGTCAAGCCATCCGGCAGAAATCTGAATCTCAGAAATCGATTCTACCGTCTGCCCCGGGGCTGGATTCACAGTCACATCCGGAGGAAGCGCATACGCGCCGCCTGTAACAACAAGGGCCATTACGGCCAACAAAAATCGTGTAAAATTCCTCATTGATTTAAATATTAGTAAAAAGCTTATAAACACAATTATGCCGATACCGGCCATTTTCGCTCATATAGCAAGCACAAAACCATATCAGCGCTCAAAGATAACATATTTTATCACAACACACAACATAATGCCAACAAAACTTAAACAAAAAAAACATCCATGCGCCATTTTCGAGTAATGGCACATGGATGTTTTATCGCTACACCTCCTATAGAGGTAGCAAACCGGGATTACATATATTATCCGGCGTAGGTATAAGCCGCCATATCGGCAGGCTGTACATTTGCTACAAACTCGGCGTTGCGGGCTACCTCGGCACGTGCCAGGTTTACATAAACCTTGGCGCTGCGAGTAAGTTCGGCGGCGGCAGCTGCGACCTCATTATCCTCGGAAGCAGCGTTACGAGATGCATCTGTCACGAGAAGATAGCCCATAACGATATTGCCGGCCATTTCCACAAGACGACGGGCCATGAAATCGGTATAGGCCGTATCGTTGGTCTCGTGAACTTTGGCAACAGCAGCCTTATACTGCCCAACAAGGCCCTCGAGAATCTGCTTCTGTGCAACCAGTTCGTCTGATACAGGCATCGCTGCATACTGTTCGACCAACTGGAGGTATGTGCCGGTGAAGACGTGGCGTATGGCAGCAACCACCTGCAACTGTGTCGTACCCTCGTAAATAGAGGTGATGCGGGCATCGCGGTAGACACGCTCGCAGGCATAATCCTTCATAAAGCCCGATCCGCCATGTACCTGTATGCAGTCGTAGGCGTTCTGGTTGCAATACTCGCTCGTAAGGCCCTTTGCCAGAGGAGTGCAGGCATCAGCCAGTTTGTTATACTGCTTCATCTCCTTACGTTCGTCAGGAGTAAGGGAGCGTTCGCGGGCAATATCTTCGTAAGCCTTGTACATGTCTACGTAACGGGCAGTCTCGTAAAGAAGGCAGCGCGACGCATCAAGTTTGGCCTTCATTACCGACAGCATCTCTGCTACGGCAGGGAATTCGATGATAGCCTTGCCGAACTGCTTGCGGTCTTTGGCATAAGCCAAAGCCTCGCGGTATGCAATCTCGCTCACGCCGACACTCTGTGCAGCGATGCCGAGACGTGCACCGTTCATCAGAGCCATCACATATTTGATAAGCCCCATACGCCGCGAGCCGCAAAGCTCAGCCTTGGCGTTCTTATAGACGAGTTCGCAGGTGGGAGACCCCTTGATACCCATCTTGTTCTCGATACGGCGCACCGTCACGCCACCCTGACGCTTGTCGTAGATGAACATCGACAGGCCACGGCCATCCTTGGTTCCATCTTCCGAACGTGCCAGCACGAGATGTATATCGCTGTCACCGTTGGTAATGAATCGTTTCACACCGTTGAGTACCCAGGTGCCGTCGGGCTGTTCGGTGGCCTTGAGCATAACGGACTGGAGGTCTGAACCGGCATCAGGTTCGGTAAGATCCATCGACATGGTCTCACCTGCACATACACGAGGGATGAAGCGCTCGCGCTGGTCGTCAGAGCCGAATTCATAAAGCGTCTCGGCACAGTCCTGCAGGCCCCAAAGGTTTTCAAAACCCGTGTCCGCACGGCTCACGATGTCAGCCGCCATGATGTAGGGGGTGATGGGGAAGTTCAGCCCACCGAAGCGGCGGGGCATAGCCATACCCATCAGGCCGGCCTTACGGCAGGCGTCAAGATTCTGCTGAGTACCCGAAGCGTAGGTTACACGTCCGTTCTCAACCTTGGGCCCCTCGTGGTCAACGCCTTCGGCGTTTTCGGCAATAGTTGTGCCGCAGAGTTCGCCAACGATTTCAAGTACGCGGCCGTAGTTATCCATCGCGTCCTCGAAATCAACGGGAGCATAATCGAATTTCTCGGCGTCTGTATAGTCACGTTCCTTAAGGCCCACAATCTTACGCATCAACGGATGGTTAAGATGCAGTTTCAGGGCCGGATTGTCGGTATAATAGTTAGCCATTTTTCCGGGGCTTATTTGGAGTTCTTTTTGTAGTATTTGATGAGCTTGGGCACGACGTCCTCATAATTGCCGGTTATCACATAGTCGGCAATAGTATTTATAGGCGCGTTGGGGTCGTTGTTTATCGAAATGATAATCGATGAATCCTGCATACCGGCGATATGCTGGATCTGCCCCGATATGCCGCAGGCGATGTAGAGTTTGGGACGCACTGTCACACCGGTCTGCCCTACCTGGCGGGCATGTTCGGCAAAACCGGCATCTACGGCTGCACGCGTGGCACCAACCTCGGCACCAAGCACATCGGCAAGTTCGAAGAGAAGGTCGAAACCCTCCTTTGAACCTACGCCATAACCGCCCGATACGATAATGGGCGCGTTCTTGATGTTGATTTTCGATTTCTCGATATGACGGTCGATGATTTCGACAACGAAATCCTCATCCTTTACATATTTCTTGGCATCAAGATTTACGACCTCACCCTTGTAGGCAGGATCAAACACTTCTTTTTTCATCACACCCTCGCGCACGGTGGCCATCTGGGGGCGGCAGTCGGGATTGACAATCGTCGCTACGATATTACCACCGAAAGCCGGGCGAATCTGATAAAGGAGGTTCTTATACTCCTTGCCTGTCTTGGGATCGGTATGGTCGCCGATTACCAGGGATGTACAGTCGGCGGTGAGGCCGCTGTGCAGGCAGGAGGACACGCGGGGACCGAGGTCTCGGCCTATGCATGTGGCGCCCATAAGGCAGATCTGCGGCTCTATTTCGCGGAAGAGATTTATCAGCACTGCCGCATGGGGGTTCGATGTATAAGGATAGAGACGCTTGTCTTCCACCTTGTAGACCGTATCTGCCCCATAAGGGAATATCTGTTCCTCTACGCCGTCGAGTTTGTCTCCGACAACGATAGCCTCCAGCTTCACACCGAGTTCGGTGGCAAGCTGGCGTCCCTTTGTTAGAAGTTCGAGCGACACGTCAGCCACACGCCCGTCCTCAAACTCGCAATATACTATGAGATTATTCTTGTCTTGCATATTGATGTATTATTGTGGGCCGCGTTATCAGCCGATGGTGTGGTTTTTGATAAGGTCCTGCACCAGACATTCTATCTGAGCATCGTCATTATCCAACGCCAGACATTCCTTGGCGGTGAACACTACATTCTCTATGGCTTTCACCTTTGTGGGAGATCCTGCCATGCCGATCTGCTCGGGGTCTGCCTCAACGAAGGCGGCACCCCATTCCTCGATGTCAAGGCCGGGACGGCTCTCAACGAGTTTCTGACGCTCCTCTGAAAGTTTGGCTTTCTCCGAAGGGGAGACGGCATACTTGTACTGCATCACACGGCGCGCATTACGCGGACGACATTCGGCGGCAGAGCCGTTAACCGTTATAACACAGGGCAGGGGGGCTTTCACGGTTTCCACACCCGATTCAAGACGGCGTTTTACGGTTACCTTTCCGTTTTCAAGACCAAGAATCTCCTCGGCATATGTAACCTGGGGAATCCCTAACTTCTCGGCAATCTGCGGACCTACCTGCGCGGTATCGCCGTCAATAGCCTGACGGCCACAGAGAACCACGTCGTAATTGCCGAATTTCTTGATAGCCTGGGCCAGGGAATAGGACGTGGCCAATGTATCGGCGCCCCCGAGCGCGCGGTCGGTAAGCACGATACCTTTGTCGGCGCCACGGAAAATACCTTCGCGCACCACCTCTGCCGCACGTGGGAGACCCATGGTGAGCATTGTCACCGTAGAACCGGGGTTGGCATCCTTGAGCAGGAGGGCCTGTTCGAGGGCGTTAAGGTCCTCGGGATTGAAGATGGCAGGCAGAGCCGCACGGTTGATGGTACCATCTTCCTTCATAGCATCTTTTCCTACGTTGCGGGTGTCGGGCACCTGCTTGGCAAGAACAATGATGTTTAAGCTCATAATCGGTTTATTTATATGATGTAATATATTTCACTGCACAAACCTCATCTCCGCGAGCCACCATCACCGTGACCAAATCACGGTATGCTGTCGCGGAGACAAGCCATATATTCACATTGCCAAACCCGCTTTAAGGCAGACTTGGCAATGCAAAATTAGTGAATTTTATGAAAGTCACAAAAATATTATGACCTCATTGGACTTTTTGACCTATTATTGGGCTTTTTCGGAATCTTTTTATCTCCATGATATGGAGAGATGCGGCAGGTCAACCAATTTTTTCCTCAATCCAACGGCGGGCGTTGACGAAGGCATCCAGCCAGGGGGTTACCTGGTCACGCCGTCTGGAAGCGGGATAGAATCCGCACTGCCACGGGAAGATGGCGCGTTCGGGATGCGGCATCATGGCCAGATGGCGCCCGTCAGCCGAGCATATCGCTGCCACTGCTCCGCGTGAACCGTTAGGATTGCCGGGGTATGTAGAATAATTGTACTTCGCAGCGATGTTATATGAGGACAACGAGCCGGGAAGCATGAAGCGTCCTTCACCGTGAGCCACCCATACACCTAACTTCATGCCTGCAAGTGAACCAAGCATTACCGAGTTATTGCGGGGGATGGTAAGGCCGAGGAACTGCGACTCGAACTTATGCGAGACATTATGCTCCATCTTCGGACGCTTATCAGCCGGGGTATCATCGGACGTGAGCAGACCCAGTTCCACCATAAGCTGGCAACCATTGCATATGCCCAGCGACAGTGTGTCGGGACGGTCATAGAAACGGCGGAGGGTCTGACGGGCCGTATCATTCCAAAGGAAGCCTGACGCCCACCCTTTCGCAGAACCAAGGACATCGGAATTCGAGAACCCGCCACAGAATACAATCATATTCACATCGTCAAGGGTCTCCCGTCCACTCATCAGGTCGGTCATATGCACGTCCTTGACCTCGAATCCGGCAAGGTAGAGCGTATATGCCATCTCACGGTCGCCGTTCACACCCTTCTCACGGATAATGGCTGCCCGCACGGCTGACTGTCCCTCATGACGGTAAGAGAGCGAGCGCGAGGCCAGCGAACCGTCAAACGAGGCAGGTATGGCGAACCTCACAGGCTGTTTCTTGTAATTCTCAAAACGGGCGGCGGCACATTCCTCCCCACTCTGCATGGCGTCAAGAAGATAGGAGGGTTCGAACCATACGTCACGCAGATGGTCTATCCCCATGAGATGCTCCGCGCCTTTATGTTCCAACAGAAGCACACGCTCGTCGGCAGGACGTCCCAACAGGCAGAAACGGCACCCGGCATCGACCAGTGTCTTCTCTACTACAGGACGCTTGGCGTCCTCCACCTGTATTACCACGGCGGGGTTCTCAGAGAACAGTATCTTCACAAGGTCTGTCTCACCTGCCTGCACGAATCCTTCCGTTGTAATGGCTAATCCACCGTCAGTATTGGCGAAGACCATCTCCAAAAGAGTGGTCACCAGACCTCCGGCCGAGACATCATGCATAGCCAGCACACGGTTGTTTCGCACAAGCGATTGCACGGCGGCAAACGTCTTCGAGAAATAGGCGGCATCCTTCACAGTTGGAACATCCGACCCGACCGTGTTCAATACCTGTGCCAACGCCGAGCCGCCCAGGCGCAGAGCACCGGCTGAAAAATCGATATAATAAAGTTCTGAGTTTTTCTTCTTTTGAAGCACTGGTGTAACCGTCTTGCGCACATCGGAAGTTTCCCCGGCGGCAGATATAATCACAGTTCCCGGCGCGAACACCTTATCATCTCCGTACTTCTGGGTCATCGAAAGGGAATCCTTACCCGTAGGTATGTTTATCCCCAAAGCGCATGCGAAATCACTGCAAGCCTCCACGGCCCGATAAAGCGCCGCATCCTCCCCCTCGTTCTTACAGGGCCACATCCAGTTTGCCGACAGCGACACGCTCTTGAGACCTTTCTGCAGGGGAGCCCCTACGATATTTGTCAGAGCCTCTGCCACGGCAAGCACGGAGCCTTTGGCCGAATCAGCCAATGCCGCCTGCGGCGCATGCCCTATAGAGGTGGCGATACCTGAACGCCCGGTATAATCGAGCGCCACCACGCCGCAGTCGCTCAGCGGCAGCTGTATCTCACCCTGGCATTGCTGGCGGGCTACCTTGCCGGTCACTGAGCGGTCCACTTTGTTTGTCAGCCAGTCCTTGCAGGCCACAGCTTCCAACGAAAGCACATCGCGCACATATGAGGAAATCTTGGATGCGTCATATGCAGGCGACTTATATTCAAGATTTACCGTGTGATCCCGCATAACTGTCTTGGGTGAGTTGCCGAACATGTCGGCCATCTCGAGATTGATAGGCTTACGCCCCTTGCTGTCCGTGAACACAAAACGATGGTCGCCGGTGGTCTCACCGACCACATACATCGGCGCCCTTTCGCGTTGCGCCACACGTTCAACGTAAGGTATATCCTTGGCATCTATAACGAAGCCCATCCGCTCCTGGCTCTCATTACCCACGATTTCCTTGGCCGACAGAGTTTTGTCGCCGACAGGAAGGGCATCCAGGTCGATATGTCCGCCGGTCTCCTCCACGAGTTCAGAAAGCGCGTTCAGATGGCCTCCGGCACCATGGTCATGGATAGACACCACGGGGTTGTCATCACCCTCGGCAAGGGCACGTATAACGTTTGCCACACGCTTCTGCATCTCAGGATTGGCGCGTTGCACGGCGTTCAACTCTATGGAGTTGTCATACTGCCCGGTGGCTACCGAGGAAACGGCGCCCCCACCCATACCGATGCGGTAGTTGTCGCCACCCATAACCACAACCTTCTCCCCGGCAACAGGCGTCCCCTTTATGGCATCCTTCTTTGCCGCGAAACCAACGCCTCCGGCAAGCATGATTACCTTGTCGTAGGCATAGAGACGGCCGTTCTCGCCATGCTCGAAAGTGAGCAGAGAGCCGCAGATCAGGGGTTGTCCGAACTTGTTGCCGAAATCACTGGCACCGTTTGATGCCTTTATAAGTATCTCGGCAGGGGTCTGGTAAAGCCATACACGCGGATTGGTCATCAGTTCCCAACGGTGTTCCGGGCTAAGGCGAGGATAGGAAGTCATATATACCGCCGTCCCGGCAATGGGGAGGGAGGCACGTCCGCCACCTAAACGGTCGCGGATTTCGCCGCCGGTACCGGTAGCGGCCCCGTTAAACGGCTCGACTGTCGTAGGGAAGTTATGTGTCTCAGCCTTCAGGGAAATCACAGTCTCCAGGTCTTTCACCTTGAAATAATCGGGACGGTCGGGATTCACCGGATAGAACTGATCCACCACAGGTCCTTCAAGAAACGCTACGTTATCCTTATACGCCGACACAAGTCCGTTAGGATTCTCCTGCGAGGTCTTCTTTATCATCTTGAAAAGCGACATAGGCTTTTCCTCGCCGTCAATCACAAACGTGCCGTTAAAAATCTTATGACGGCAATGCTCGGAGTTAACCTGTGAGAAACCGAAAACTTCCGAATCTGTGAGCGGACGCCCAAGTTTCTTCGCGAGCGAACGCAGATATTCCTCCTCCTCGGGACTAAGTGCAAGTCCCTCATGAAGGTTGTACTCATGAATATCCTCGATATGCACTATAGCCTCAGGTTTGCGGTCAATGGCAAATACTCGCGAGTTTATACCATCATAAAGGCGCTGCAACATCTTGTCGAAACGAGGCTCGTCACCCTGCGGAACCCTCACGAACTGCTCTATACGGGTTATCCCCTTGAGACCCATGTTCTGGGCTATCTCAACGGCATTTGTACTCCATGGCGTAACCATCTCGCGGCGCGGGCCTACAAATGTACCCTTCACAGAAGTGGCGCTCAGCGCCTTCGCGCCGGAAAAAGCCCACGACAGTTTATCAAGCTCATCGGTAGCCAGTTTATGGTCAGCCTCAACGGCAAAAAACAGATTTGTGCCTTTTTTGAAGAATGTAATCACGGGAAATATATCTATTGTGATGAACGGTTACCTGGTTTAAAATTCGTAGTCCACACATGCGCGTGAGTCCTTATGCCCGGCAAGTAGCCCGGCGGCAGCCACATGGGCCGGATGGTTGGCATAGACCGCTACATCCTCCATCGTAGGAACCACGGCGGTAAGAACCACATCCCAGTCTTCAGCGGGATTCTCGTTTATGCCCACCTCCATCGACTGAAGGCAGTCTATCACTGCGGGAAGTTCCAACAGGGCATCACGAAAAGCGGCGGCGACCCGCAGACGCTCCTCGCGGGTTCCTTTGAGTTTGAATGTAACGATATGTTTTACCATTTTCGACAGAGGTTAAAATATTATCTCTTAATGAAGTATTCCATCAGCACCGCCGGACACGGCTTTAACTTCGTCTCCACGTTCTATCTTTTTGCCGAAGCCGAATGTATATGTCAACGTGCAATAGAACGTGGGAGTGTAATTGCCATTTTCCAACGTACTTGTCTTTTTATAATAAGGAGTATCAAGTTCTGTCCTTGAGGACACTTTATTTTTTGCAAAGAACTGTATGGCGTAAAGCTGCACAGACCAGTCGTTATTGGCCCATCCGGCACCTACGCCATAGTTCGGGCAACTCCAGGTTATGGCACTCTCCTGCGAACCGATGAATTTGGAAGAGGAATTATAATACGCCGAGAAATTGAAGCTGTTCAGGTAATAATTCGCCCCGGCTGACCAGTTGACATAAGGCTTCTTCAGATCCTTTCCCCCGCCGGTAATCGAATAGTATGCGAATCGTGGACCGGCGTTCAGTTGGAGCTTGTTTGACAGCAGTTTCACCGTGAAGTTAAGCCCGGAAACAAACTGGTCATAAGCACCATCATTAGCAAGACGGCTTATCATCATAGGCGTACCCAAACCACCTACCGTAGGTATGTAGACACGTCTCAGGTTGTCGAACAGATGGAAGTAATACACATATCCCGACATCTGGAAGATATTAGAGGGCATCCAGTTGACCCATGTGTTAAAAGTAAAGTGATGAGAGTTCGTCACATCAGGGTTACCGCTGACCCATAGGAATTCGTTCTGCTGCTGCATTATCGGAGAGCGTTCGGCAGCCTGCGGCGTATTGGAGGCGAACTGCGTCCACGTACCCCACGACAATTTATCGCTGAACGTGTAATTGGTCGAGAGATGGACATATGGGTACCCTACCCTGTCCTTCATATCATCTGTATTGTTCCACTCCACTGCATAACCGCCATCAACAGTCATATAGAATTTGGGAAGACGCAGGCTCATACCCACCCCGGGACCGAAGAATCCGCTTTCAAGAACAACGTTGCCGGGGTTAGAGCCGAAATACTCCACCGAGTTTCTGTTGTATAAACCGTCCAAGTCTACCCAAAGGGTAACTTTTGAGTTTAATTTCTTGTTAAGTTTTAAATTGAGCCGCCCGTAGGTTGTCTTACTCTCCGCCTTGTTATGTATATTCGTCAGTTCATCCACGATATATCTCTCATTCCTCATGTTATAGGAATAATTGAACGATGGGGCTACCGACAGAGAGAACTCATGGGGCAGCGCGAAATAATAGTTGCCGTTCCACGCTACCGCACGCGTCATCCTATTGAGCAGGTTTGAAGTCTCGGAAGAAGGCATCTCTATACCCGAGAACTTCACCTGGCCGTGGTTATCGAAATGGGGCTGCTTGGTATAGCTGTATCCGACAGAGTTGGATATCTGCATCTTCTCGGTGTTATATACCGCACGGAAAGTTCCATAGACCTCGGAATATTGCAGCTTACCGGCTTGTGTAGCCACATTGTCGCGCCCGATTTCCAAAGGCGGATTATACTGAGGGAAATAGAACTTCGAGAATTCTTCCGATTTAAGACACTTGCCGTTACCTATATCCCCCCCGACAACCACGTCATAGGTCATCTTCTTATAACTGACCTTGGCATTGGCTCGCGGACGCTCGGTAAAATCGCCATCCTGTGCAAAGAACTGGTTATAGAACTTGCCGTAACCTCCGTACTCATATTTCTGCATTATGAAGTTCACAACATGCTCCGCTCCCTGGAAACGCACATCGGTAGGATAGTCGTATATCTCGACCCTGCGCACATCTTTCATGCGCATGCCGGTAATGTCATCCGATGTAGCCGGAAGAAAGTCTATGAAAATCGACACATCCTGCCCCATGGAGGTCTTGACAGTGCCTTTCAATGCATCCACACGCAGCATAGGGATGCTCATGCGTCCCAACAGCGACACGGCATCGGCCGATGCCTGCTTCTGCTTTGCCTCAGGGATAAATACGGCCATCTCCGGGGTGACATGCTGACGCGATGCCTCCACCGTCACCTCGTCAAGAGCGTGCTGCAACGAGTCTGCCGGCTCTTGCGAATGGAGAGCCAAAGCCGACAGGAACATCAGAGCGAAAAAAACGCGTCTTAACATCGGTGGATAGTTTTTGAATGTGTCCATAGTCTACAACTTTTTTAACGACAAGCGTTAACGCATGTCAAATATTACTTATAGTGTTATAGACGGATGAACGTTGTATTTGTTGCCGGAATAGCACTATTTTTTTTACGACCGTAGAGAGGACGAGGCCTCTCTACGGTCGCGGAAAGAGATTAAGCCTTGGCGTAAAGACGTTCTTTCGCTGCGGCCACCTTCTCATCAGTTATATAGTCATCGTAATCCATCATCTTATCAATCATACCGTTAGGTGTAAGTTCGATAAGACGGTTCGACACGGTCTGTATAAACTCATGGTCATGCGATGCGAACAACAGATTGCCCTTGAACGCCTGCAAGGTGTTATTCAACGCCTGGATTGATTCAAGGTCAAGATGGTTGGTAGGAGTATCAAGCACCATGGTGTTGGCGTTACGCAGCATCATACGGGCAATCATACAACGCATCTTCTCGCCGCCGGACAAAACCGAAGCTTTTTTCTGCACCTCCTCGCCCGAAAAGAGCATCTTGCCGAGAAATCCTTTCAGATATATCTCCGATGAATCGTCTGAGAACTGGCAGAGCCAATCCACAAGGTTCATATCCGTGTTGAAGAACTCGGAATTATCAAGTGGGAGATAGGCCGTGGTAATGGTCTGTCCCCAGTCAAATGTGCCTGCCTCAGGTTTACGGTTCCCCATTATTATCTCGAAAAGAGCTGTCATGGCACGGGGGTCACGTGACAGGAAGCAGATTTTGTCACCCTTCTCCACCTGGAAGTTCAAATCCTTGAAAAGCACTTCGCCATCGGGAGTAAGGGCCGTAAGGCCATGCACCTCGAGAATCTTATTGCCGGGTTCACGCTCGGGAGTGAAGATTATGCCGGGATAACGGCGCGATGATGGTTTGATTTCCTCGATATTGAGTTTCTCAAGCATCTTCTTTCGCGAAGTCGTCTGCTTCGATTTGGCAACGTTAGCCGAGAAACGCTGGATAAATTCCAAAAGTTCCTTGCGCTTTTCCTCTGCCTTCTTGTTCTGTTGCTGCTGCTGGCGCAGTGCAAGCTGGGAAGACTCGTACCAAAACGAATAGTTACCGGCAAAGAGCGTGACCTTGTTGTAGTCTATATCGAGCGTATGTGTGCAGACAGAGTCAAGGAAATGACGGTCATGGCTCACCACGAGCACCGTATTCTCAAACTTCGACAGATAATCTTCCAGCCATGCCACGGTGTCAAGGTCAAGGTCGTTGGTAGGCTCGTCGAGGAGCAGGTTGTCGGGATTGCCGTAAAGAGCCCGCGCAAGCATAACCCTCACCTTCTCAGAGTTGGAGAGGTCGCGCATGGTCATATAATGGTGGTCCTCCTTGATACCAAGACCCGACAACAGGGCTGCGGCATCAGATTCGGCGTTCCATCCCTCAAGCTCGGCAAACTTCTCCTCCAGTTCCGAAGCGCGTATTCCGTCGGCATCCGAGAAGTCAGGCTTGGCATAAAGCGCGTCCTTCTCCTGCATTATGTCCCACAACACCGTATGTCCTTGCAGCACAGTGTTCATCACCGTGAGGTCATCGAATTTGAAGTGGTCCTGTTCCAACACGCTCAGACGCTCGCCGGGTCCCATCGAGACGCTCCCGTGGGTAGGCGAAAGCTGGTCGGAGAGGATGCGCATAAGGGTGGATTTCCCGGCACCGTTGGCACCTATGACACCATAACAGTTTCCGGGGGTGAATTTCAGGTTAACGTCCTGAAAAAGTACTCTTTTACCGAATTGTATTCCTAAATTGTTTGTAGCAATCATCGAAGTCAGTTTCCCTCAAAGGGCAAATCTTTGAAATTTTGCCACAAAGTTACAAATTTTCTCCGAATATTTAACTGCCGTAACCGACCTATGACCGGATGGTAGTGGCGCCGAACCTCCGGGACGGCAGGCCACCAGAAGAGGCGGAGCCGAATCAGAAACGCCAACTTTCACGCCAAGAATAGCTTACGTTTTTCCACTCCGCCTCTTCTGGTGGCCTGCCGTCCCGGAGGTCCGGCGCCACTACCA
>CAJUBM010000080.1 GCA_910584735.1 uncultured Muribaculaceae bacterium
CTGCGCCTCTTCGGGTGGCCTGCCGTCCCGGAGGTCCGGCGCCACTATAAAGTTATCTCGGATAAGGTTTTTCGTTGGAAGAGAAGTTTATCCGAATTATGACAAATTTACTCTTTAGTTTTTTTGATTTTTGACTGGGTTAGTCGTTGAGATAGTAGACCACGCTGGAAACTACGCGCACTTTTTTGAGGTAGGGGGTGGAGGAAGAGAGGTCTTCGATGGAGAACTGGCCCTGTGAGGCCGATTTCATCTTCCCTATCTTCGAGTCTGAGTCGGTGGCGAATTTCTGCGCGGCCTCGCGTGCTGCCTTGGTGGCATCGGCAATCATCTGAGGTTTTATGGAGTTGAGGGCGCGGAATTCGTAGTTGATATATGAATTGGAGAACGGCACGCCCTCTTTGAGCAGTTCCGACTGGCGGTTGAGCAGTTCGCGCACTTTCTTTACGTTGGTTGTGGCAACGGTCACGTTGCAGTCAAGGGAGTATTTGTATTGGAACGACGAGGAGCTATACTGGTTGGCCGTGGCGTTGTATGTGTCGGGAGGGTTTATCGATATGTCCTCTTTGGCTATACCGTTTGAGGTGAGGAAGTTTACGATGATATTGTTGTTCGTTGTCACCTGGTCGTAGAGGCTCAGCAGGTTGTCTCCCGCAACGCGGAACTGTATGGGCCAGGTCACGTAGTCGGCCTCTACGGTACGTTCGGCCAGGCCGCGTACCGACACCGTGCGGTCGCGGAACGCGATGTTGTCGATTCCGGCCTTTATAAATACGCCGAGGAAGAATATGCCGGCGGCGATGAGCAGCGCCGACAGCAATGGGATGATTTTTTTCATTTTCTCCATATCCATTGTTAATTAAAAGTGAGTTGTCGTATGGAGATAAGACAATGCAACCGTGGCTAAAGTTTAACCACGGTTGCTGAAGAAAACAGTTTTTCTCAAAAGTCCTTATCTCACGACAAGTTTTTTCCCATCTACAATGTATATGCCTGCTGGGAGGCCTTCGGTGGCATCCTCGGCAGCTACGCCGGAACGTACGATACGGCCTGCTATGTCATAGACATCCGGCGCGGTGGCGGTTGTCCCATTATCGTCTGCCGTAACATTCTCTATACCGGCAGTAAGGTCGAGCTTTACCCCGGCGATACGCATCCCCGAGGGGAGGCCGGCACCCTTTACGCGCAATGTCTGCCGGCCGGCCGTTAGTGCGCAGGGAAGATAGTATTCGCGATAGATGTTGTCATCATTGGGGAGTGTGAATTTCCTTACGGGACAGAGTTCCTTCCCTTCCGAGCCGTCGGCATTGAGAAGTACCAGCGACAGTTCGGGGTCAAAACGGGTGGGTTCGCCGTAGCCTGATGCAAGGAGGGTGAGGGTATAGTCATCGGTGGAGGGTACGTCAAACTGGTAGTCTATAATCGCTCCGTTTGAGATGTTCGTGAGTTCGATGGGTTTTGAAATCTCGGTACAGGTTGATTTCCCCATCGCCACGTTCTCATGGTCGGCTGCATCTACGGCGTTATATAATGTGCCGTCGGCATTGAAATAGACATCGGGGTCGTAGGTGCTCATATAGGCATAGACGTAGCCGCGTTCGTTGGGTACGAAACGTGTCTTTGTCTTTCCGTTCTCATCTTTATAGCGTTCCAGTTCCAAAAGGAAGTAGTTGGGACATCTATGGTCTGAACCTGCACTGAAATGCTTCTTTTCGTGTGCCTGGAACCAGGCATAACGGTAGATATAATCGGTTTTCTCGCACCACTTCACCATCGTTATCATGGAATTCATCTGCTGCTCGGGAGATACATAGACCGACCCCGCACCTCCGGGCCAATAGCAGAATTCGGTGAGCCATAGAGGCTTGTGGAATTCTTCCCACATACGTGTGGCCGTATCGGTGATGTTGGCCATGCCTCCGTAGGCATGGAAAGCGATATAGTCCACGGCATCAATGCCCACTAATTTTATGAACTCGCGCATCCATTTAACCGGGTCGGACCATTCGGCCCATGCAGAGTTGTTCGTGGCAGGGCTTACGATTTTAAGTCCCAATTCATTACAGATGGCCTGTACGCGAGGCCAGTCCTTGGCGGCCTCCTCAGGGGTCATTTCAGCCTGGTCGTGGAAATTGGGCTCGTTGTAGCCCAGGAAATATTTTGTCTGGGGATGGGCCTTCACATATTGGCGCACACGATCTTCGCTCCAGTTCTCGTTCCAGGCCATGGGGCAGAAGTCCCAGTCGTCATTGTTTATAACTTCGTTGTTCGTTCCGGCATTTGGGGTGTTGGCCCAGTTGTAGAACCATGTAGTGCCCGGGGCGAGGGCATCCATCTCGGCTCGGTTGGAAAAGGAGCCTTCCGCCAGTCCGCGTTTGTAGGAACGCTGCGCGGTGGCACCGCAGGCAAGCGTCAGGGCCGCGCAGGCAAGGATGAGTTGTTTATGCATATTCATTTCGATATTCGATAATATTCATGTTTTATTCAGTTACCGAGAATGTGACGGGTGTGCCTGAGGCGGCGTCCGGGCTGACCCACAGGTTGAAGTCGCCGGGTTCTACCTCCGTGCGGTTGTTTATGGTGTAGAAGGCGAGTGCGGAGGCGGGCAGTGTGAAAGTGACATCGCGGGTCTCTCCGGGGGCGAGGGTCGCTTTCTCGAATCCTTTGAGTTCGCGCACGGGACGGGCGCGTGAGCCAACGAGGTCACGTACGTATAGCTGTACGACCTCGGCGCCTTCGCGCTTGCCGGTGTTGGTTACCGGGCATGTGACGGTTATCGAGCCGTCAGCCGTCATACGGTCGGAAGAGAGGGTGGGGGAGCCGTAGCTGAAGTTGGTATAGCTCAGTCCGAAGCCGAAGGGGAAGGCCGGGCGGTCGCCTGCATCTATATAATATGAGTCGCATCCGGTAGAGGTCTGGGCGGCTTCGAGAGGTATGTCGTTTATCAGCACTTCGTTGGCCTCGTTGTGGGGGCGCCCGGTGGCTTTTCGGGCGTAGTAGAGGGGCATCTGTCCTACCATCTTTGCCATGGATACGGGAAGTTTTCCCGAAGGGTTGACTTTGCCTGTGAGCAGGTTGGCGATTGCCGGCCCACCCATGGTTCCGGGATGGAAGTTATAGAGCGTGGCATCGGTAAGGGCCACTTCGTCGGCTATTGTCATAGGTCGCCCGGTCATTACTACGGTCACCACAGGTTTGCCGGTAGCCTTAAGCTGTCGCAACATGTCGCTCTGTGCACCCGGAAGGGATATGTCGGCACGGGAGTGGGCCTCGCCGGACAATACGGCCTCTTCTCCTACGAAGCAGATGATTACATCGGCCTTCTCTGCTGCGGCCACGGCGCGGGAGATGCCTTCAGCCGATGTGTCGCGTGAGAAGGTCAGCCCCGGCTCGTAGATTACGTTGTTGCCGAATATCTCGCGAAGCGATGTGAGCGGCGTCACGGTGTGGGCTTTTTCCATGTCGAAGCACCATGTTCCGTTTTGGTCGTGTTGCGCATCGGCCATGGGGCCTGTGACAAGAATCTTTCTGCCGTCAGCGGCTACGGGGAGTATGCCGTTGTTTTTCAGGAGAATGGCTGATTCTTCAGCGGCGCGGCGCGCTGCGTCAAGATTTGCCGGAGTATAGAAGCGGTTGGCGGTCTTGAGATCCACGTAGGGATTCTCGAACAGTCCAAGGCGGAATTTCAGACGAAGCACGTTGCGCACCATCGCGTCAATATCTTCCATAGTCACCTGCCCGCTTTCAACGAGGGCTTTCAGTTCGTTGTCATAGAGATGGTTCTCCATATCCATGTCTACTCCGGCGAGGGCGCCCAAGAGGGCGGCGTCTTTGGCGTCCTTGGCAAAGCCGTGGGGTATCATCTGGTTCATAGAACCCCAGTCGGAAACCATCAGTCCGTCCCAGCCCCATTGGTCGCGCAGGATGTCGCGCAGCAGACGGCGGTTGCCGGAAGAGGGTATGCCGTCGATGTCGTTGAACGAGCACATGAACGTGGCGGCTCCGGCATCGGCCCCGGCTTTGAACGGGGGCAGGACTACGTCATAAAGCAGTCCGTCGTTAATCCAGGTGGTATTGTAGTCGCGTCCTCCCTCGGCGAATCCATAGCCGGCGAAATGTTTCACGCAGGCCGCCATGGTGTTGGTGCGCGTAAGGTCGTCACCCTGGTAGCCTTCCACGGCAGCCACGCCCATCACGGAGGTAAGGTAGGGGTCTTCGCCATAACCTTCGGCGATGCGTCCCCAGCGGGCATCGCGGGCAATATCGACCATCGGCGAGAAAGTCCATCGTATGCCGGCCGAGGAAGCCTCGTCGGCCGATACGCGTGAGCCTTCGCGCACCACATCCGGGTTCCAGCTTGCTGCCTGTCCCAGAGGGATGGGGAATATGGTCTTGAAGCCGTGTATCACATCGCGGGCGAATACCAAAGGTATGCCCAGGCGTGAATTCTCGACTGCCTCGTATTGCAGCTTGTTGACGGTTTCGGGATCGATTTCGTTCAGTAGCGAGCCGACTTTTCCGGCCTTTATGGCTCCGGCCCGGTCGGGGTTATAGCCGGTGCCGGTATACTGGACCAACTGTCCGATTTTTTCATCAAGCGTCATTAGTTTGATGAGTGAGTCGACACGTTGCTCTACCGGAAGTCCGACCGTTGCAGAGGCTATGGATTTGCGGACTTTTGGAGCTTTTTTCTTGGGTGCGGCTCCGGCGCCTACCGCGAGGAGCGATGTTACCGCGAGGGCTATTATCTTATTTATATTCATTTTTCTAAGTTAGAGAGGTCACGTGAGGGCTGGTACAGGCGTACATAGTCGATTTCCATACGGGCTTCGGGACGCTCTGCGGAGAGGGCTGTTATCTCCTCGGGGTTAAGGATTCCGGGGAACTGGCCGCCTACGGCCAGGTTCAGCAGTATGAAGTTCGGCTTGTGGAAATAATATCCCGGAGCTTCGGGGTTGTCGCGATCCGATATGTCCTGTACGAGATAGGGTTCGGTCTCGGAGTCAACGAACATCTCTATCCGTTCCGGCGTCCAGCGCAGTGTATAGCGGTGGAACTTGCCGTCCTGTAGCGATGAGGTATGGCGCCGCACTCCTACGTGCTGTCGGTGTGCGTCCGTGGCCGTCCCCCAGTGGAGGGCGCCGTTGAAGAGACGTGCCGGAATCTGTTCGGCCATACCGTCGGCATGTCCCATTTCCAGTATGTCCGTCTCTCCGCAGCGCGGCCACCCCTCACTGGTAATATCGTCACCCATGGCCCAGAATGCCGGCCAAAGACCGCCGTCCGTAAGGGGCAGACGTATGGAAGCCTCCAGGATACCGTAGGTGAATGTCATTTTGCCGTTGGTGTTGAGGCGCCCCGAGGTGAAAGCCTTGTCTTCATGCCTCTGGCGACGTGCCGTAATCACCAGGCAGCTGTTTTCAAGCGATATGTTGTCGGGGGAGTCTATATAGTATTGAAGCTCGTCATTGCCGCATCCTGAGCCGTTTACCTCCACGTTCCATACCGAACGGTCAAGGGCATCGCCCTCGAACTCGTCGCTCCACACTAATGAATAGCCGGGATAAGGGGTTTCGGCCACGGCTATGCCGTGTACGGACAAAAGCATCAGGGCGGCTGATAGCGTTGTCTTAAAATTAATCATGGGGTTAATTCTTTACGATAACTTTTTCTACCTTGTTACCCTGCCGGCGGATGTAGATGCCGTTGGCGGGATTCTCTACGCGTATGCCATGCAGGTTGTAGTATTCCACAGGCGCATCGGCGTTATCAGTGGCGATATTCCCGATGCCGGCTTCCGTATCGCCGGGAACCGCCGAGAAGAAAAATTCATCGGCATCCCCTTTCTGATAGATTTTCACATAGTTCACATACATCGAAGCTTCGTGTCCGTTGGCATCGTTCAAGGCCGTTATGGCGTTGGCATCGTATATGCCGGGGAAATTTCCTCCTATCGCGAGATTGAAGAGGATGAAGTTGGGCTTATGGAAATAGTTGCCGGCGGTTTTGTCATTGTCGGGATTCACCTCGCTTATGGCTATCTCGTAATATGGCCGTTGGTCGGGATTTTTGTCAAGATCAACGTACATGCGGATGAAATCCTTGTCCCAGATGCATGTGAAGAGATGGAACCGGCCGTCCTGGAGGGAATAATCCAAGGTTTTGTCGCGGGCATACTGGTAATGCTGGTCCCAGCGGGGGCCCCAGTGGCATGCTCCGTTGAAGAAGCGGTCGGAAGTACCCCGGTTAATGCCGTTGGAGTGTCCCATTTCGAGTATGTCTGTCTCGCCGCATGCAGGCCATCCTACCTGGGCGTAGTCGTTGCCCATCATCCAGAAAGCGGGCCACAGGCCGTTGGCGGTGGTGGGAATCTTTATGGAGGCCTCTACTTTGCCATGGGTGAAGAATGTGAAGTCACGCGATGTAAGACGCCCTGAGGTGAAATGTTTCCCTTTGTAACTTTCGCGGCGGGCAGTCAGGATAAGGCATCCGTTGCCGTCGCCGTCGTCCCCGACATGCACGTTCTCGGGGCGGTCGGTGTAGTATTGGAGCTCGTTGTTGCCGCCGCCGTTGCCGTTCACCTCTATGTCCCAGCGGTTCTCGGTGTCGAGAGTGCCGCTGTCGAAGAGGTCTTGCCATACAAGGCGGAACCCGTTAGTCTCGCCGGACCCTGTCTGGGGTTCGGCGGCATAACTTCCGGCGCCGATAAGCATCGGAAGGGTGAGGAATATGATTTTTTTCATTTATCTAAGGAGGATGTTTTTTTGTGCTTTGGGGGAGGATAGCCGGCGGGGTGGTTTTGTCGCATTTCGTTTAAGAGATATGTTGACAGGGAGGGAGCCGAGGCTTGCAGTGACCTTCGGCGCCGTCCTGTCAATCTGCGATCTAAAACCTAAAACCTTATGAGAATTGTATTTAATTCCTTAGCCGGTGGGAGGAGAGGCTTAGGAGGGGCGGGCGCCGCTAAGCGGCCGCCCCTGTGTCAGACGTGATGGCATCACGTCCGGGAAATCCTTGTGGGATTAAGATGTTCTATAGCGGGCTATAGTGTTGCGGATTAGAGGACAACCTTTGTAGCCTTGTCGCCCTGCACCTTGATGAAGAGGCCGTTGGCGGGATTTGCCACGCGTACACCCTGGAGGTTGAAGTATTCAACGGGAGCATCGGCGTTGTCAGCCTCCACACCGTTGATGGCAGCACCTGCGCCGGGGGTGTAGAAGAAAGCGTTGTCGATGGCGATGGTGTTACCCTCGCCGGAACCTCCGAGAACTACCATGTAGTTGCCCTTGGCGTTGTTGGTTGCCTCGTAGTTGGGAGTCTTGTTGTTCAGTTTGGCAAGGTCTGCCAGGGAGATGTCGATGGTCTGCCAGTCTTCGTTGGATGCTTTGCCTATGATAGGTGCACCTTCAAAAGAGGTGCCCAGGGAGAAGTTCCATACACCCTTGTTGGCATCGCCGTGAACGTCGGGAAGCAACTGTATCTGGATACCTGCGGGGGCTCCTGCGCCTAATGAGGAATAGCTCATGTGGAAACGGGTCTCGGGTTTGAGGTCGAAGTCCACAGCTTTACATTCATCGGGGATGCAGTAGCCTGCTCCGGACCATGTAGATGCTCCTACGATGAGTACGGTATAATCGAAGTCCATGTTTTCTTCATTCCAGCCCGGAGCGGGAGTCCCGGCGATTCCGGGGGTGAAGGTGTTGTCCCAGAAATAAAGCTCGCGGATTGTGGGGTCAGAGCCGTCACCTTCGGGCCATGCGGGAACCACGTTTCCGGCACCGAGCTGCTCGACGCTGTAATCGCTTATTGCGATAGCTACATATTTTGCATCGGGGTTTGCCTTGGCAACGTCTTCAACGTAGCCTGCGCCATCGATGTTGAACTGGGCTGATGCTCCGAGGGCCACTACGGCCATACCGGCGATAAGAGTAAACTTTTTCATAATCTGAAACTAAGTTTAAAGTTGATAAATGGGTTTGTTGTTTTTTTGTTTGTTGTTTTTGGAGGTTCTGACTGCGTGGCCGCCACGCGCGGCCACGCAGTTGATAATATGGGATTCTATATTAATATCCGGGGTTCTGTTCCATGGCGTTGAGGTGGAGTTCCTCGAAGGGGATGGGCATAAGCTCGCATTTCCCTTTTATGAAGTTGGCCATCTCGGCGCGGGCTTCGGCTGATTCGGTGGGAGGATAGGTGCCGTGGTCCTTGTCAAGCACATCGTAGGCTATGCCCCAGCGCACGAGGTCGAACCAACGGTGGCCTTCCATAGCGAGTTCCACGCGGCGTTCATGGCGCAGGGCGCGGCGGAGGTCGTCGGTGTTGTCGCTGTAGCCGTTATATGCGGGGAACTCGGGGAGTGCGGTTGACGGATCGGCGGCGTTGGCGCGGGCACGGCTGCGTACTTCTTCGAGCGCCCATTTCACCTCGGTTGCCGACTTGCCTGCCTCGAGGGCGGCTTCCGCATATAGCAGCAGGGCATCTGCGGCGCGCATGATGGTGTAGTTCTTCGGCGAACGGGAGGCATGTTTGAGCGCGGGATAGCTCTGGGTGTCCCAGTCGTAGTAGGCATTCTTGAGGTTGAAGTAGGGTGAGCCGAGATATGTCACCTCGATGTTCTCAAGGTCTTGGTCGGAGGGGATGCCTATGGTATAGTCGCGGCGGGGGTCACCCTGTTCGAACTCGTTGTAGAGGTTGCGTGTGGGGTGGTTCCATCCCCATCCGGCGTCTGAACCCATGGAGGTGCCGCGCTGGCGGCAGAGGATGGTGGTGAATGTACCGCGAGTGGAGCCGAAGCCGACACCGTAGTCAGAAGTCTCCTCTATTATGTACTGCACCTCGAAGATGCTTTCCGGACCGTTCTCGGAGGCCTCCATGAAGTTGTCGAAATAGCGCCGGTTGAGTTTGTATTCCCCTGCGCGATACTGCTCGTCAACCCACTTCTTGCCCCATTTGTAGGCGTTTTCGTAGTCGTGGTTGTAGAGATATGCCTTGCAGAGCATGGCCTGCGCGGCACCCTTGGTAGCACGTCCGAGGTCATCCATGGGGAATTTGCTCTTGTTCCATAGCATTTTCTCGGCATTTTCGAAGTCGGAGACAATCTGGGCATAAACTTCGTCTACCGATGCGCGTTTCTGCTGCCAGCGGTCGGATGACTCGATAACCTCTGTAATCAGGGGCACTCCGCCGAACAGACGTACGAGCTGGAAGTAGTAGAGTCCGCGCAGGAAATATGCTTCGCCGAGGAGGCAGGTTTTGCGTTCGGCGCTCATCTCGGCATCGGGTTCGAGTTTCTCTACCTCGCGCAGTGCCAGGTTTGCGCGCGCTATACCTTGGTATTTTGCGCGGTAATAGTCGAGTACGATTCCGTTCGAGGGGTTTACCTTGTAGTTGTCGATGTCGTAGGCGTCAAGTCCGTCGGCTACACCTTGTCCCCCTTTGAGGGCATCGTCTGAGGCTATGTCGCCGAAGAACCATTCCGAGAAATAGGTGTCGTTGAATTCCCATGCCAGGGGCACGTAGGCGGCGTTGACGGTCTGTATGCCCATAGCGCCTCCGATGTAGAAGTCTTCGAACTTGTTAACGCCCGGGGCATCCTCTTTCAGCCAGTCGTTGCACGAACTCAGCGAGAGGGCGGCTACCATGGCCAGTCCGATATTTAATATCTTGTTTTTCATTGGATGTCTATGTGATGTGGTCTATTGTCTAAACCTTGTACTCTTAACTGTTTGTTGTCTTTGTTGTTAGTAAGAGATGTTTACCCCGATGAGGAAGGAGCGGCTCTGGGGATAGTTGCCGTTGTCGACACCGCCGTTTACCTCGGGGTCGAAGCCTTTGTACTTCGTGGCGGTGAAGAGGTTCGAACCTTGCAGATATATGCGGCAGTTCTTGAAGCCGGCCTTCGAGATAAGGTTCTCGGGAAGCGAGTAGCCGATCTGGAGATTCTTCAGACGCAGGTATGAACCGTTTTCCAGGAAACGGCTGGAGGGATATGAGGTGTTGAACGAGTTCTTAGGATTGGGAATCGAACCTTCGGGGTTGTCAACAGTCCATACATCCTTCATTGCCGGGGAGAGAACCGAGGTCATGCCTGTGCCTTCGAGACGTGAACGCTGGGCGTTGTAAATCTTGTTGCCGGCCACACCCTGGAAGAATACCTGGAGGTCGAAGTTCTTCCAATAGGCTCCGAGGTTGAGGCCGTAGTTTAGCCAGGGGATTGCCGAACCGAGGTCGGTGCGGTCGCCGTCGTCGATGCGGCCGTCGCCGTTGAGGTCGGCATAGATGGCATCGCCGGCATGGAAGGGGATGTCTTCGGCAGTATAGCTGTTGGGCTTACCGGCGAAATAGTCGAGGGCCTCCTGGTCGGTGCGGAACACGCCTTCGTACTGATAACCCTTGAAGTAATAGAGCGGGTGTCCCTCTTCGATGTACTGTATCTCGTTTGCGGGATTGGCCGAACCGCCGTTTACCGCCGTGAGCTTGTTGTCGATGAACGATACGTTACCTGAGATAGAGTAGGAGAAATCGCGGCCTATCTGGTTGCGGTGTTCAAGCTGTATCTCGATACCTTGGTTGCGCACGTTTCCGACGTTTGCCATCGGCGCCCAGCGGTTCCCGACGTGTGCCGGTGCGGTAACGGTCATGAGCATGTCGTTTGTCTTGCGGATGAATCCGTCGATAGAACCTGTCAGGCGGTTGGAGAACATGCCGAAGTCGATACCGGCAGAGATTTGTTCGGTGTTTTCCCAGTGGCCTCCGTTGTTGATCCATGTGAGGACGGTTGCTCCCTGTACGTAGGTCTGGGGCTGTCCGAAAGCGTAGCCGAGGAAGTAGGGCCCCGAGTTCTCTACCGCGAGGGTGAAGGCTGAATTGCCGATGTTGTCGTTACCTACCTTACCCCAGCCGAAGCGCACTTTCAGGTCGTTGAGCCAGTCTATATTCTTCATGAAGTTCTCTTGGGACATGCGCCATGCCAGCGAGAATGAGGGGAAATATCCCCATGAGTTCTCGGGGAACTTCGAGGAACCGTCGGCACGGAAATTCACCGTGGCCATGTATTTGTCCATGTAGGCGTAGTAGATACGGCCCAGCCAGGAGAAGCGGCGGTTGCGGCTTACGGAATCGGAGGGGCGGCCGAAGTCATCGGTAACCTGCGAGAGGTACCAGTTGCGTTCAACCGGGTTGAGGATGGTAGAGCCTGAGTTGCCGATGCCGTAGTAGGAGAACTCCTCGACGGTCTGGCCGGCCATTACAGAGAAGCTGTGGGGGCCGATTTCGCGGGCGTAGGTAAGGATGTTGTCAACGTTCCAGTTGTAGGTCTTGCCTATAGAGGAGGTCAGGAAGTTTTTGTCGCGTTTGTCGAAGGCCGATACCAGATAGGCGTCAGAGAAGCTCTTGTCGGTGCGGACGTTATAGTCGAAGCCGTAGGTAGTTTTCCATGTCAGGTATTTTACCGGGGTAAGTTCGATGTACACGTTGCCTACAAAGCGCGAGGTGTTCGACTTGGGGTGGCTGTATTCCACCATAGAGAAGGGGTTGGTCACGTTTTTGAAGTTGGAGGACGCAGCAATCTGTCCGCTGATGTCCTCGCCGTTCTTGTTCACAGACCCTGCGGGGTAGTGGGTGGGATCCCAGGGAGCCATCGCGAACGAAGCTGCCAGGATACCGGCCTCGGGCTGTGACGAGTTGTCGCCCGATTCGAAAGCGTTCTTTGCCACGCCTGCCATGAACGAGATGTTCTCACCTATCTTCATCCACGGGGTAGCTTTATAAGAGGTGTTCAGGCGTCCTGTGAAGCGTGAGTAGTCGGAGCCGATGAGTGTACCTTCCTGTTTGAACCAGCTTCCCGACATTGAGTAGGTGAACTGGTCGGAGCCGCCGTCAATCGAAAGGTGGTAGTTCTGTATCATGCCCGTGCGGAACACTTCGTCCTGCCAGTCGGTGTCTACTGCGGAGTAGTCGAAGCCTGTAGGATTCTTCTCGGGGTCGTAGACGGTGGGGTAGTAGGGTGATGCCTTTACGCCCTGGTAGATTTCGAGCCATTTGTTGAACCCGTTCTCGGCATAGTATTTCTTGGATGCCTTGTTGCCGTTGATGGCTACATAGGTGTCGGCAAAGTCCTTGGCCCCCATTACGTCCAGCTTCTTGTGGCGAGACTCCCAGCCTACGTACATGTCGAAAGTGATGTTGGCGCGGTCGGCTTTTTTGCCGGACTTTGTAGTGACGAGGATTACGCCGTTGGCGCCTCGGGCACCGTAGATGGCGGCAGATGAAGCATCCTTGAGGATTTCGGTAGACTGTATGTCTGACGGGGACAGGAACGAGATGTCGTCGACAATCACGCCGTCCACTACATATATAGGTGAGGCGCCGTTGATTGTACCCACACCGCGTATGCGCACCTCGGCTGAAGCTCCGGGACGTCCTGTCAGAGAGTTCACCGTCACACCGGCTGCCTGCCCCTGGAGGGCGTTAGCCAGTGAGGCAGAGGGGGTTTTCTGGAGTTTGTCGGAAGCTACCGATGATACCGAGCCGGTGAGGTCGCTCTTCTTCATGGTGCCGTAGCCGATTGCCACTACCTCGTCAAGCATGTTGGAGCTTTTGAGCGACACATCGATTTTCCCGGCAGCGGTTACTTTACGGGTCTCCGTGTCGCAGCCCACGAATGAATATTTTATGGTCTGTCCCACTTTTGCATCGATGGTGTATTCTCCATCGATGTTGGTCGACACGGCCACTGCGGGATTCTCCTTAATCTGCACTGTGGCGCCGATCATGGGTTCGCCGTCTTCGGCTGACGTAACGACGCCCGTCACACGCACACTCTGGGCCGCCATTGGCAGCGCCAGCAGAAGAAGGAGCAAAAACAAGAAATGTTTTTTCATTGAGTGATTCAGGTAAATTTAATGAGAGGTTTATTTTAATTCAGAGTATGTTCCCTCCGTGTATTCCCTCGGAGGCGTCCTTGCGGATTCCTTAGAGGGGGCGGCATCCGGGACGGAGGGGTGACCCGGATGCCGTTTGGGGTTGAGAGAGGCGGAGGTGCTGCTCCGAAAGGGGCCTTGTGGGATAACGTTGATAAATGCCAATAATACAGAAGGAGCCGAAGAGGTTCGCGGCCGGCAGCACCGATGGTGCTGCCCC
>CAJUBM010000081.1 GCA_910584735.1 uncultured Muribaculaceae bacterium
GATGGTAGTGGCGCCGGACCTCCGGGACGGCAGGCCACCCGAAGAGGCGCAGCCGTTACAGAATTAGTAATACTCCAGTTTGAGTCGGCATTTGTTTTTCGGGTGGCCTGCCGTCCCGGAGGTCCGGCGCCACTACCATCCGGCTAAATTCAAAAGAACCATTGGCATGGGATATGCTAAATGCGGTGTATCACAAGCCATGTGGTACACCGCATTGTATTGTAGGATATTTTTCTTTTTTGCGTAATTGTTGAAACAGAGGTCGCCAGAAAGATGGTATGGGATTATGGGAGGTAGACGCGCAGGAGGATGCGCTGGTAGAAGATGAAGGAGGAGCCGGCGATGTTGAAGTCAAGGGAGGCACGCAGGTCTATGTAGCGGTTGCGGTAGATGCGGGCATAGAGGTCTGTGCGGTTGTAGAGCCGGGCCTGATAGAACGGTTCTCCCTGGTAGAGGTCGGCACGGAAGGGAATGTAGGAGGGGAATTGGCGTCCTCCGGCATAGAACGTGTTTTTGAGGCCGAGCCATCGCCATTCGGCCACGGCCTCTATCCATGCTCCGAGAGGGGTCTTCCAGTTATTCCCGTCGGCTCGGTTGCGCTCGAGAGTGAGGAGCGGCCCTCCGCGCACTATAAGGCTGTCAAGGGGGGTGCGCCCCTGCATGTTTACGCCGATATATGGGTTGACAACGAAGTTGTCGACTATGTGCTGGTCGGCCGGAGCGTCTTTCTGTAGTGCGAAATGGTTCATCATGGCGTGTCCGCCTATGAAGAAAGGATTGTAGCGGCGCGGATGCCAGCGACCGTGGACCACGATGTTGAAGGCCTCGCGTTGGGTCTTGGTCTGCATCCCGCGCCAGTCCACATAGGCGTCAAGGAAGCTGCGTTCACGGCGGTATTGCACCAACAGCCCGCGTATGTTGCGCTGCGTGTATGACAGCGAATCGCTCCAAAGGAATCCGGGCATCTCTTCTACCAGTTCGCTGCGGGGGAACATTCCCATTGAGAAGCTCCAAGGTGAGGATGCCGCAGCGCCATCATGCCGGTAATAGAGGGTGGGGGAGATTCTATGCCCGTCCCATTGGCATCCTATGGGCTGGTTCCATACTACTCCGCCTGCTATGCGGTCTGCCGGCGTGAAACGCAGCCCTATCTCCGGGGCAAGGGATGTAAAAAAGAATGTGCGTGTATCGGTATAGGCATTGTCTCCCTCGCGGTTGTCGAACACGGAGGAGAAGTCAATGTCCCATGTGAAGTCCACGGCTCCGGCTGTAGCCCAGGAACACAATGCCAGAGCCGCAACGACAAGGCTTCTTATGCTGGACGGCATTATATGACTTTGGAGGATGATTCCGGGAGGTGCGGGTGGTTGACATGCTGTCCCGGGCGGCGCATCTTCAGCTTGAGGTTGTCAAATCCTTTGCCGTAGACCCCGTTCACTTGCGCCTGTGTGATGAAGGCATCCTTGTCAATAGACTTTATGATGCGGAATATGGTTACCGATTCAATTTTGCGGCACATCACCAACAGCACCTTTACCTCTTTCTTGGAATACCATCCCATGCCGCTGATGACGGTGCATCCGCGTTGTGCCTCATTGTTGATGGCGGTGGCAATCTCCTCCCATTTCTCTGAGAAGATGGTGAACTGTACGGCCATACGGTTGGTGTTGATCATCGTATCGGTCACAAATGGTATGATAAACAGTGTCAACAGACCGTAGACCAGTGCCGGGACTGCGGCTGAAAGCTCGAAGCCGGGCATGAAGATGCATTTCAGCAGCACTGACGAACTGATGATGGAGAGGTCGAAATAGACCATGGCCCTGCCTATGGAAACGTTGCTGACCTTGGAGGCCACGGCGGCCACGATGTCGGTGCCGCCGGTTGAGCCGTTATGGATGAATACCAGTCCGAGACCCAGGCCGCACAGCACGGCGCCGATAACGATGTTCATGAACGTCTGTCCCGCCACCGGGGGGGTATGGAACAGCGGCTGTACCACGGCGAAGAGTATCGATATTATTACAACGCCGAAAAGTGTGCGTATCACGAATGTGCGTCCTACTATCTTGAAGGCGAACGACAGCATTATCACGTTGGCGACGAATATGGTGACGGAGTAGGGCACATGGAAGCCGAACAGGCCCATGGTGAGCATATCCACCACCTGGCTGACACCGGCCATGCCGCCGATTACCACTTTGTCGGGTGCGGTGGCGATGAAAGCGTTAAAGCCAAGCGCATAGCTCGCTATACCGAGGATGATGAACAGATAGTCCTTGGTCTTCATCCAAAGTTTTGGACGGTCGATTGACATTTTTAGTTCCGTATTTTTGAAATTTGTGTTTTCGTGGATTCAGAAACCGCCTGTGAACGGCGGCAGGTGGGGATTCGGCCGGATACCGTTAATGCATGCCGAATTCCGGCGCAAAGATACATCTTTTTCATAAGTTGGTCAACAAAATTAATTTTGTTGACCAACTTAAACGAAAAGCGGACTGCACCCCTAAAGTTTATCTGTGAATAGCTTTGGGGATGCAGTCAGTGTCGGGTTATGGCGTTAAGTAACCGGGCGAGATTATTTTTGAACAGTTACTTATTTCTTCTCTTTACGTTTTTCCATCTGCCGCTCGATGGCTTCGAGGCAGAGGTCTACCGCTTCTTCGAAGGAGTCGGCGGTCTTGGATGCTACGAGTTCGTCCTGGGGCTGGTAGACGGATATTACGGCTTCTTTGTTCATGGCTGTTTCAGGCTTCACCACCGATAGTTTTACGTCTACGGTTGTGATAGCGGGGTTGTGGCGCTGGAGGCGTTCGGCTTTCTTGTTGATGAAGGCTACGAGCTTGTCGGTTGCGTCGAAGTGGATGGCTTGAATGCGTACGTCCATAGTTTTTCCTCCTTTATTTGTTGTTAGTATGTAGTTTTTCGCGCGGATGCGCGTGTTGGTAGTTCTGTTGGAGTTCGCGGTAGGTCACGTGGGTGTAGACCTGGGTCGTGGCCAGCGATTCGTGGCCGAGCAGCTGCTGCACGGCCCTGAGGTCGGCCCCGTTGTTTAGCATATCTGTGGCGAAGCTGTGGCGCAGGGTGTGTGGGGAGAGGCGCGCCGCGTTAGTGTGGCCTGTAAGGGCTTTCTTTACCACTCTCTCTACAAGCATCGGGTAGAGAGATTCCCCGTCGGGGCGGATGAAGAATGTTTCCGATGTCGGGCTTCCTGTGGCCTTTTCCCTGCTTTGCCGATAGCTCTCTATGGCCTGCTGCAGTTCTTCGCCGAAGGGAATGATTCTTTCCTTATTACGTTTGCCGAGCACCTTTAGTTCGTTGCGGGATGTGTCTACATCGCGGTCTTTTAGCCCGATTAGTTCGGCGCGTCGCATTCCGGTGGAGTAGAACATCAGCACTATCAGGGCGTTACGCTCACCTTCAAAATTTTTCAGTAACTGAGCCTTCCCGTTATCCAACGAATCTATTACCTCTTCCATTTCCGCCGTGCGTATGTAGGACGGTAGCGGGCGTGGCACCCGCGCCGGGGTAATATCCTCTACCGGGTTTGCATCCATGATGCGCCGGTGTATAAGATAGCGGTAGAAACTGCTCACGGCAGAGAGTTTCTTTTTCACCGTGCGGCGCGAGATTCCTCGCCGAGATAGGGCTGAAATCCAAAGACGTATGTCGGACGGCGTGACGGAAAGGGGGTCGAAGGTGTTGCCGGGATTCCCCCCGGTAAGGAACCGGCTGAATTCCAGCATGTCGTGTCTGTAAGACAAAACGGTGTGGGCCGAAAGATTCAGCTCACACCGAATGTATGTCAGAAACGAATCAATCATCGCAGATGGAATTAAGGTTACCTTCGTGAGTTATGATTCACGAAGGTAGCACATATTTTTTGTTTCTGCAATAGATGTGTTAAAAATTTTTATTCCGATTGCACGGGGTTGTGCCGAATGCGGGTAAGGACGGGTACGAACACACCAAACCTCGCAGCACCGATATGGTTGTTATAACGATGCTCCGAGGCGGGTTATGCTTATATGATATGTATGGCTAAGAAGGGAAGGGGTTATTCCTCTACCATGCGCAGCTTCTGCACGTAGATGGCCTTCATCATCTTCTTGCGGTTGGTCACGGAGGGTTTCTCAAATGCCTGACGGCTGCGGAGTTCCTTCACGATACCGGTTTTCTCAAATTTACGTTTGAATTTTTTGAGAGCTTTTTCGATGTTGTCGCCTTCTTTAACTTGTACGATGATCATTTTTTGATATTACTTGTTTTTGTTACCTGTGTTATCGATTTTGCTTTAAGCGGGGCAAAATTACATACAATTTTCCGATTGGCAAAATTTCGAAGCTTATTTTCGCCTGATTTTTTGGGAGGTATGGTAAATTCCGAATCTGTGGGTGTGAATTGGAGATTATGTGCCATAAATCACCGTGTATGTGGTAGTGATTCAAGTTGAGAGGGTGCCACTTACTTCAACGGCGCCACTATCCCGCGTTTTTTGCGTATCTTTGGCTAACGCCTTAGATACTTCCGCTCGGCAAAGCTCAAATAAATTTGGCTTTGCTCTCGACTTATCCGTATCTTTGTCCGCAAATTTAAATAAGGAATTGCTTGAATACAGACGAAGTTTATATGCGCCGGGCCTTGCAGCTTGCAGCGCGCGGGCGCGGTATGACGGGGAGCAACCCGATGGTCGGGGCCGTTATTGTGGCGCCTGACGGCCGTGTCATCGGCGAGGGGTGGCACCGCCGTTACGGACAGGGACACGCCGAGGTTAATGCCGTGTCATCGGTGAAGGACTCTGACCGGGAGCTTCTGCCGAAATCCACGATATACGTCACACTCGAGCCATGCTCGCACTACGGCAAGACGCCGCCATGTGCCCGTCTCCTTGTCGAATGTGGGTTCCCGAGGGTCGTTGTGGGTGCGGGAGATCCCAATCCTAAAGTGAACGGGCGGGGTGTCGCGATGCTGCGTGAGGGTGGGGCCGAGGTGGTGACCGGCATACTCGCTGATGAGTCAGAGGCGCTGAACTATGTGTTTTTCACTGCTTACCGCCATCGGCGACCGTTCGTTATATTGAAATGGGCGCAGTCGGCTGACGGCTTTATGGATTGCTGCCGGGAGCCGCATTGTACTCCGCAGAGATTCTCCAACGCCCTTACCTCTCTTCTCACTATGAAACTCCGGGGGGAGACCGGGGCTGTAATCACCACGGCGTCAACCGCCGTGGCCGATAACTGCCGTCTGACACTCCGTGGATGGAGCGGCGATGCCCCTCGCCGGTTCGTTATAGACCGTCATGGAATCCTCCCTCCCGACTGCGCATTGTTGTCTGATGCGGATGCTGTGGGTGCGGCAACCGTTCTGGGAGAATACGGCACAATAAATGAATTGTGGAGATTGCTTTTTGATACTTACGGTGTTACTTCCGTGTTAGTGGAAGCCGGTCCCCGGTTCCTTAAAGCCGTGCTTGATGATGGCGCATGGGACGCGTTGAGGGTTGAGATTGCCCCATTTGCCCTCGGGGCTTCCGGGAGATGCCCGGCGCCGGAACTGCCTTGCGCCTCCCTGGTCTCGGATACCGAGGTCGGTGGAAACCGGCTTTTGTGGTTCGGGAATAATCCGCTTTTCGTAGCTGATAGAGGTATATGTGTGAAACCCTGTTAATGTCTCACCGCAGCAGAGATTTAAATTTTAAAAATATTGAAATAGCAGCCATATGGCCCTATATTTGCAAAAACTTGCTAACTTTGCAAATTGAAACTATCACGCTTACATGAATAAAGCATCATATAAGGCATATTTCGCTGCCTGCGGGGTGGCTCTGATGTCCCTTGTCGGCGCCTGCAACTCTAACGATGAGCCTGCGCGCGAGGGTACTCCCGACTACTCGGGGGTAACCGTGAGGGCTTTCTCCCTGAAAGAGAACAAGGCGGTGTTGAATAACATTGATTCGGTGTTTTTCTCAATTGACCTGAACAACCGCCGGATATTCAATGCCGATTCTCTCCCGCTGGGTACAGATGTGAGTGCAGTGGCTGTGAAGCTCACCACCGATGAATGTTCGGAGTGCAAGTTCCATATGACCTCGCTGCATGGCACAGACACCGTGGTGGACTACCTTACCTCCCCGGATGAAAAATTGAACTTCACAAAGCCTGTAACGCTTACCATCAGAAGCTATAACGGTGCTGTAGAGATGTCCTACGATGTCAGTGTCAACGTTCATGAGCTAAAGAATGACTCTCTGTGGTGGGACGACAAGGGGTGTCTCCCGCTGCCCGCATCTTCCCCCTCGGCTCAACGCGCCGTAAAGATGGGCGACAGGGCATATGTGCTGTGCCGCACACAGGGCGGATGGTCGCTAAGCCGCTCGGAGAATGTATTTGCCGGAACGTGGTCGGCAATAGCCACCGACCTTCCCGCCGATGCTGATATTACCTCGTTTAATGCCTCGGATGACACCTTATATATATTGGACGGTAACGGGAATCTTCTGTCAAGTGCTGACGGCGCGGCTTGGACGCCTGCCGGAGCCATAGGTTGGAGGGCCATAACGGCTGTTTATCCCGGAGGGGTACTCGGACTGAAAGCTGCCGCTGACGGAAGTCTGCGCCATGTAGCATATCCTTCAGGTGCGGAAAGTGCCGTGGCATCTGATTTCCCCGTGGAAGGATACTCGCAGAGCATACTGTCTTCCTCCAAATGGGCTCCACGGCCGCAGGTGATGATTGCCGGAGGGCGTACTGCCACGGGAACGCTAACAGGTGCAACATGGGCCTACGACGGTTCTACATGGGCAAAAGTCGGCAAAGGGCTTCCGGCTGCCGAGGGTTATGCCGTGGCACGTTACACCATAGTGCAGACCGACACCCTCAGCTGGCAATCGAAACGTATACCGGCTCTGGTAGCCATCGGCGGCCGTGGCGCGTTGAAATGCCAACGCTCTGTATATGTGTCGCGTGACATGGGCATGAACTGGAACAAAGGGTCGAATCTGGTACAACTGCCCGAATACATCCCCTCGTTGTATGGGGCCGACCTCCTTGTGTTTGAATATACCGAGACTCTCAAACCAAAGGCCGTAAAGCCGATAACCTCGTGGGAGGTGCCGGTGTTGCTGATGTTCGGCGGAATCGGCGATGACGGGTTATTGCAGCCATATTATTGGCAGGGCGCAATCAACTCGCTGCGGTTTAAACCGTTGCAGTAGCCGGAGGCTCTCTACTCTCCAAATTGAAAGGAATATCCGATGAAGAAGCTGTTGATATTGCTCACTTTAATATGCGCCTGTGTCGTGGCCCCTTATGGCGTCAAGGCCCAGGAGGCTACCTACAAGTTCGACCTTGGAGGGCAGGTGGGCATGTCGGGTTATCTTGGAGATGCCTCTTCAAGTATCTTCGGCCATCCCGGATTCTCTGCCGGGGCATCGTTCCGCTACCTCCCTGACGTGCGCTGGGCCATACGCACGGTGTTCAACGTAATGGGGTTGAGTGGCGATACAAAGGATATGGACGATGTCTTCCCCGGCGGGGAGAACTATTCCTTCAAGTCTACGGCCTATGACCTGGGGGCGCGTGTGGAATTCAACTTTTTCTCCTATGGTATAGGGGAGACTTATAAGAAGTTGCGGCGATGGAGCCCGTATCTTGCCGCCGGCATAGGGTTTACCCTTGCTTCCTGCGACGGTGAGACTGCTTTCGGGTTTAATATCCCGATGGCTTTCGGGATAAAATATAAATTGAAACCGCGCCTTAATATAGGGGCGGAGTTCTCTATGACAAAGGTGTTCAACGACCATATAGACGGGCCTCTTTCCGACCTCCATCAGATAAAAAGCTCGTTCGGACGTAACACCGACTGGTATTCGAACATCCAGATTTCAATCACATATGAGTTCGGCGAACGTTGTGCCACATGCCACTACGTAGACTGACCTCTAAAACAAACGGAAATGCCGACTATGGAGCAAGCAACGATGGAAGATTTGCTGAAGATGCTGGATCCTGCAAAGGTTCCCGCCCATGTGGCCATTATAATGGACGGAAACGGGCGCTGGGCCAAGGCCAGAGGGCTTGACCGTTCGGAAGGACACGTAGAGGGGGTAAGCACCGTGCGACGCATTACCGAGATTGCCTCAGAAGCCGGGGTGAAGTGCCTCACGCTCTATGCCTTTTCCACCGAGAACTGGCATAGGCCGCAGGCCGAGGTAGATGCCCTGATGCATCTCATCGGCATCGCTATAGAACGCGAGACCCCCGACCTGATAAAGAACAATGTCAGGCTGACGATGATAGGCGATTTCGCCCGTATGCCACAGGAGGCGCGCCGCCGTCTGGAAGGATGTTTCAACGCTACGGCCCATTGCACCGGCCTGGTGCTGAACCTTGCCCTGAGCTATTCCGGGCGATGGGATATAGTGGCAGCCGCCCGGCAGATTGCCGCCCGATGTGCCGATGGCTCTATGGCGGCGGGAGATATAGACGAGCAGACGTTTGCCCGCTATCTTTCAACTGCATCCCTGCCGTGTGATTGTCCCGATCCCGACCTCCTCATACGTACCGGCGGTGATAAACGGGTATCCAATTTCCTGCTGTGGCAGATTGCCTATGCCGAGATTGATGTCACCGACAAATATTGGCCTGATTTTTCGAAAGAGGATTTCCTCAGGGCCTTGATTCGTTTCCAGGGACGTGAACGGCGGTTCGGCCTTACAAGCGAACAGCTACTCTCCAACTGATTTCATCCGTACAATTAAACATATCATAATAAAAATCTCCTCCCCCTCCGCTGCCGGTATTGCCGGCTTAACCGACTGAAAACTATACTCATCACAGAGATATGCCCAACAGATTGCTCATAGCATTGCTGGCCTTGCTGGCCTTCCTCCCCGGAGTGAACGCCCAGGAGGCAACCGACACTATATATAACCCCCCGGTAGTATATGCCGGCCTCCCCACAACCTACGAGATTGCGGGAGTACGCGTTACCGGGGCTGACAATTACGAAGATTATATAGTAATCGGATATTCCGGACTAAAGGTCGGTGACAAGATAGAGATTCCGGGCAATGACATCACCACAGCCGTGAAACGACTTATGCGGCAGGGGCTTTTCGCACAGGCGCAGATTATCCTGGAGAAGACCGCCGGCAACAAGGCATGGCTCCTTATAAACCTGCGTACCCAGCCGCGTATCTCCGAGGTGCGTTATGCCGGCATGAAAAACTCGGAAAAGAAAGAACTTCAGGAACGTCTCCAACTGCTGGCCGGAAACCAGATAACCCAGAACATCGTAAACCGCGCCACGGAGATAACTAAAAAGTATTTCGAGGGGAAGGGTTTCGGTAACGCCGATGTGAAAATTCGCCTTGACGAGGACCTGTCAAAAGAGAATGAGATGATTGTCACCATCGATGTTGACAAACATTCGAAAGTAAAGGTGCATAAGATTTACATCGATGGCAACCAGGTAATGTCCGACTCCAAGCTGAAACGCGTTATAAAGAAGACAAACGAAGGTAGCAACCTTTGGAAACTTTTCTCGCAGAAGAAGTTCGTAGAGCAGGACTATCGCGATGACCTTGAGCGTATCATACAGAAATATAACGAGATGGGTTACCGCGATGCGAAGATTGTCTCCGACTCCGTGGTGCCTTACGATGAGAAGAAGGTCGATGTCTATATCACTCTTGACGAAGGTAATAAATATTATCTCAGCGATATAACATGGGTAGGCAACACGCTCTATACCACCGACCAGCTTAACTATCTGCTTGATATGAAGCCCGGCGATGTGTATAACCAGAAGCATCTGGAGAAACGTCTGAGCCAGGATGAGGATGCCGTCTCTTCGGCCTATATGGATAAGGGGTACCTGTTCTTCAACGTAGTGCCTATTGAGAAGAATATCCACGGTGATTCCATCGATTTGGAACTCCGCATGATGGAAGGCCCTCAGGCACGTGTGAACAAGGTGACCATAACCGGTAACGACCGTCTGTATGAGAAAGTGGTGCGCCGCGACCTGCGCGTCAAACCGGGCGAACTCTTTTCCAAGCAGGACCTTATGCGCTCTATGCGCGAGATAGCCCAGACCGGCCATTTCAATCCCGAGAATATGGTGCCTAACGTGGAACCTAACGAGGAGAACGGTACGGTAGACATCGGTTTCAACCTTGAATCGAAAGCCAACGACCAGATTGAATTCTCGCTCGGATGGGGACAGACGGGTATCATCGGAAAATTAGCGCTTAAATTTACCAACTTCTCGATAAAGAATCTTTTCAACCCGTCCTCGTTCAAGGGACTTATCCCGCAGGGCGAGGGGCAGACTTTCACAATCTCGGCCCAGACCAATGCCCGGTACTACCAGATGTACTCCATCTCGTTCCTTGACCCATGGTTCGGAGGGAAGCGTCCCAACTCCCTGTCGGTATCGGCCTACTACTCTCGCCAGACCGGTGTTAACTCCTCATATTATAACTCCAACTGGTCTAACCCCTACCTCTACAGCGGTTACGGCGGCTATGGCTATGGTTATGGCTACGGTTCGGGGTACGGCTATAACGACTATTATCAGAACTCCATCGAAAATGCCTATGACCCCAACAAGGTGCTTCAGATGGCGGGCGTGACAGTAGGTTTCGGTAAGCAGCTTAACTGGCCCGACGACTATTTCACCTTTACTACCGAACTGTCCTATAACTGGTATTACCTTAAGAACTGGGAATACCTCTATTATATGAACAACGGGACGTCCAATGCCCTCGTGCTCGGTCTGACGCTGGCCCGAAACTCGATAGACAACCCGCTTTATACGCGCCGTGGCTCTACCTTCTCGCTGAATCTCCAGCTTACTCCTCCGGCATCGCTCTTCTCGCCGGGCAAGAACTGGGAGAAACTTTCGAAGGAGAACACCGTGCAGTCGAAGAAGGAGCTATACAAATGGATAGAATATTGGAAGCTGCGCTTCAAGTCGCGTACCTATACACCCCTTACCGACCCTAACGGGAAGTGGACGCTCGTGCTTATGACGCGTGCCGACATCGGTCTGCTCGGTAGCTATAACAAGTGGCTGCGCTCTCCGTTCGAGACATTCTATGTCGGCGGTGACGGCATGTCGGGTTCATATACATATGCGACCGAGACTATTGCCCTGCGTGGTTACGAGAACGGCTCTCTGACCCCCTGGAGTAAGGAAGGTTACGCTTATACCCGTTTCGGTGTCGAACTCCATTTCCCGTTCATGCTCCAGCCTTCGACGACCATCTACGGTCTGTGCTTCGTTGAGGGCGGTAATGCCTGGACGCGTGTGAAAGACTTCTCTCCGTTCTCATTGAAACGTTCGGCCGGCGCCGGTGTGCGTATCTTCCTCCCTATGGTGGGTATGATGGGTATCGACTGGGCATATGGTTTCGACAAGGTGAACGGCCAGAAGGGCGGCTCTCACTTCCACTTCATCCTCGGTCAGGAATTCTGATGCCTGCCGGATTATTCCGAAGTAAGCCTATCCCGGAGGGCCTAATTCGTGGATGCCTTAAACCTTTTGCCGGGTAGATTGTCTTAACTATTGACAGACATATTGATAGATTACCACTAATCGTGATATTATAGATTATGAAAAAGATATTTCTCTCGCTGGTATTTGCAGTTATCTGCGTTGTCGGCGCCTCGGCTCAGAAGTTCGCCTTGATAGATATGGAGTACATATTGAAGAATGTGCCATCCTATGAGATGGCCAACGAGCAGCTGAACCAGCTTTCGCAGCGTTGGCAGAAAGAGGTGGAGGCCGTCAGCAAGGAGGCCGACCAGATGTATAAGCAGTACCTTTCGGACAAGGTGTTCCTCACCGAGGAACAGGTGAAGAAGCGTGAGGAGGAAATCGTTGCCAAGGAACAGCAGGCCACCGAACTCCGCTACAAATACTTCGGCCCCGAGGGAGAACTTTATAAGAAGCGTCAGACGCTGATGAAGCCTATCCAGGACGATATATATAACGCCGTCAAGAAACTCTCCGAGGAACGTGGCTACCAGGCTATCTTCGACCGAGCTTCATCGGCTAACATAATATACGCCTCTCCGCGCATCGATGTCTCGAACGAGGTGCTTGCCAAGCTCGGCTATGCCAACTGACGATGTGAATCCACTATTAAAAAAGAATACATAATTAAAACTATAATAGACCAATGATTAAGAAAATCCTTATGGCGCTGGTTGTGGCTCTGCCCCTCTGCGCCTGGGCACAGTCCCCGAAATTCGGTGTTGTTGACGCACAGGCCGTTCTCCAGGATATGCCCGAACTCAAAGAGGTAGAAGCCAAAATCGGTGAGGCTTCCAAGACTTATGAAACCGAGTATGCCAAGATCAACGAGGAGCTTCAGAAGAAATATACCGAATATCAGGAACTTGAAAAGGATCCTACCGCGCTTCAGCAAATCAAGGAGCGCCGTCTCAGCGAGATGCAGGAGCTCACACAGAAGAGCGAGCAGTTCGCACAGACCGCCCACCAGGACCTCCAGCGCCAGCAGGCCCAGCTTATGCAGCCCATACAGCAGAAACTTATGGACGCCATCAAGGCTGTAGGCACCGAGCAGGGTTATACCATGATATTCCCCGAGGGTATGGCTGCTTTCACTTCCACACAGGTTACTGACGTTACCCCCGCTGTCCGCACAAAGCTCGGCCTTCCCGCAGCTTCCGCCGCGAAATAAGCCGATTTTTGCCAATCGGGAATAAAATATATGAGCGGTGTGTCAAAAAGATGAATTTTGACACACCGCTTCTGTTATATAACACTTTTGGCAATGGCGGTGTGTCAAAATTCAGATAAACGTCTCCCAACGAAAAGGTTATTATCCGTGGTAACTTATAGTGGCGCCGGACCTCCGGGACGGCAGGCCACCCGAAGAGGCG
>CAJUBM010000082.1 GCA_910584735.1 uncultured Muribaculaceae bacterium
CACTATAAAGTTACCATTGCCAAAAGTGTTATATAACAGAAGCGGTGTGTCAAAAAAGATGAATTTTGACACACCGCCCTGACTTATTATCTTGATCAGCGCGATTTATTTCGAAGCCACATCCTCAACACCGGCGATATCCGGGTCTATAAGGATGCGTCCGCAATATTCGCATACGATGATTTTCTTACGCATCTTTATTTCAAGCTGCTTCTGGGGCGGGATGCGGTTGAAGCAACCACCGCAGGCATTACGCTGAATATATACCACCCCGAGGCCGTTGCGGGCGTTCTTGCGGATACGCTTGAAGGCGTTTAGGGTATAGGAGTCAATCTGCGGCTCAAGGTCTTTGGCCTGCTGGCGCAGACGTTCTTCGTCCTGGCGGGTCTCGCTGACGATTTCCTCAAGTTCGGCACGTTTCTCGGCAAGCACATGCTCGTGGTCGGTGACCTTCTCGCGGGTAGCCTCTATATCGTTCTGCTTCTGCTCTATCTGGCGGGTGTATTCGCCGAGATGTTTTTCAGAAAGCTCGATTTCAAGAGTCTGGAATTCAACCTCTTTGGAAAGGAGGTCGAACTCACGGTTGTTGCGCACGTTTTCAAGCTGTTCCTTGTAACGGGCAATCTTGTTCTGCGAGTCGTTAATCTTCTCCTTCTCCTGGGCCAGTTTGTTGCGTAACTCCGCAATCTCCTGCTCGTAGTTGGATATACGCGTATGGAGACCGGCAAGCGAGTCTTCGAGGTCTTTCACCTCCAGAGGAAGTTCGCCGCGTATAGTCTTTATACGGTCAATCTCGGACAGGACTGTCTGAAGCTGGTAAAGCGATTTCAGGCGGCTCTCCACCGAGAGGCCTTCGTTTTTATTCTTGTCTGTAGCCATTCGTCTTACAGGTGTTATCAATAATATCTGACGGGATTTCTCTCCCATGCTGATTTATAGACTGCAAAGTTAGGAAATTTTTCCTTAATAGCGCGATAAAATATTTCTTTTGTGCATTGCTCTGTCTCAAAATGCCCGGCATCCACCAGCATAGTGGCGCGCGAACCCACGTCAAGGAACGTATTGAATTTGCAGTCGGCCGTAACGAGCATGGAGGCTCCTTTCTCATAGGACAACGGCAGCAAGTCGGCTCCCGCTCCCCCGCAGAGGGCGATACACCGTACTGTGTGGCTCTCAGTCGGAGGGGCGGAACACCTTAACATCGGTACGTCAAACACCTCCTTCACCCGATCGAGGACCTCCCTCCACGGCAACGGGCAGTCAAAGCAGCCGATCACGCCGAGGCCGCTATCCGTGTCAAGCACCCTCATGTCGCCAAGACCGAGCATACGTCCCATCTCGAACGACACCCCTGCAGGGGCACAGTCACACGAAGTATGGGCGCTGTATATGGAGACACCCTTTTCAAAGGCACGGGCTACACAGCGGTCAACACGGTCGTCACCAACGATGATACTCCGCGTGGCACGGAAAAGCAACGGATGATGCGATATAACCAGGTTACAGCCACGCTCCACAGCCTCGTCAATCACCTGCTCGGTAACATCCACACATAACAGCGCACCACTGCAGGGAGCCGATGGCGCCCCTACCTGCCAGCCGGAATTATCCCACGCCTCCTGGGCATCAAGAGGACATGCACCCTCTACGGCCTCGACAATATCGCGGGCTGTCATTTCTCCTTAAGGTCAAGAGCAAGCTGCAATTCGTCAAGCTGTTTGGCGTCCAAAGCCGCCGGGGCGTCCAACATCACATCGCGGCCCGAATTGTTTTTCGGGAAGGCGATACAGTCGCGTATGGAGTCAAGCCCGGCAAAAAGGCTCACCCAGCGGTCAAGACCATAGGCAAGGCCACCGTGAGGAGGTGCGCCGTATTTGAAAGCGTTCATAAGGAAACCGAACTGCTCCTGGGCTTTCTCGGGGGTGAAGCCGAGAATCTCGAACATCTTGGCCTGCAATGCCGCATCGTGGATACGGATAGAGCCGCCCCCTACCTCAACGCCGTTCACAACCATGTCGTAGGCATCGGCGCGCACATCCTCGGGACGGGTGTCAAGCAACGCTATATCCTCATCCTTGGGGTGGGTGAACGGATGGTGCATGGCCATAAGACGCTGCTCCTCATCGCTCCATTCAAACATCGGAAAATCTACTACCCAGAGACATGCGAACTTATTCTTGTCGCGAAGTCCCAGACGGTTACCCATCTCAAGGCGAAGCTCGCAAAGCTGCTTACGTGTCTTCATGGCGTCCTCGCCGGAGAGAATCAGGATGAGGTCGCCCGGTTCCGCGCCGAAAGCCTCCTTCATCCGTTGAAGCACATCCTGGGTATAGAACTTGTCAACCGATGACTTCACCGTGCCATCCGGCTCTACACGGGCATATACCATACCTTTCGCGCCAATCTGGGGACGCTTCACGAAATCGGTCAGTTGGTCAAGCTGCTTACGGGTATAAGAAGCTGCGCCCTTCGCACATATGCCGCCGATATAGGCCGCGTTGTCGAACACGCCGAAACCATGCCCCTTCATTATATCCATCAGTTCCACGAACTTCATGTCGAAGCGGAGATCCGGCTTGTCGGAGCCATAGAACTTCATGGCCTCCGCCCAGGGCATACGGCGGAACGGCTCGGTGAGTTCCACTCCGCGAAGCTCCTTGAACAGGTGCTTGGCCATCCCTTCGAAAAGGTTTATGACATCATCCTGCTCCACATAGCTCATCTCACAGTCAATCTGCGTGAACTCCGGTTGCCGGTCGGCGCGTAAATCCTCGTCGCGGAAACATTTCACAATCTGGAAGTAACGATCCATGCCGGAAACCATCAGAAGCTGCTTGAGGGTCTGGGGCGACTGAGGCAGCGCATAGAACTGCCCCGGATTCATACGCGAAGGCACCACGAAGTCGCGGGCACCCTCCGGTGTGGAACCTACGAGCATAGGGGTCTCTATCTCGAGGAAACCCTTTGAATCAAGATAGCGGCGCACCTCCATCGTCATGCGGTGGCGCAGTTCGATATTACGGCGCACCGGGGCACGGCGCAGGTCAAGGTAGCGATACTTCATGCGCAGGTCATCGCCGCCGTCCGTATCATCCTCTATTGTGAAAGGGGGAACTTCCGAGGGATTCAGCACCTTCAGCGACGAGGCTATAATCTCTATATCGCCGGTAGGCATGTGGGGGTTTTTAGAGGAGCGTTCGGCCACACGCCCGGAAATCTGTGCCACATACTCACGCCCCAGATGATTGGCCTCCTCACAGAGAGCGGCATTGTCGGCATTGTTGAATACTATCTGGGTTATGCCGTAACGGTCACGAAGGTCAACGAAGGTCATACCCCCCATTTTGCGCGAGCGCTGCACCCATCCGGCAAGGGTCACATCCTTGCCGGCATCGGCGAGACGCAACTCGCCGCATGTGTTCGTCCTGTACATATAGTTATATACGGTATTTTATTTTATTACTGGGTGCAAAGTTACAAATATTTGGCCGCAAAACGATTGCCTGAACCAACAATTATCCGTACATTTGCGGCAAATGGCCAAAATTGCAATACATCTAATACCTTTAGCAATATTAATAGGGTTGTTATCCTGTGGTCGCACTTCCGGAAGTGCGACCACAGGCGATGCATCGCCTGTGTCATACGAAGAAGCCATAGCACGTCTTGACTATGTAATCGCCGAACGTCCGGCTATAGCACGACAAAAACGTGCCAGAATCGACACCCTCCAAAACCGCGTAGCCCATGCAGCCTCCCCATTGCAGAGGTTCGACGCCTTAGAGGCTCTCTTCAACGAATACCGTTCCTATTCGATGGACACGATGCTGATGCTTGCAAGGCGCTGCGTCAGAGAAGCCCGTGACGCAGGGGCTGACTCTTTGATGTGGAGCGCCACCATAATGGAAGCCGAAGGGCTGAAAGGGATGGGCGACTACTCAGGCGCATTAGAAGTCCTGGGGCGAATCCCTCCCCGTTGGCGCAAGACCTTCCGCCCCCGCATCCTCAACAGATACGGCTCAATATATTACTCTCTGGCCGATTATGCCTCATCGCCAGAAGAGGCTGCCGCGAACCGAGCCATACTTGAGAGTTACCGCGACACCCTGATAGCCGAATCCACACCGCGCTCATCATCTTACTGGCTCAATAGTGCCGAGAAACACCGCAGCAACGGCGAACCGGCAGCCGGACTTGCCGATATAGACTCTATCGAACGCTTTGTCCCCGGCACAACCGACCCCGGCATACTGGCCTATCTCCGCGCCCGGTGTCTCGAAGACCTCGGACGCATCGAGGAAGCCAAACTCAACTACGCCGTTGCAGCGGAATATGACCTCAGGCAGTCTGTAAGGAAATACGAAGCCCTCCAGGAACTGGCCCGCATACTGTCGGCCGAAGGAGACGACCGACATGCGTACACTTATATAATGTGTGCCATAAACGACATCCACCAAAGCAACGCCCGCAGCCGCATACAACGAATTTCCGGCTACCTCCCAATCGTCACGTCCGCCTATACCGAGGCCCAACAAAAGTCCTCTCAGAACAAGACTGCAATGCTGTTACTCGTGTCGGCATTGTCGGCGGCCCTGATTGCCGCGTTGATATACATCTATCGTAAGAACACGCGCCTCAGCCACGAACGCCAAACTCTTCATGAGAAAAATGTAGAACTCGAACAACTGAGAAACCGCCTGAGCCTTGCCAACCAATCGCTGGAAGAATCGGCCAAGATAAAAGAACAATACCTCGGCTATCTTTTCAACCTTTGTTCTGACTATATCGGCTCTATCGACCGCTATCGCCTCCAACTTTCGCAACGTCTCAAAGCCGGCAAGGTAAAGGATATCGACGCTCTGTTGGCCAGCCCCCTTGGGACTGAGCACCTGCAATCGTTCTTCAAAAAATTCGATTCCATATTCCTCGACATCTTCCCGGACTTTATAGACAAAATCAACGGGCTTTTGGAGGATGGCTACGAACTACGTCCACGCCCCGGGGAACTCCTCTCGCCGGAATTGCGCATATATGCCCTCGTACGCCTCGGCATAAACGACTCGACACAGATCGCGGCCTTCCTTCACTATTCCCCGCAGACAGTCTACAACTATCGTTTCCGTGTACGGTCACATTCACGAATCCCACGCGAAGATTTCCCCAAAGCAGTGCGCTCTCTTTGATACGTACGTTACAAAACCTGCACTTTATCCCTTTTATAACCACTTACTTTTTAGACCACACAAACAAATCATACAAAACTAATATTCAATATATTACATTTTTTGATAGATTACTTTGGTGCTTACACTGCAATATCGGGCTGTAAAATCCATATTATATTTGCAGCCGGATTCGCCATTGAGGCATAAACCAATCTTGGAAAAATTCAACCTTAATTTTAATAACCGAATGAAGACATTCATCAATTTTCACACAAGGATTGTGACGGCTCTTTTATTCCTGTTGACAGTCCTCCCTTCCTTCGCGCAAATCCAGGTGTCCGGACTGGTTCTTGACCAGACACGCGAGCCTATAATAGGCGCCACAGTAAGAGTAAAAGGAACGTCTATTGGCACCGCCACAGATATTGACGGTAAATTCACACTATCCGTTCCCGACAAGAACGCCACCCTCGCCATAAGCTATGTAGGCTATCTGCCGGCAGAGGTATCGGCAGGCTCCCCCGAACTCTCCTCCGGCATAGTCCTTAAAGAAAACACTGAGGTTCTTGACGAAGTAGTGGTAATCGGTTACGGTCGCGTTAAAAAATCAGACGCCACCGGTTCGGTTATCGCGGTAAAGCCTGATGATTTCAATAAGGGTAACCGCACCTCCGTACAGGAGGCCATGGTCGGCAAGATACCCGGCGTGAGCGTTGTCACCGAGTCAGGCGCACCCGGCTCTGGCGCTACCATACGAATTCGCTCCGGCGCATCGCTTTCGGCATCGAACGACCCTCTGTTCGTTGTTGACGGTGTACCCATCGACAACTCCACAATCGAGGGCGCATCTAACCTTATAGGCGGTATCAACCCGGAGGACATAGAGACATTCACCGTCCTGAAAGATGCATCTGCCACGGCAATCTACGGATCACGAGCCTCTAACGGTGTGATTGTAATCACCACCAAGAAAGGTAGCGACAACCTTAAGGTAACCTATACCGGCTCTTTCGCCATCTCCCACAAGACAAAATCCCTGCGAGTACTCGATGCAGACGAGTTCCGTGCTTTCGTACCCACAATCACCGGCGTACCCTCGGATGCGGTCTACGGTACAGCCTCTACCGACTGGCAGGACGAAATCTACCGCACTGCCTTCGGCACGGAGCAGAACATCTCCGTAGCCGGCAAAGTAAAGGCAATCTCCACACCCTACCGCGTGTCCCTCGGATATACCGACCAGAACGGTATTATCCGCAACAACCGTTACCAGCGCTTTACCGCCGGTCTGGGCCTCACCCCGAAACTTCTTGACGACCATCTGAACCTGAACCTGAACGCCAAGTTCTCATATGAGCACAACAATATGATTGACAACAAGGTTGTTGTCAACGCGCTCCGTTATGACCCCACCCGTCCGGTTATGACCGGCAGTTCGACCGCATCGACCGATCCTGGCTTAGGCTACTACATATGGATGAACGGCAACAGCCCTATGGCTATCCAGACCGACAACCCCGTGGCACAGCTTGAACTGGAAGATCGTCTGAACAAGGTAGTGCGTTCAATCGGTAACGCCCAGATTGACTATAAGATACACGGATTTGAAGATCTCAGTCTGAACCTCAACCTCGGCTACGACATACTGACATCGAAATATAACCGCGATGTACCCCAGCTTGCCGGAATGATGTACACCGGCAACCAAAAGGACGGCACGGGTCTGGCCTACAAATCCACACAGGACAAGAGCAACCTCCTTTTTGACGCATACGCCAACTACCACCACAACTGGGGCGGCAAACACGATTTCTCGGCGATGGCCGGTTACGGATGGCAGCATTTCTGGCGCAGATACGATGCCAACACCAACGACCCTGAAGGCAAGGAACTTGCAACCCCGACACACTATAAGACCGAATATTACCTCCTCTCATGGTATGGCCGTGTCAACTACTCGTTCCTTGACCGCTACCTGCTCACCGCCACACTACGCGCCGACGCCTCGTCGCGCTTCGCCAAGGACAACCGATGGGGTTACTTCCCCTCAGTGGCACTGGCCTGGCGAATCATACAGGAGCCGTTCCTTCAGGAACAGAACGTTCTTACCGACCTCAAACTGCGTGTTGGTTACGGAGAGACAGGCCAGCAGGATATTCTTAACGACTATCCCTGGATGACTACCTACTCGATAAGCTATCCCGAATCGTCCTACCTCTTCGGCGATGAATGGTACGAGACCTACCGTCCCAACGGCTATGACAACGACATCAAATGGGAGACTACCCGTACATGGAACTTCGGCCTTGACTTCGGCTTCATCAACAACCGCATTTTCGGTTCTATCGACTACTACAAACGCCACACCAAGGACCTCCTGAACACCATCAATGTCCCTGCCGGCGTGAACTACGCACCGGTGCTGACAACCAACATCGGCTCGATGGACAACCAGGGTGTTGAAGTCGCACTGAACTTCGTGCCCGTCTCAACCCGCGACTGGGAATGGAGCGTAGGTCTGAACTACACATGGCAGCAGTCAAAAATCACCAAATTGAACGTTATTGACTCGGATAACAACTTCGTGAATACCGGCGCTATATCCGGCACAGGCAAGACAGTACAGGTGTTTATGGTCGATGAGACCCCTTACACGTTCTACCTTGCAAAACAGGCATACGACGAGGCCGGCAAACCTATTGAAGGACAATACATCCAGCCTGACGGCTCTGTCTCCTCGACAGAGACAAAATATGCCACCGGCAAGAGCGGCCTCCCCTCGCACCTGCTGGGCTTCAACACCCGTCTGAGCTACAAGAACTGGGATCTGGCCGTCTCAGGCCACGGCGCTTTCGGCTCATACATCTACAACTATCTGCGAGCCGACCAATACCTGACATCGGCTTATTCCGACCAGGGCAGCTTCTCCAACCTGCTCAAATCAACAGCAGAAAGCGGCTTTGAGAACCAGCAGCTTTACACCGACTACTGGCTGGAAAAGGGAGATTTCTTCCGCTTTGACAACATTACGCTCGGCTATACCTTCCCCCGCCTGTGGGACAAGAAATCATCATTGCGTGTAACCCTCGGCGTACAAAACGTTGCCACAATCACATCATATTCCGGCGTAGACCCGGAAATCTATTCAGGCAACTCTTCCTGCCCGGGTATAGACAAGGACGTATATCCCCGTCCGCGCACATTCACTTTAGGACTTAACCTCAACTTCTAACCCTCTCACACAGCATATAAAACCATGAGAAAATATATCAAACGGATTGCCGGAGCCTTCATTGCCGCAGCAGCGCTGATGACCGTAGCCCCCTCCTGTACGTCCGACCTTGACACCATGCCGATTGACAACAACCAGCTTGTCAGCCAGCAGGTCTACTCAACCGCCGAAGGCTACATGGGCGTGTTGGCAAAATGCTACGCCTCCCTCATCCTCACAGGTCAGAAAGGTGGAGATGGCGGCGATGGCGACCTTGAAGGAGCCAACGAAGGATATTCGGGCTATACGCGCCTGCTATTCTACGTTCAGGAACTCAGCACCGACAATTTCCTTATGCCCTCCTCGTCCAACGGCCTGCGCCGCTGTCTCAACTGCGACTGGGATGCATCGAACGCCGCTGTAATAAAATGGACCTACCAGCGACTATACATGTCTATCGCCTACTGCAACGAGTTCCTGCGCGAATGTACGCCCGACAAACTACGCTCACGCGGACTGTGGGACGAACTCGGACAGCATTGCAACGAATACCGCGCCGAGGCCCGTATGATACGCGCATATTGCTACTCGCAGCTTGTCGACATGTTCGGCTCCGTACCCATCATCGATGAGACCGTAGGCCCCAAGGACCTGCCTGTGCAGTACTCCCGTAAAGAGGTATTCGAATATGCCGAGAAGGAGCTTCTCTCCATTGCCGGCGAAGGAGGTTCGTCGGAGGATATTCTGGCCAACCCGAAGGCTGCTCTATACGGCCACATCGACAAGGTGGCAGCCTGGTTCCAACTTGCCCGTCTCTACCTGAACGCCGAGACATGGGGATGCGGCAACCGTTACGCCGATGCCTACAAGTTCGCGAAAAAGGTTATAGAATCGCCCTACAAACTTGAAAAGGACTACCGCCATATCTTCCTGGCCGACAACAATCTCTGCACCGAGATTATATGGCCCCTGGTACAGGACGGCAAGAAAGCCCAAAGCTCGGCCGGAACGAACTTCTATGTGAAAGCCTTCGTCAACGGCCCGATGGACGAACTCTACCAGACCGGTGTAGGCTCGAAAGGCTGGGGCAACGTACGCTCCAAGACCACCCTCGTGGATGCCTTCGACCCTGCCGATGTGCAGTTCGACATCAACGATACATGGGGCAACAACAAGGCCGACAAACGCGCCTCCTTCATGACCGCACTCCCCAACCAGGTAAAGGAGACATGGGACGAGAACAACAACATGACCTCTACCTACACCCGTGGATACGGATATATCAAATGGCGCAACGTCACCCGCCAGGATGAAATCTGCGCCTCCGGCGACACCTATACATCCATTGACTTCCCGCTGATGCGCACCGGCGATGCCTACCTGATGGCTGCCGAGGCCATACTTCGCGGAGGAGGCGGCAACCAGGCCGAAGCCCTATCTCTGGTAAACGAGATACGCCAACGCGCCTACATGAGCGATGATTACGCACAGCCCGGCATACGCAGCGATGTCTCCGGCAAAATATCACAGTCGGAACTCTCACTTGACTTCATCCTTGACGAGCGCCAGCGCGAGCTTGCATCGGAAGGCGTACGCCGCACCGACCTCATCCGTTTCGGCAAATGGGCCAAAGGCAACAACTGGGACTGGAAAGGTGGTGAACGCCTCGGCACCGATGTGGCAGACTACCTATCGGTCTTCCCCATCCCGGAGGACGAGCTTTCCAACAACCCCACCCTGAAACAGAACGACGGCTACGCTCGCACAACAGCGAAATAAGCCTATACCTCCCCCTCAGAAAGGGGAACCATACATAAAATAGGCACATGGTGAAATCCGGTCATTCTCACGAAATCACCCGCCTATAAAATAAAGATAGGGAATATTCCGTTGATTTAACTGCGGAGCCATAAAAGGAGTGATTCTTTCAGACCCCGTATTTCCATCCATCAGGCAAGACTCATTGTTTCAAGGCTGCTATAGCCCACCCATTAAAAACTGCGAGTCAACGGAATATTCCCTATCGATTTTTCTACCCTAACCACAACATACCACACTATGCGCAAACTACTGATTTCCTTATCCTTATTCTGCGGAGTAATGGCATCGTATGCCCAGACCTCGCTGGATGAGATTAAAGAGAATCCACTAAAAGCCGGAGGCATATATCTGGCATATCCCGTAAGCGAGAGCCTGAACACTCCCGCGCCGAAAGGTTACGAACCGTTCTACATCAGCCATTACGGGCGCCACGGCTCACGCTACCTTATCAGCGACCGCGATTACCGTTGGGTAACCGACCTTATGCAGAAAGGAAAAGATGCGGGCGCCCTCACCCCTCTTGGCGAATCGACGCTCGAACGCCTCAACCGACTATGGCCCGAAGCACAGGGGCGCGGGGGAGACCTGACTCCCCTCGGTGCCCGCCAGCACAAAGGCATCGCCAAACGCATGTACAAATCCTTCCCCCAGGTTTTCGACAAGGATGCGGAGATGACCGCGCGAAGCACAGTGGTGCTGCGCTGCGCCCTTTCAATGGTAGCTTTTTGCGAAGGACTGAAAGAGGAAAATCCGGCATTGGAGATTCCAAAAGAGTCCTCCAACCGCTATATGGACTATCTCAACTACCACTCCGACGAGTCGAACTACTTCACCCGCGAAAAGGGCGACTGGTATGAGGAGAACCGCAAATTCCATAACGACATGACACGTCCGGGACGCCTTATCGAATCGCTATTCTCAGATCCGACATTCGTGCTGCGGAACGTGAACCCCGAAGAACTGATGTGGGGGCTTTATTGGATAGCCGTGGATACGCAGAACATGGAAACCCCGGTGGAGTTAATCGACATATTCACCCCCGAGGAGCTTTTCAGCCTTTGGCAGGCCCACAACTATTCATTCTACGTGCGAAACTCAAATCCTCCCTCGGCCAACGGACTGCTTCTTTCCAATTCCAAGCCACAGCTTAGGAACATGCTTGAAAGCGCACGTCAGAAAATCAACGACAAGAGCCACGGTGCCGACCTCCGTTTCGGCCATGACGGCAACCTCATCCCCCTGGCCGGGCTGCTGAACCTTCATAACTGCTACGGCTCGGAAGCAGATCCATACAAACTTTACCAGTCGTACTCCGACTTCAAGATAGCCCCCATGGCCGGAAACATACAGATTGTCTTCTTCCGTCCGAAAGACTTGAAAAAGGCTGCATCTGACGGCTCTGACGTCTTGGTGAAATTCATGCTTAATGAGCGCGAAGTAGCCGTTGATGCTCTTGCCACCGATAATTTCCCCTTCTATAAATGGCCCGATGTAGAGGCATACTGGGCCTCCCTGCTGGCCTCATAGCCATTACGGCGCCACAATAGGGTCGCCATTGCCAAGAGTTTTATATAACAGAAGCGGTGTGTCAAAATTCATCTTTTTTGACACACCGCCTCTCTATTTTTTATGTTCCTTTAACCAAAACGGCATATCCCCATCCCGGTTTTATCACTACATTTGCGCATCCACACATCTATCATTCAACATTCATCATTTTCCGCGCTATGAGGATTATATCTGCCATCCTTCTATACCTTATGGCTGTCTGCGTCTCCCACGGCATACACATAAAAGGTATGATAACCGACAACAACGGGAAGCCGATCCCATATGCTACGATATCCGTCCCATCCAAACATGTAGGCACCCTTACAGACTCAGCAGGCTATTTCAACTTCAAATCTGAGATGGCGCGGCCTTCCGACACCATCGTGTTTTCCTCCATCGGATATGAAACACACGCGATCATGATAGGCGCTCTGTCCTCCGCCAACACAGGGAATATTTCGATATCCCTCCGAGAGCAACCCATAGCGCTGAACGAAGTAACGGTTATGCCCCCAAAGACGAAGAAGAAAATCTTCGGCCGTACCTCAATGAAAGGGAAATTCGAACTGCAAATCGGCACGGGACACGCCGAGGGTTGCGGTGTGGGAGTACGCTGTAAGGTCGGAAAAAGAGGATGGATTACAGAGGTAAGCTGCGGCTGGATCCAACGCCCCGACTGCGTGGAACGCATGAACTTCAGGCTTAACATATATAAAAAGCAGAACGGACAATGGACAAACATAAACGAACGTTCTGTAATTTTCACCTACGACAAAAGCCTGCTTGACGAGAATGGACGTTTTTCCTACAAACTTCCCGAACCGCTGATGATTACAGGCGATAACATGATAGAGTTTGAATTTCTTGACCCGATGGGACACCGCAGCATCTATATCAAATCAAACGTACTTACCGGCCACTTCACCTACCATGAATTCGGCAAATGGGAGACAATCCCCGTAGGAGGTTCCTTCGCAGTCCACGCCCTCATCGAAAAATAAGGGTATGGCGATGTGTCAAAATTCATTTTTTTGACACACCGCTTCTATTATATACCGTTTTGGCAATGGTAACTTTATAGTGGCGCCGGACCTCCGGGACGGCAGGCCACCAGAAGAGGCGG
>CAJUBM010000083.1 GCA_910584735.1 uncultured Muribaculaceae bacterium
AGCAGCCGAGCCATGATATTTTGCTGTTTTTAACTTTTATCGGACAGCAATATAACTGAATAGGCGTTGTGTCAACAAAATGAAATTTGACACAACGCCTTTGTGTATCCGGATGGTAGTGGCGCCGGACCTCCGGGACGGCAGGCCACCCGAAGAGGCACAGCCGGAGAATAGTCAGCTATCATTCATAGATAGAAAGTTAGCATTTTTTTGATTCTGCTGCGTCTCTTCGGGTGGCATGCCGTCCCGGAGGTCCGGCGCCACTACCATCCGGCTTCTCAAGTATGTGTGTAGAACTGTCAGATGCTGATGTTGAGGCCGGCGGTGACGGTGCGGGGGAGGGCCGGGCCGTAGATGTAGCCGGAATCGCGGGTGGGGCCTAAGTCGAAGTCTTTCTGATAGGCGTTGAATATGTTGCCCACGCCGGCTGAGACATCGAGGCTGAGGCGGTTGAAGAGCTTGAAGGAGTAGGAGAATTTAATGGAGGCATCGAAGAATGTAGGGGTGCGCACGGCCACATCGACCGGTGTGCCTGAACCTTCCAGATGCTGCACGGTCATCGGGCCGGTGAGGGTGCCGGTAAGGGTGGCGCGGAATTTGCGGGTAATTTCCCAGTTGGCCGTGAGGTAGCCGTAGACATCGGGGGTGCGGAACATCCGTTTCTCAGGCGCCACATCGGGATTGTCGCTCCATACCTCCGGCTCCTTATAACGGCTGCTCTGCACGGTCACGCCGGCCTGTATGTCGAATCGGTTCGAGAAGAAGGCTCTTGCCTCGATGTTGAGGCCGAAAACACGTGCTCCCGAGCCGTTGTAGCGTTCGAGTATGGCGTTGCCTGCGGCGTCTGTCCCCTCAAGCTGGCGCAGGGCGAAGACTTCGCGCAGGTCGGTGAAGAATCCTTCAACGAGGAGGTTTGTCTGCACGTTGCCGAAAGTGTGGTAGAGGTCGGCTGAGGCGCTGACACTCTGCGAGCTCTCCTGTTTCAGTCCGGGGGCGAGCACGGTGACCACGCGCTCCCCGCCCACGATGGCTATATGCAGGTCTTCGTCGAACGTCTGCGGGGCGCGGAAGCCTGTGGAGTAGGAGAGGCGGAAGTTAAGGTTGTCGGCCGGATTGTAGCGTATGTTGGCGCGTGGGGAGATAATCGGATTGTGGATTAGCGAATGTTTGTCCATACGCGCCCCTATGAGGAAGCCCCAGCGGCGTGTGCGCCATTCGTTCTGTAGGTATGCGCTGTAGATGTTCACGTGCTGCAGCAGGTCGTGGCCGTAGCCTATTGTCTGGTCATGCAGGCGGTTGTAGGAATACTCCAGTCCGGCCACAAGCTCCGCCGGCATGAACAGGAAGCGCTTCATCGGATGGGTCCACTGCGCCCCGGAGGTAACCACCAGGTCGGCGGTGCGCCCGTAGGCATCGGGATCCATGTCGGATCCGTAATAGCTCTGGCGCCGGGTGCTCTGAGTGGCGGCGAACACCGACACATGGTCGTTTGTTCCCGCAGGCCATATATCCAGTGATGCCTCCCCGGCATGTATGTCGTGTTCGGCCTGCTCGGCAATCATGGAGAGGTGGGGAGGCTGGCTGATATTGTCGCCTCCCCGGCGGAACTCATGGGTGTTATGGTATTCCAGCGTAAGGCGCGTGGCATCGCTCGGACGCAGGAACGTGCGCGCCCCTATGGTCTGGGTCTTGGTCATAGGCACTTCGGTGAAGCCGTCGTCGTTGTGGTCGTAACCGTCGCGGTAGCGGCTTTGGCCGTAGATGAAGATACCTGCTTTCTGGTTGTCTGTAACCACCGAGGCGTTTACCGTGGTGTTGTTGTCTAACGACCCCGAGGGGCCTACGGAGGTGAGGGTGTGGGACACATGGGCGGAATTCACCATCGGGTCTTTGGTGATGATGTTTATAGTGCCGCCTATGGCCGAGGAGCCGAACAACGCCGACCCTCCGCCGCGCATCACTTCCACGCGCTCTATCATATTGGCCGGAATCTGCTCCAGTCCGTACACTCCCGCCAGGGCTGAAAAGACAGGGCGCGAGTTCATCAGAATCTGCGAATAATGGCCGTCCAGCCCGTTTATACGCACCTGGGTGAAGCCGCAGTTCTGACAGTCGTTCTCCACGCGTACGCCCGGCTGGAAGTCGAGCCCGTCGGCTAACGAACATGCCCCTATGCGGTCGAACACCTTCCCGGTCACCACGCTTACCAGCGAGGGACTTTCGCGCCTCTTAGTCTCGCTTTTTGACGAAGTTACCACAACCTGGTCAAGCATAAAGGCGTCAGGTTCTATGTCGAAGTTCACCTCCACGGTCTCGCCACGTTTCACCGTGACGGTGCGCGACACATGTTTGTAGCCTACGTATGATGCTTCGATAGTGTAGGTGCCGGGGGTAAGGTCGCGGAAAACATAGTGTCCCGATGCGTCCGTGATGGTAGCCAGGCGTGTGCCTTCCACCTTTATAATGCAGTCGGGCAGATGCTCCCCGTTTTCCAGGTCGATAACGTGGCCTGAGATATTGGCATCCGTGGATTGGGCCGATGCGGCAAAGGCATAGCCACAGGCCATGACGATAGCCATGGCCGAAATGAATAATTGCTTAATCATTTGGTTTTTGTAGGATAAGAATAAGAGCCTGTAAAAATAGGCTTTAATTTGGATATAGCACGGCTTATACTGCCCTCCCGGCAGAGATGTCCGTATGTTTCAGTGTCTTATCCTAAGAACGGGGGTGCGCGCCAACGGGATTGCTGCGATGCCCGGACGATGGCAGTTGGTTCTAATCCCTCGGAAAGGGCAATGCCGTCAGTTTCAGGTTCGGACAGATTGAATGTCGCCGTTCCCTCTATATTTTGGGCTGCGGCGTTGAACGATGCTATGTTATCAAGAGAGAGATTGGAGTGGGTATGTCCGCCCGTTGAAGGCAGATATGGATGCGAATGGGAGATACGAGAGCCGTCGGCAAGGGTGTGGGTATGCATAAATACGGTGTTCGCGAACACGAAGTTCATGAACACGCATATCAGCATTGCCGCCGTTATATGCTCCAGGTATCTTTTCACGCCGCAAAGTTATATCTAAAAAATGAGATATGCCATACCCAAAAATAGGGATATGGCATATCTGTGGGTTTGAAAGGTCTATGAAACGTTATCGGACAACGACAGTGGAACGTGTCGTGCCGGCTGTGACGATATACACGCCGGCGCAGAGGGAATAGTGCCGACTTTCCGATTCGGCAGTGCCGCTGTAGATGGTACGGCCGTCAGGGAGGATGATGGAAACCGGCAAACCCTGGGCGTTCTCCACCGTTACCGAACCTTTGCCGGTGAGGATGCGGGGGGAGTTTGCCGCTACCTCTCCGATGGAGGATTCACGTACATCTACCTGGTAAGAGGGTGAATCGGTATAGCCGTGGCTTCCGAACAAGGCGCGTACACGGTAGGTGTATTTGCCGTAACCGGGAAGCTTGTCGGCAGCCTGAGGGTCGGTTACCGTGGCGATAAGTTCTCCGTCACGGTAGACCTCGTAGGCCGAGGGAACAACCGGGAGAACCGTAAGGTCGTTGAAGCGCAGGTCGTCTACCATGAGTACGAACGAATCGTTGGAGACACAGTTTATCGCGAAGTAACGTGCCCCTTCCGGCAATACGTAGCGGTAGCAGGTCCATGCATCGGGAAGTTCGATATATTCCGAGGTATGTAGAACCACGAACTCCTCAGGTTCCGTGGAGCCGGTGGAGTAGAGTACGCGCATCCGTTCGGGCGCTACGCCGTCCACGGTCATCGACTTGGCGTAGAATTCCACTGTCTGGGCCGCTCCGTTCAGGCGGGGCGATATTAGCCAGTCGTCGTTCGGCATATCCATCGATGAGAGCGCCCCGAGTACCTTCTTACCGCTATGTGCTTCCCCTTCGGGCCATATATCTATACCTAACAGGTTGGTGTTCAACACTTGGAACGCCTTGGGGTCGTGCATGTAGGGATAGGTGGTACTCTCGTCCATCTTGATGGCGTAGGTGTTGCCCCAGTCGCGGTCGACCAGCGTATAGTCGCCGATTCCGGCAATGGCGTAATCCTCATAGCTCTCCACATCGTCCGATACAGCCGGGTTGTCAGCCGGTTCGAGCCATGAGAGGGAAACATCCAGACCATCGGCCACGGCGGCGATACCATCGGGTGCGGGTAATACCGGCTCTACAACGGCCAGCGTGCAGGAAGCTGCGTTGTTGTCGGGGTTGGAGTCGGAAGTGTGTGTGGCCGTCACGGTGAGATTCCCTTGTGCTGCCGAGGGTGCCGATACGGGGATTGACACGCGGGCCGACGTGCCTGCCGCCAGATCCACCGTGACAGTCTCCCCTACGGTGTTTCCGGCAAATGTGGCCGTCAGGGCCACGCCGTTGGCCTGTGTAGTGCCGAGGTTGCTGACTATGGCCTCGTATTCGGTGGTTATGCCGGCAGCTATGCGTGATGGGCCTGACAGGGAGGTCATCTCTATGTCATCGGCCACGGCGTTGCCGATTGTGATGTTGTCAATATACATCGAGGCCACGCCTGCCGATTTCCCGGCGAAGGATAGGCGGATAAAGTCGGCATCGCGCCAGGGGGAGAGGTCAACGGTGTAACGGCTCCATCCCGTGGTGCCGTTGTCGCGGTGGAATACCGCGCCCGGTATGTCGGCAAAATCGCCATGCCCGGTGGAGACACGTACCGTCAGGGTCTCGCTCACGGCGGGAGTGCCTGCCGGGGATGGGGAATGGTAGAACCAGAACGCCAGTTGCGGCGAGGTCAAGGATGCCAGCGAGATTTTAGGAGACAGGAACGAGCCGGTGATTCCGGCGTTGGAGGGGGTGGAGATGCACATGGCCAGACCCCGGTCGCCGTTCTGGTCGGCGCATGGCGGGTTGATTCCGGCGTTCTCGAGAGTCCATAGGCGCACTGAGCCGTCCGATTCGTCAGTCCACGGATAAAGCTGCATGTCAGCCCCCGCGAAAGTTTCCGAAACCGGGGCTTCGAGGGCCGGGCCGAGAATCACGTTCAGCGGCGTATTGGCGTATGCTCCCTGTGTGCCGTCGGCGGCGATGGGCCATACAAGGTAGTAGCACAGATTCTGTGAGGTGAGATTCAGTGTGCGGTCGGTGTAGGTAGTCTCGGTGATACCTTTGGCAAGCTCTTGCACGTCCACGCTGCGCATCACCCGGTAGGTTATCCCATCGGGGTTGAAATAGCCTCCGTTGGCGCCGCGTGTGGGTGCTTCCCATGTGAGGGTCACAATGCCGTCGGCAGCCTCCGAGATGGTCAGGTTCTCGACCGGGCCGGGGATGTCGGTGCCGATGAAGGCCGATGCTTCCGTTGTCTCTCCGTCACCGTGGCTGTTGGAGACCATGGCGCGGTAGGTGAACATGCCGGGCGCGGCCATAGAAGTGTCCTCCCATGTCAGCGATGTCCCGGGAGCCGTGTTGTCCCATTTCTTGCATGGCACGGTCTCGGCGTTTCGGTAGAGGGTCACGTTTACCGGCGCTGTCATGGCATCGCCGGATGTGTAGGTTGCCGGAGCCTTGAGCGTAATGGTGGCTTTCAGCGCTCCTTGGGGCGCCGGGGTCACAGTAAGACCTGATACCGGGGCCGGCACCTGGGCCGAAACCTCGAGTATGCCGATATTGTCGACCGAGAGAGTCCAGTTGTGGGCTATGGAGTAGCAGTGCAGACCAAGATAATATGTGCCGTCCTCGGCAACGGTGAACATCACGCGTTCATCCTTATAGCCTGCCGGGTTGTCGAAGTTCGGACGGTCGGCGATAACCTGGGTCATGGCTGCCGGATCGTCTGACTTGCCGAGACAGAACTTGAAATTCTCGGGGTATTTCGACTGGCGGCTCTTTGCCGAGAATATCAGCGCGTATGTTACACCTTTTTTAAGCTCGAATTTCGGGGATATGAGCCAGTCGTTACCCTCGCGTTCCACATCGAGACCGTAGGAATAGCTAACGCATTTCTCTTTTGAATCGTATTGCCAGGTGGTGCCTCCGTTGAGGTCTATCACCTTCCAGAGGTCGAAATCGGCCTGAGATTCGAACCGTTCGGTGAACGGGATGGGGAATCCGTCGCCGAAAACGGTCTTGGGGGTGGCTACAGGCTCGCTTTCCCCTTTGGCGTTGACTGCCACGACCTCGTACCATAGAGCGGCCATCCCTGCGGGGGCTTCATCGCTCCATGTCGTGGCGGTTATCCCTGCAACGGTATGCAGGTCGGGATAGCGCGTGATGGTGTAGGTCAGTCCGGCGGGGTTGAACCATTGGCCGTGCTGTCCTGTGGCCGGGGCAGTCCAGGTAAGGGTGGGGCGTGAGCCTACATCCTCCAGCCGCAGGTCTGTTACCGGGCCCGGGGCATCCTCCCCGCACCATGAATCGGCTTTGGCGCTCTCGCCGCAATATTGTGTGGAAGCGGCGAAACATTCCAGCGATACAGGGCCTTCGGGGAGTGTAATCACCGAGGTTACGGCCTGTGCGCCGGGCGATACGTTGTCAATCTGCTCCATTACCGTGCCGTTCACGCTGAATACCACACTCAGAGGTCCGGCGAGTGTGCCGCCATTGTAGGTCTTTGACGGGGCGGTGCATGAGAGGGTGGCTGTTGTGGCTCCCTGCGTTGTGAAGTTTGCCAGGAGCGACTGCGGCGCTGCCGGTGCTGCGTCAGGTATCTTGTAAGGCTGCGCGAAGATTCCGGCGAAAGTGGCGTTGTCGGCGAAATGCATTATCTCGGTTGCCGCGCCGGTGGCGGTGTCAACCTCCAACAGGGCGGAATAGCCGTCAACCGAGTTGGCACACCAATAGAGCTTCCCGGTGGCATCATCGAAAGCCATCGAGTTGGTATAGCCGGGTGAGAAGCCTGTCTTTCCGATATACTCGAAGCCGTAGCCGTTGGGGCTTGACTTGCGGTCGGGGTACAGGCGTATGAGCCACCCGGTGTAACCCATGATGCCGTATATCTCCCCCTTGGCGTTGGCCGCGATGGCGAACGATGTGCGGTCTACCTCGTAGATGTCGGTTGCCTCGCCGTCATATACGTTGTAGCGGCAGAATCGGTCGTAGTTCTGGTGCTCGTCGTTGAAGAAGAATCCGTACACACTCCCTGTCACAGGGTCGTATGTGAGGTCGGTAGGCACGTTCACCACATCGATTTCCTCCGAAGAGCGGCGGCTCCAAGAGGATACGTAGTAGGATGAGAGCATCGCCGACTCATCGTAGTTCATCGTGGAGATGGCATAATAGATGTTGCCGACTTTCACGCCGGCTCTCATCTTCACTATGTCCTGGTTGAGCTTGAGTTGCGTGATTTTTCCGCCGGGCCGGGCCTCGATGTTGTAGAATCCCGAGGTTACGGGGTTGGAGTAGTTGCCGGAGGCATCGGTCTGTCCCCACAGGTCGCTGTAGACCATGGCGCCGCACAACACCGTATTGCCGCCGGGGAGCGCCGCGCTTCGCGGATATCCGGCCTTGTACGGCGATTTCAGCGGTTTGTCCGCATGTTGTGTGAGAGCGAACGGATTGGGCGCATGAGGCAGTGTGTTGCGCCTTTGCATTTCATGGCTGTTTTGCTGCGGCTGCAGTCTGGCCCTTTCAACCGCAAAATTTTGCCCCGGTGTCGAGGCAAAGTTTTGGGTGAAGGCCAGCATGGCGGCGGTAGCCGCGATGCTGATTCTCTTCATGTCAGATTAGGATTAACTTAAGTAACTGTTCAAAATTATTTTAACTAACAGGTCTGATTATTTCAATGTTTCTCCGAGGAAAATCTTCTAAAAATTTTCCTCGGATAAACATTAAAATAATTTCGACCAGTTACTTACAAACGAATTTTAAGCGATACGACTTTGCCGTCCTGCATGTAGCGGGCGATGTAGAAGCCTTCCGTAAGGTTCTCGGCCTTTACCTCTATACCCTGGAGGGTGTAGAAACGGGCATCGGCGCGGGCGTCAGCCGGGATGAGGGCCAGGCCGCTGGTTTCTACCTTTACCTTGCATGTGGCGGTGAGGTCGCCGCAACGAGCGGTGATGATGGCTTCGCCGTCGGCAACGCAGGAAACCAGTCCTTCGGCATCTACTGTGGCGACTGCCTCGTTGTCTGACGACCATGTGACGGTCTTGTCAGTGGCGTTGTCGGGAGTTACGGTTGCGGTAAGCTGGATGGTCATGCCTATCGAGCCGAACGCCTCGTTCTTGTCAAGGGTGATGGATTCCACGGGAATCACTCTGGCTTTGACGGTGATGGTAGCGGAGCCTGTGGCTTCGCCGCATGCTGCTGTGATGGTAACGGTGCCGGGGGCTACTGCCGTAACCAGACCTTCGGCATTGACTGTGGCTACAGCCTCGTCATCGGACGACCATACGATGGTCTTGTCGGTAGTATTGTCGGGAGCCACGGTAGCGGTAAGCTGCATGGTGTCCCCTTCGGTCATCTCTTCGGCGGGAGCAGCCACGGTGACTGTCTCTGCGGCGATGATGAGTTTCTTCACGGTCAGTGCGCATGTTGCTGTGAAGCCGGCGCAGGAAGCTGTGATTTCCACTTCGCCCGGAGTTACTGCGGTAACAAGTCCGTCAGCGTCTACGGTGGCTATAGCGGCATCGGAAGAAGCCCATGTCACGGTCTTGTCGGTGGCATCCTCGGGAGCCACGGTCGCGGTAAGTTGCAGGGTCTCCCCTTCGGTTAGTTCGGCGGTCTCCTCAGATATGGTTACGCCTGTGGTGGCGCGTTTCAGAACCTCTACCTTGAAGCCCTTTACGGTAACCTGCCCCTTTGTTGCGAGGTGGAGGCCGATCGTACCCTTTCCTGCGGGGATAACGATTCTGGGAATCTCGTCACCTTCGGCCGGTTCAGCCGGTGTGTCCTCTATCTCGGAGGGGTCTTTGATTACGAGTATGAACGAGTCGTCCTGTTTCACAGAGGGCATCGCTGATGTGGTGATGTCGGCAATCTTAACGTCCATATCCTGCCACATCTGGGTCTTGCCGTGCCAGAGTTCCCAGGTCACGGGGTCATCGCTGGAAGTGTAGCTCTTGACGGTCATCTTGTATTCGTCGCCGGCATTGAAGGAGTAGTAAGAGGAGGTGGCCCAGTCATCGGCAACGTTAGAGGTAGAGGTGATTTCGATATAGCTGCCGTAGTAGGACATTTCCCATGTAACGTCCTCGTAGTCACCCCAGCCGTCGGAACGGGTGTCGCCGTTGACGTTGAATATACGCCACTGGCTTGTAACGAATCCGGGGTCGTCGTCTTCCATGTTGTAGGATACGGGGAAGGGCATGCCTGAACCTACCCAGCCTGTGGCTGTCTGTGCATAAGCGTTGGTGTCTTTCCCGTCAGGGCCTTCCAGCACTACCTGGTAGAGATATACGCCGGGGGCGGTGATAGTCTCGTCTGTCCAGCTTGTTTCCTCTCCGGCGGTGAGGCCTTCGGTGATTACGGCTACCTCTTCGAATGATTGTGAGGGAGCGTCAAGCTTGCGCGAGATTGTGGCTTTCGCTATAACGGGAGTAACATCTGCGATGTTCGATGTAGTGGGGTTGGTCCACTTGACGGTGGCTTTCAAGGCATCCTGCGGGGCCTCTGTGGCTGTAAGCTCGAGAGGCTTCGTGGGAGTGACGGGGACGTAGCGGAGTTGTACTTTCGTAACCTCTACAGCTTTGTCATCGGCAACGGCGGGATTCCCCTCGTTAACGGTGTGCACTGCCAGAGCCTTGTTTCCGGCTTCGGCTATGTTGAAAGTCACGGGATAGTCAGTGCCCCACGACTGTGCCGGAAGTTTGATTTCATCGCCTGTCTTGGTGAATGTGGAGACAACGTTGGTTTTGTCGGAAACCAGGCCGGTTTCAAGACGGTAGTTCGAGCCTCCCCCCTTGATGGTGTATGTGGCCATGTAGTAGCCCGGCTTGTCGAAGTTCATGTAGGGCGACAGGAGATAGTCGTCGTGCTGGGTGAACTCGGTTACCTTTGCCAGACGGCCTGTATCGGTAGCGGGGTCTACAGACCATGTCTTGCCGTCGCCGTTGGCATCGAATCCGCTCCAGAGTATGCGGGTGGCATCGGTCGACAGGAAGGAGGTGTTGTAGGGGAGTGTCTGTGTCTCATCGCCTACCCAGGGTGATGTGAGAGCCATCGGGTCGCTGTCAGGCGGGAACTCTCCTAAATACGGAAGCACCTTGTACTGGTGTGTGCCGTTTGTGGCGGGTACGTGCGAGAAGGTCGTCTCCGCGCCGGGGGTAAGGTTGTCGGTAAGTGTGGCCGCAACCTCTCCGTCGCAATAGATTTCAATCTTTGTGATTTCTGTAAGTTCTGTGCCTGTGTTTGTCGTGGAGGGGTTTTTCCATTTCAGGTCAACCTTTGAGCGGTCATCGGGCACGGTTAAGGCCAGTTCGCTGATATGTTCAGGCGCTACATGCCATTCTTCTATTTCGAAGCTCTTCAGAGCGAATGTGTAGTAGTTGGGATATGCATCGATGTGCATGGCTATGCTCTTCACGCATGGTTCGGTTATGTTTACGTAGGTAACGATGTCTACCGAGCTGCCGAGGCGTGTCCACTCCTGTACGAGGTCGGTGTATCCTCCGAGGGATGTGCCGTTGCCGGTATATACCGAGAATTTGTATTCCGAATAGGGGCTGAAGTCCACCTTCATTTTCAGACGGTATACCCCCGCTTTAGTGAAGTTGATTTCAGGTGAGATAAGCCATTCGTCATAGTATGTGCTTGACTTGGAATACCGGATGTAGTTGTCGGAGTAAGCCGAGGTGTACATCTCCCAGTGGGTGGTCTCGCTGCCGGAGTCGCGTCCCTTGTCCTGGCTCCAGAATGTTTCGAACTCATCGACATCCATATTCGGGATGTTTGCATTGTAAGGGAGTGCCTGGGGGGCGATGGGGCCTATATATTTTGACAGTACGGATGCCTCGGGCGATGCTGCGCCGTTCACCACGCATACCACGGCATAGGTGTGTTTGCCGGAGGTAAGGCCCTGGGCCTCGGTGTCAGTCCAGGTGGTGGCGTCTGCCGCGAGGTTCGGTGTATTTACCTGTACGCCATCGCGGTATATGCGTATTTCATCGTAGGTATATCCGGCGGGGAGTTCCATGCCGTCTATGTCGGTGGTAGGGAGGTCCCAGGTGAGGGTGGCCGTCATGGCGCGGTCAGCCCCGGGGCTGACCGCCAGGTTCGTTACCGAACCCGGCGCGAATACATTCTCGCGTACCTGGAAGCCTGTAACATACACCCAATATTCGTTCTTGGGGGAATAGCAGTGGAGGCCGAAATGGTAGTCGCCTGTGGCATCGACTGTAAACGCGTTGGTATAATATTTCTTATCCAACTGTTTTCCCTCGATTTTTTGTATGCAGGTGGCTGCCAGCAGGTCGGAAGGCTCGCCGGAGGAGCCCATGTAAAGGGCTATGTTCTCGTTGTGGTTCTCGTTGTTGTAGAAGAACTTCACCTTGTATTCCTTCCCGGCCTCGAGGTGTATGGCCGGCCCTATAAGCCAGTCGTTCGCGGCATTGGAGGAATGATAGGTGTATTTCTTACCTTGGGAATAGCCTGAGCCTTCGTATTTGGCGGAGGAGTTATCATCCTTCCAGGTGGAAGAGTCATCGTTCATGTTATGTACCACCCAGTCGACATCTTGGTAGAATTGCGACTCATATGGTACGTTCTTGGCCTGCGACCACGCAAGTAGCGGCAGCGTCGCGCCTAAAAGTACTGTGTAGAGTTTCTTCATGTGGTTATGTGTTTATGTAGTTATTTATGATTGGCGTTTGTTAAAAATGATGTGTTGTTGCAAAAGTATGTATATTATAATTATTATCCAAACATTTTGCTAAAAAATATTTCGATGGGCTGCGAAAATGGGCCAGATTGTCGTGGATTTGGTTGCAGGGAGGGGCAAATGCTGTGTGTCGGATTCAGATCAATGTCTCCTGGAGAAAAATTCATCCGGCTTTAGAGCGATGCCGGGCGGTAGTGGCGCCGGACCTCCGGGACGGCAGGCCACCCGAAGAGGCGGAGCGGGAGAAGAGCAGCTATCTTTTACGCGTGAGTTAGTTTTTTTGATTGGGCCGGGCCTCTTCGGGTGGCCTGCCGTCCCGGAGGTCCGGCGCCACTAACATACGGCGATGCACGAAAGTGGCGATATATAGATAAAGGCGATGTGTCAACTTTATTTCTTGACACATCGCCTTTATCTATATATCGCCTCTGTTTAAAGGTGTCGGATGGTAGATAGGTCTTAGAATTCGGCCGATTTGGGTGTACGCGGGAATGGGATAACGTCGCGTATGTTGGTCATGCCGGTAACGAAGAGCACAAGGCGCTCGAAGCCCAGGCCGAAGCCGGAGTGCGGCACGGTGCCGAAACGGCGCGTGTCAAGATACCACCACATATCCTTCATCGGTATGCCGAGTTCTTCGATGCGGGCCATCAGTTTGTCATAGTTCTCCTCGCGTTCCGAGCCGCCGATTATCTCGCCGATTGCGGGGAAGAGCACGTCCATGGCGCGCACGGTCTTGCCGTCCTCGTTCTGCTTCATGTAGAACGCCTTTATCTCCTTGGGATAGCCTGTGAGGATAACGGGGCGTTTGAAGTGGTGTTCGACCAGGTAGCGCTCATGCTCGCTCTGGAGGTCGACACCCCATTTCACGGGGAATTCGAACTTGTG
>CAJUBM010000084.1 GCA_910584735.1 uncultured Muribaculaceae bacterium
CTGATGAAGAGAGGAAAAGATTCAAAAATTTTACCGGAGAAACATTGAAATAGTCCGACCGGTTAGTATAAAATAATTTTGAACAGTTACTTATAAATTTAGTCAGACTTTCAATTATAACATTTACGTAATCCTCTTTGTTTTCAGTGCAATTCTTATGCGGAAACTCCTTCAGGGAAAAAAGCAGACGATATGGCCCTGCGTATCTCATCAGCCTGCGGAGTGTCTGTACGGAGTATGGATATTATGGCATCCACATATGAGTCACGTCCCTGGGGAAGCCCGCACAATCCTGTAACGTTTGAACCGGGCAACATGGCTTTCTGGTTGTAGACACGCAGCACCGAAGCATAGTCTCCACGGTTAAGATATGCGGTGAAGCGGCGGCAGAATTCCTCGTAGATACTGCGGGGAGATAGCTCTGTCATTAGGTCGGCCAGATGTTTTTCAAGGTTGCCTATGGAGGTGAATCGCCCGTCAATACGGTACGACATGGTCATCTTAACCCGGTGGCGCGTATGAAGCAGGGCCTGTCGGCGTAGTTCCGTGCGGAACTGTCCCATTACAGACTTACGTACCGAGGCGAATACCTTATCGGGATTCTTGCCGTTATATGAGGCCACTGCCCGTACAACACCTTCAAGCAGAAGCAGATTCTCCACTTCAGCCACATCAGCAACGAAGATATTCTTTCTGCGAAGATAGTCAACTTCTTTTTCATCACGCCGGTCGCGGTCAACTATGCCCCGAGAATCCATATGATGGAACGAGGAAAGGTCGTTGAAAGTCCTTACGGCCTCAATAACCTTATTGCATGAGCCGAGGGGCCTTATGGTATATTCCGGGAATACGAGCGGATAAAGACGGGCGTCAATGGAATGTACGGCGTCACCTTCGATAAAGAGCACAGGGCGCCGCGCTCCGAGTATCGCCATGTATGCTCCTTCGGGCAAGGATCCCGAAGCACCGGGAGGAAGCAGGTCATAATCCCATGAAGCGCCCTCTGCTTGATATGATTTTACCCATACGACCGAACCTCGCGACCGGGTTGCGGCAAAATCCAAATCATGTGTGGTATATACAAACCGGCAGTCTAATCTTAAGTTCTCTATCATATCCCACACCCGGCATACCGAGGAGGTGTGTAGGAACATCCCCGGACTGTCAACAAAAACAACAGCATTTTCCGGGGCATAAAGAACGGCGCCAAGATAGAACAATACGGTCTTCTCTCCATCAGACAGGCGCAGATGGGGATATGGGTCGGAAGACCCGCTCCTGGAGAACACCAAGGCTCCTCCTTGCGTAGATACGCTGTTGTCTGGAAATATCTTACGCCAAAGGGACAGCACGGTGTCTATCTTCGTTTCCGGCAGGGTGCCGTTTCCCGCGTCAGGGGATGTCTTATATTCGATAAGGCTTGCAATCTCCTCATTCAATAGGAGGGATATGAGATATTCCAATGAACTGCTACTGTCGTTCATTTTCAGGAAAGTGGGTGAATCGGATACTGTCTGATATATCTCATCCACCGATAACGCAGGGTGTTCTCCTCGAAGGAGAGGTACATCGCCATTCTTTTTACCTCCGCTGTATAACGCTTCAAGTGCCGAAAGCCTGAATACGGGCAATCCGTCCTTTTGGCATATTGCCACCATGGCCTCCGTAAAACGTGTCTTGCCGGAGCCGTTGGCCCCGATTACGGTAATCTGACGACTATCATCAGGGAGTGTAAGCGATTGGGAAGATGTGCGTTGTGGAAGTCTCATATTTATGACTGCATTATTATTAATGCCCTCTTAGAGCCTGTGTTATTTAAGGAACCGTTGTGTGAGTCCTGAATAAGCATCGATTCTGCGGTCTCGAAGGAAAGGCCACCATCGCCTTACCTGTTCGGAACGGGACAATGATATGTCGGCAACGAGTACAGCCTCGGCATCGTTTGGCCCCAGCGATAGAATCTCTCCTTGCGGGCCCGCCACGAATGACGACCCCCAGAACCGTATGCCGGCAGATGTCCCCGATGGGTCAGCCTCGAAGCCTACCCGGTTCACTGCGACTACGGGAAGTCCGTTTGCCACGGCATGTCCGCGTTGTACGGTTATCCAGGCTTCACGCTGGCGTTGTTGCTCAGCCGGGTCATCCTCCGGGTTCCAACCGATTGCAGTCGGGTATATCAATATCTCAGCCCCGGCAAGAGCCATGAGCCGTGCGGCTTCGGGATACCATTGATCCCAGCAGACAAGCACTCCGAGGCGTCCTACCGAGGTGTCGATTGGTTCGAATCCCATATCTCCGGGGGCAAAATAGAATTTCTCATAGAATCCCGGGTCATCCGGGATATGCATCTTTCTATATGTGCCTGCCAAAGATCCGTCTGAATCAAATACCAGTGCGATATTATGGTATAGCCCGGCTGCCCGACGCTCAAAAAATGATGTTACGATTACTACCGATAATTCCCGGGCTAAAGAGGCGTATAAGTCAGTGGCCGGGGAGGGTATATCTACTGCGAGATTGCATAAATCCACATTCTCGGTCTGGCAGAAATAGAGCGTGTCGTGAAGTTCCTGATTGACTATAAGTTTCACACCGGCAGATGCGGCGGCACGTATCTTCTCGCATAGACAACGGCGGTTACGTTCTATATCTTCAGTATTATGCTGCTGAATTAACGCAGTTCTCAGTATATTTTCTTTCATCCTGTATTCAGATAGTTTGTTATTCGATTATCATCGGCACGAAATCCGATGGAATCTGCATCGTTGCGCAATGCAATGATCCATGTTGGCGTATAAGCGCCCTGCAGTCAACAGTGATAACCTCACGTTCCGGGCTGAATACCGTCTCTAACATCCGGCGCGCCAAGGTGTCGTTTCTCTCCTGTCCGTAAACCGGCATTATAACGGCATGCGGGGTTATAAGGAAGTTGGCATAGGTTGCCGGAAGGCGATGGCCGTCTTCCGGGTCGTAGCAAGGTTCCGGCAGAGGGAGACCCACCAGGTTGTACGGAGAGCCTGAGGGTGTACTCAGATTTTTGAGTTGGGTTTCCATCTGCTGTAGTTCATTATAATGGCTGTCCCCCTCGCGATAACATTTCACATATACGATTGTATCTTCCGATGCCAGACGGGCCAAGGTGTCGACATGGCTGTCAGTGTCGTCTCCTTCAAGACCACCGTGGTCAAGCCATAATATACGCGTGGCACCCAATGAGGCCCGCAATATATCCTCAGCTTCTTTTTTTGAATGGAAATTATTACGGTTCACTGACAGCAGACAGTCCGAGGTCGTGAGTATGGTCCCTTTCCCATCACTTTCTATAGATCCGCCTTCCAGAACCGTGCCGAGACAATCTTTGCAATCAATATCCGGCAACCGTCTCAGTATATGGTCGGTAACACGGTTGTCAAGGTTTGCGGCGAATTTCAGCCCCCAACCGTTGAACTGGAAATTTGCAATGGACAGAATCCCGCTGTCTTCTAAGGTCAAAGGACCGTAATCGCGAATCCAAGTGTCGTTGGTAGGAATCTCCAGAAACACTATTTTCTCAGATTCCAAGGCTTTAAGTTCATCTCGTGTTTCTTTGGCGTCAGGAGTAACTACGACCAGGTTACATCCTGCCGAGATAATGGCACGGGCGATTTCCGTATAGCACTTTCTTGCTTCGTCAAGCATATACGCCCAGTCGGTATGCTCGTGGGGCCATGCTATCATAACGGAATTAAACCGATTGTCAAATTCTGCTAAAAGTTTTCGCGTCACGGCTTTGGATGGGATATATTTAGGTAACTTTCAAAATTATTCGTCAAAATCAGACAGATGGTTCCAAATGGACTGTTGCGAGTCCATATATTCATCGGCAAAATCAAGGAATCCTCTCCTTTCTGAACTCCCCACCTCCCGACAATATTCCCGGTAAAGGGAATGGAGCGTGTCGTCTTCACCAATCATTTTCTTAAATTCTGCTTCTGCCATATCTATACTCCCGGTCTGTTGGATAATTGTCCGGAAGATATCGGTAATATCGTTATCCATGGTTGTGTGGTTTGTTAGATTGTCCGTATAAATGAATTATATGGAGCAAATAACTTTTAGTTACAAAGGTAATATTATTTTGGGGATTCTCAAACAGAATAAGAATATTATTGCTTCAAAGCAAGCAAACCGATATAGCCCTACAGAATGTTGGTGTGTAAGGCCGGATTATCGCGGACGGGGTATTTCTCCCAATGGAATTAGGCCGTTGACTATGGCAAAAATAGTAAGGCCGGCCGGAGAATGTATGTCTAATTTAGAGGAAATATTTCTTCGATGGGTGGTCACAGTATGTACGGATAGGCATAACTTATCGGCTATTTCCTTGTTGGACAATCCTTTCGCAATGTTTACTATTATTTCTTTTTCGCGTTCTGAAAGGGAGGCTATCTTTTCTGCGTCAGTGCTGTCAGTCTCGTTTTCTTCAGCCTCGTCTTTGCAAATGTTTTGTATGGAGGACGTAACTCTGAGTGCCTCCAGACGTGATACGACATCGACGAACAGCGAATCTTCCACTTCGCAGTGCATCCGTAAATCATTTTCGCATGTTATTATGTCGAAAAGGGCGGAATTAAGCATATCGGTCCCGCGACCGCTATAGTATCTTATTATCAAATCCTTCAATTCCTTCATCTTGGGGGCAATAGACTCATGATGCTGGCTGAAGTCTTTGATTTTGAAAGATATGTTGTCAAAATCCTTCCCTTCAATCAATGTTCGTACATATGGGAATACCTTGCGGTTCTCCATATCCATATGTCTACGTACCTCAAGCGTATATTCATCGAAGAAACGCAGTATTAGGAATCCGAGCCCCTCGGGATCGGATATGTCTACCGATTCTATAAGCTTGCGCCGGATCATCGGCAACTGGAAGTCCAAAAAGTAATCATGGGCATTGACCAAATAAGTCATCAACGAACCTGCATCCACATTGGTGTCATCCATTTCATACCCGCTCATAAAGTTCGCCACGGCAAGAAATGTAGGCACATTTATGGCATGTGACGAACAGACTTCTTCCACAGTGCTGTCTCCGAATCCTAACGGTATTCCGAATCGGCTGAGGGTCATAAGTAATTGGGAATTGTCGGCTATAAGGTGCCGCATTTTATCGGTTTCCTTATACTTTTTCCTTTTAGTTTGAATCATCTCTGTGTCGTCTTTGTTATGCCGGGTACGGGAATAGAACGGATTCTATGTGTCAAAGTTACGAATTTTCCCTTACTCATTAATGGATAAGGATGATAAAAGTTGGCAGGCACACTTATTATAGCTAAATTTGCAAAAACGAAACATCTTATGAGATTCAGTGATATTCCCGGACATGAGTCCGTAAAACAACGTCTGAGGCAGATGGCCGACAGCGACCGGCTGCCTCATGCATTGCTGCTTGAAGGACCGCCCGGGATTGGAAAGTTAGCCATTGCCAGAGCATTTGCCCAGTATATACATTGCACGGCTCCTACCCCGGACGGCGAGCCGTGTGGGAGATGTGCGCAATGCATACAGCATCAGACATTCAACCATATAGATACGATTTTCAGCTTCCCTGTGCTAAAAAACGGACGGTCTACGGCAGTGTCCGATGATTATCTGCCCCAATGGCGTCAGATGCTTGAAAAGCAACCGCTTGCTGATTTTGGTATGTGGCAGCAGATTCTCGGTAACCCCAACGGACAGCCGCAGATGTATGTAGAAGAGAGCCAACAGATTATCTCTAAGCTTAGTTTTACCTCGCATGCCGCAGGAAAGAAAATCGTTATAATGTGGCTGCCCGAAAAAATGAATCTGCAATGTGCCAACAAACTGTTAAAGCTGATAGAGGAGCCTCTCAACGGGGTAATGTTGCTGTTCACTTCCAACGCTCCGCGTCTGATATTGCCTACGATATATTCCCGCCTGCAGCGTGTTGAGCTTACGAGATATACCGATTCCGAGATAGCCCGATGGCTTGTTGACAGACAGGGTCTTAAGTCTGACGATGCCATGGCCGCAGCCCGTCTCGGAGAGGGGTCGCTCCTTCATGCCGAGAGGGCTGCCGATAATGCCGGGGAAGAGGCTGATTTCTTCCGGCGGTTCTGTTCGCTCATGCGTCTGGCATATATGCGCAACGTTGCAGAGTTGAAAAAATGGTGCGCCGATACCGCCGGACTCGGACGCGAAGCTATGGTTCGGTTTCTTGACTATTGCCAGCGGATGACCCGTGAGAATTTCAACATGAACATAAAGATGAGTTCGCTCTGCGCCATGACGCCTGCCGAGGAGGTATTCTCCGTGAAGTTCTCGCAATTTATCACTGTAAACAATGTGGAGCAGCTTATAAGGCAGTTCAACGATGCGGCCACAGATATTGCCGCCAACTCACAGGCAAAGATAGTGCTGTTCGATATGGCTGTGAAAATAACAATATTGATACGTCGTTGCTGACGGCCGAACTATAATCCTTAGTGTTTTGAAATCTCTTCTTGAATCGGTAGCGTGTGCATATCTTGACAACGAGACAACCGATATGTTGGCTGACTGCTGTTTTGTTTTCCCGAACAAGCGAACCGGTGTGTATTTCCATCACATTATGGCCAGAGCCATGCGCCAGCGGGGATTGGCAGGTCTGCAAGCGGCGTCCATGACCATCACCGATTTCGTAGAGGAATTTGCAGAAGGTACGCATGCCGACCGTTTGGAGTCGATATTCATCCTTTATGGGGCATACCGGGATGTGGCGTTAAGACGGTATGCCCAAAAGGATGTGGATTCGGCGAAGAACGCCGATATTGATTTCAACAAGTTCCAGCGCTGGGCCGATGTGCTGATGGGTGATTTCAACGATGTAGACATGTCGTTGGTGGATACCCATGAGTTGTTTCCAAATCTGGAATCGCTAAGGGAGATTTCGGCCAACTATCTTTCAGACCGGCAGATAGAGGCTATACGCAGGCATTGGTCGGAAGAGAAGGTGCCTCAGGAAGTTTCCGCTTTCTGGAACCATATGGCCCATTCCCTGTCAGCCGGGGCCCGTAAGCCCGGTGTGGAGTTTATAAAACTATGGCAGGTAATGCAGGATGTCTATGATGAATTTAATAACCGCCTTAAAGCAAGAGGCCTCCATTATATGGGGATGGCCTATCGCGAAGTAGCATACTCATTACGCGATATAGCGGCGGGAGATTTGCCTTATCGCAGGTTTGTTTTTGTGGGCTTCAGCATGCTTACTCCCGCCGAAAGAAAGATATTTGCCACGCTGCGCGACAAATATAGCCCGGATGGTGTTGCTGTGGCTGACTTCTATTGGGACAATGCATCGCCTGCATTTCGTTTTCCGGGAAATACGGGGGCATTTATAAACAGGATAGCGAAAGAGTTCCCATCGTTGTACGATTGTGTACGCCCAATCGAAGAATTCCCTAAGATAAGTATAATAGGAGTACCCTCCCGTGTCGGCCAGGCTAAACTGGCCGGGGAAATAATAGAGAAGATATATCCGGGAATGATACCACCGTCGGCATCGGCTGATGAAGCTGCCGATATTTTGAGAGCTACGGCCGTGGTATTTCCCGATGAAAGTCTTGCTATCCCTACGTTGCGTTCTATACCCGCCGATGTCTCGCCGATAAATATAACTATGGGGTATAAGCTGAGGCAGTCGTCGGCGGCTTCGTTTGTAAGCGCGGTTATAGGTATGCAGATACGCGGACGCATATCTGCTTCCGGCGGTGAGGCGAGATTTATCTCTGAAGATGTGCTACGGGTACTCTCCCACCCCATAATGCATCAGGGCGCGCCACGCGAGGCGATCGGACTTACGTTGGAAATAAGGCTCCGGCGGTCGTTTAACCAACCTTTGTCCATTTTTAAGAAAGAGGAATATGCTGCGATTGAGCCTGTTTTCCGCTTTGTTAGAAGTTCTGACGATCCGGAGGCCGTACTGGAATACCTTTCAGGGTTGCTTGACTGGACTGTCAACGCTCTACGTATGCCCGAGAGCCAAACGCATGAGGATGGTCCCGTGGATGGCGATAACTACGATAAAGCTCTTGAAGAGGATGATATTTTCGATATTGACGGCACCCCGGTCGAAGCTGATAAGGAAAGCGGTCCGCAGGTGGTTGATCTGGCGATAGCCCGTAGATATTCGGAGGCTATAGAGCATCTTCGCGCTCTTTCAAAAGAATATCTTTCCAAGGATAAGATATTCCTTTCTGACTGCACTGTATTCCAATTGGTAGAGCGTCTGGTTGTCGGTGAGACATTGAGCTTCAAGGGACAGCCGCTGCGCGGCTTGCAGCTTATGGGGGTACTGGAGGCCCGTGCGCTGGATTTCGAGAATCTGATAATTCCATCGTTGAATGAGAAAATATTCCCACGCCGGCATTATCAAAAATCACTGATCCCCCCTGTGCTGCGCCATGCCTACGGTATGCTGACCACGGAACATCATGAGGCGTTGTATTCCTATTATTTCTATCGTCTTATCAGCCGTGCGCGCAGAGTGTGGCTTCTTTATGATGCCAGACGTGGCGGCCCTAACGGAGGAGGGCAGATGTCGCGCTACCTGCACCAGTTACAGCGTCTTTACCGACCGGCCGAACTGACGCGTACCCTACATGGCTACCCTGTATGCGCTCCGTCGCCACATATGGTGAGTGTGCACAAGACGCCGGAGATTATGGCGCATATAACGAGATATTTTTCTCCCGAGAATCCATTATATCTCTCCGCCTCATCGATAAATGAATATATAAACTGCCCCTTGTGCTTTTATATTAAAAATATAGAGGGTTACAAGCGAGAGGACGATATAAGCGACTGGATTTCAGAAAGCACTTATGGCACCGTTATGCACCAGGTGCTACAGGATATATATGATGCTATGGCCGCCTCTAATCCCGGAAAAATGATTACGTCTGATGCCATAGATTCCGTGCTGGGCACTCCGAGACTTATAGAGCAACCCATCGTAAAGGCTATCAACCGACACCATCTGCATCTCGGCGAAGGTGTCCCTACTCCGCTGCGCGGCGGAAATCTTATAGTGGGGCAGCTTATCGAGCAATATATACGTGAGATTCTTCTGAGGGAGAAAGAGATAACTCCGTTCCAGTATAAAGGAGGTGAAATCTCGATGAAGGAGATGATTACACTCCGTGAGATAGACAGCGAAACTTCCACGGTAAAGAAAGAACTAACGTTCAATCTAACCGCTACCATAGACCGTGTAGATGTCACGGCGCATCCAGCCGATGCATCTGAGCGACTACTCCGGATTGTGGATTATAAGACGGGAGCCGATCCTACGGAAGCCTCTACCGTGAGGTCTTTCTTTGAATTTCCGGCAAGTCAGCGGGAGGGACGGCCCAAAGCCATGCTCCAGTTGTTTCTCTACTCTATGGCACTGTCAAAACATTGGAATACCGATCGGCCCATACAGCCACTGATTTATAATCTGCGGCAGGTATCGACACGTAGTTTCATGCCGTTGAAGATAGAGAAGAAACCTGTATATGATTTCCATGAGCATCTCGATGAGGTCAGCCGCCATCTTATCCCTGTGCTCGAGGAACTGGCAGACGAGACGGTGCCATTCCGCGCGGCCTCAGATTCGCGTGCCTGTCATTATTGTAAGTTTATAGATATATGTCGCAAGAAAGCCGACCGTTAATCGATATTAGCCGGGATAAATCAGCCCTGTACATACACATACCTTTCTGTAGGCACAAATGTGCATACTGCGACTTTTATTCATCTGCCGGAGGTAGTCGGTCGTCTGAAATATTTGGAGCGTATGTGTCTGCGGTTTTGAATGAGTGGCATCTGCGCAGTGCAGAGCTTCCTACCCTACCTCGAACTATATATTTGGGCGGAGGGACACCTTCGCTGCTACCAATTGAGACATTATCCACACTTATCGCGGGGCTTTTGAACGATATACCACGAAACCGTTTGGTGGAAGTCACTATAGAGGCAAACCCTGAGGATGTGACTTCCGAATGGTTATCACGTATGAGGAGTATGGGGATCAATAGGGTGAGTATAGGCATACAGTCGTTTCATAAGGATGAACTCCAAGCTGTGTCACGCCGACATTCACCGGATGATGCTGTACGCGCCCTTTCTACATTGGCTGACGGTGGATGGAATTACTCTGCCGATTTGATATACGGCTTGCCGGGGCAATCTGTAGAAAGCTGGTGCTACAACTTGCACAGGCTGCTGGCCTTCCGTCCTCCGCATTTCTCGGCTTATCTATTGTCATATGAACCCGGAACTCCACTCTATATCCGTCTTAACAAAGGAACTGTCAAGGAGGCGGACGATTCAATGGTATCGGAGATGTATGGTCTGTTGTGTAAAGCTGCTGCGGAAGCGGGCTACCGACATTATGAGATTTCTAATTTCGCGCTTCCGGGTTATGAGGCCGTGCACAATTCCTCATATTGGGACTTGACCCCTTATCTCGGATTGGGAGCCGGAGCACATTCATTTGATAAGGATGGCATAAGACGTTTTAATCCCAATTCCTACCAACGTTATATCCAGTCTCTTTCTGCCGGCAGACTGTTCTGTGTGATTGACGAGGAGACATCGCGAAGTCAGATAAATGATTTTATAATTACAGCTTTACGTACCTTCCAAGGATTGGATCCTAAGAAGATTCCAAGAATACTCAGGGATGAATTTTCTCAAAATCTGGAACCTCTACTTAATGAAGGATGCGTGGAGATAAACGGTACGAATATAGTGATTCCTGAGGATTTGTGGCTTACCTCGGATGCTATCTTAAGACGGCTGATATTATAAACGGAGATGTGGGAAAGGTAAATGGGATGCCCTCTTTGCTAATAAGGGGGATCAGACAGAGAATTTCTTTCTGTTGAACACGAAGTAACGTCCGAGATACTTCTCCCGCACAACGGGATTGGCGGCTAATTCCTCAGAGGTGCCTTGGAAAAGAATCTTCCCTTCAAACAACAGATATGCGCGGTCGGTGATGCGCAGGGTTTCCTGTGCGTTATGGTCGGTGATGAGTATTCCTATATTCTTTGACTTCAGCTTATACACCACCTCCTGTATATCCTCTACCGCTACCGGGTCTACACCGGCAAACGGTTCGTCAAGCATTATGAATTTAGGATTGATTGCCAGACAGCGGGCAATCTCGGTGCGGCGCCTTTCTCCGCCCGACAGTTGGTCGCCCAAGTTGTTACGGACCTTTTGGAGGCTGAACTCTGATATAAGGCTTTCGAGCTTGTCGCGCTGTTCCTCTTTCGACATATCGGTCATTTCCAGGATAGAGCGGATATTGTTTTCAACCGTCATCTTGCGGAATACCGATGCCTCCTGGGCAAGGTAGCCGATTCCCTGCTGGGCGCGTTTATATACCGGGAATTTGGTGATATTCATGTCATTGAGAAATATCTGCCCCTCGTTTGGGGTGATAAGCCCGGTGGTCATATAGAATGTAGTGGTTTTCCCCGCTCCGTTCGGCCCGAGGAGACCGACTATCTCTCCTTGGGTTACATCTATGCTGACGTGGTTCACCACGGTCCGGCGTCCGTACTTCTTTACCAGATTCTCGGTTCGCAGTACGGTCTTTGTCTCGCTTTTGATGGGCGGTTTATCTTCAGTCTTCCCCGCTTGCTCTTTTTCCGGCTCAGGGTTCGGTCCCGGTTGTTCCCCCTCGGGGCTCTCATAAAACTCCATTGATGGAATTTTTTCCTTCTCTTGATCCCGGTTTTGCAAAGGATAGCTTATTCCCATAGTGCGACAGAGGTAGGGTTACAATTTAAATTTTAGAACGTTTCAGACGGGCATCGATATAGTCGGTCAACAGTCCTATTGCTACAGAATTTGTACCACCCTGTGGAATTATAAGGTCGGCAAACCGTTTCGAAGGCTCGATATACTGGCAGTGCATCGGCTTCAGCACCTCTTCATATCGGTCGATAACCATCTGTGGTGTGCGTCCGCGCTCTATGCAGTCGCGGGCTATTACTCTTATCAGGCGGTCATCGGCATCAGCGTCTACGAAGCATTTCACGTCCATCATGTCGCGCACACAACTCTCGCACAACACAAGAATCCCCTCCACTATCACCACATCGCGAGGCTCAACCTTTATCGTTTCTTCCTGACGCGTACATGTCAGATATGAGTAGGTGGGCATCTCAATAGGCTGCCCATCCTTCAATTGTTGGAGATGTTTCACCAGCAACGTCCACTCAATGGCACCCGGTTCATCGAAGTTTATTTTTGAGCGCTCTTCTACAGGGATATGTGATGAATCCTTATAGTAGGAATCTTGTGGAATCACGGCTACCTCTCCGGCCGGGAAGCTGGAAACTATCTTGTTGACTACGGTTGTCTTGCCGGAACCTGTGCCTCCGGCTATACCGATGATAAGCATGGGGAAAGTCGATGTTATTGGGTTTGAGATGGCGAAATTACTAATTTTTTGGCATAGTTGGTGCATTAGGGCTTCCTTTTTCTGGAAAATTATTACCTTTGCGAGGCTTTTATGCGTTAAATAAAAGATTGAGATTAGTAGTGGTGCGATAAAAATCTTACCACTGTTATTAAAATATTAATATTTA
>CAJUBM010000085.1 GCA_910584735.1 uncultured Muribaculaceae bacterium
GGCGGTAGATGCCGCTTAGCCTATGAATTATTTTTTTAACGAACTATTGTTTAAGCGGTCCGCCGGGAAAATCGGATGAAAGGTTAAAAACAGCATACATATGGTGTGTTCGGAGATTTTTGGCAAAAAAATGTGAATTTTTCTGACAATGTGCCATTTTTTACAAAATAAATACTTAATTTTGCGGCAAAATGAAAGTAGCCTCATAATGTTGCAGAATATCATGATGGCTGCGGATAAAGATATTAATTTTCATTGTGCTGCAATATGGACAAGCAACCTACTATTGACAATCTCGACAGAAAGATTCTTTCGATTGTGATGCACAACGCCCGTATTCCCTCGAAGGATGTGGCGTTGGTATGCGGTGTGTCGCGCGCGGCTGTACACCAGCGCATACAGCGTATGATTGAGGACGGTATCATCACGGGGTCAGGGTACACCGTGAATCCAAAGACTCTCGGATATTTCACCTGCACGTATATAGGTGTGAATCTGGAGCGCGGGGCGATTTATTCGCAGGTGGTGCCCGAACTGGAGAAAATACCGGAAGTGACGGAGTGCCATTTCACCACCGGGCCGTATACTATGCTTATCAAACTGTTCGTGCGCGACAACGACCATCTGATGGAGGTACTGAACAAGAAGATACAGCAGATTCCCGGCGTTGTCGGAACGGAGACACTCATATCGCTGGATAATTCCATACAGCGTGCCATCCCTATGTGATAGCCGTGGATCGACGGAATTATCTCTATATGATAAACTGAATTAAAGATTAGGGCATACGGGTCTTCGCCAGACCCGTTTGCTGTTTTTCATTTGAACAGTTACGAAGCATGCTGATTGGTTATGACGGCAAAAGGGCTGTCCGGAACAATACGGGGCTTGGAAATTATTCACGTCTGCTTATAGACGTGCTGGCATCGGCTTATCCCGACAATATATACTCTCTGTATGTGCCAGAGATGGTGCCGAATCCACGTCTGAAACCTTTGTTGGAACATGAGAATGTGAAGTTTGTTACGCCCGATAACACCACTTCGCGACGTATGGGCAGCCTGTGGCGTCTCAGAGCCATGGGGTCCCGGATGGTGTCGGACGGTGTGGATCTCATACACGGGTTGTCGGGCGAACTTCCGTTGAACATACGGTCGTTAGGGAAGCCCTCTGTAGTGACCATGCATGACGTTATCTTCCGGCATTTTCCACAGAATTATAAGTTGGTAGACAGAAATATATACGACTATAAGTTCAGACGCGCGGCTCGTGATGCCACGCGTGTGCTGGCTATTTCCCGGTGTACGGCCAGGGATATAATGGAGCTATATGATGTGCCGGAAGATAAGATAGATGTAGTATATCAGGGATGTGATGCGCAGTTCCACCGTACGCCCACTCCCGAGGAGATAGAGAGTGCCAAGCGCAAATATGGTATAGACAGACCGTATATCATATCGGTCGGCACTATAGAGCGCCGTAAGAACCAGATTATGTCCGTGCGCGGTCTCCGTGGGCTGCCTGACGAGATGGATTTGGTGCTTGTGGGACGCCGCACGGAATACGCACATACTATAGACAGTTACATATCGTCCTATAACATGGGCGACCGTGTGAAATTCATAGAGAACGCGGCGTTTGCCGATTTGCCGGCATTATATGCCGGGGCGTTCTGTTCATCGTACACCTCGCGGTATGAAGGCTTTGGAATCCCTGTGATAGAAAGTCTGTCGGTAGGTACGCCCGTGGTGGTAGCTACCGGTTCATGCCTGGAGGAAGCCGCCGGGCCGTATGCCCCCGCCGTAGATCCTGATGATATAGAGCAATGGATTAACGTTGTGAAGGAAATGATAAATTATCCGGCAAACCGTCAGTTACAGGCACGTAAGGGTCGCGAATATGTAGCGCGTTTCTCGGATGCATCTATGGCTAAGGATACTATGGAATGTTATTTGAGGGCGATTAAGGAATATAAGACACAATAGACGTTATAGATATTATGGAAAGGAAAGAACTCAAGGGATGCTCGCTCTTAGTGGTGGGCGCCGGAGGATTTATAGGAGGTTTTATCGCCTCCGAAGGATTGAAGCGTGGCATGGATGTGACCGTGGCCGTGCGTGAGTCCACATCGCGTAACCATCTTAAAGACCCGCGACTCCGGTTTCTGGTTCTCGATTACGATGACCAGGCAGCGCTGAAAGATGCGATTGCTGAATTCGTGTCGGCTCAGGGAAATCCTTCGCGCTGGGATTATATAATCTATAACCTCGGAGCAACAAAGGCTATAAACTACCTTGACTTCAAACGTGTGAACTACGACTATCTGCGTCGTTTCACGGAATCGTTGAGGGAATTGAGGCTCTATCCCGAGAGGTTCCTATATATGAGTTCACTCTCGGCCTTAGGTCCCGGCGATGAGAAGAAATATACCCCTCTCCGCTCGGATATGAAGCCCGCGCCCGATACCCGCTACGGCCAGTCGAAGATTATGGCTGAGCAGTTCATAGAGCATATGTCGGGACTTCCATGGATTATCTTCCGTCCCACCGGTGTCTACGGCCCTCATGATAAGGATTATAGGATGATGATAGAGGCAATGGACAGACATTTTGCCTTCAGTGTCGGATTCCGCAAGCAGATGCTTACGTTCATATATGTCGATGACTTGGTGAACGCCATATTCGAGGCTTTCTCACACGGTGTGGAACATCGTAAGTATATCATCTCGGAAGACCGGGCCTATACGCAGAGCGACTTCCGCCAGATAGTGGCGTACACCCTCGGGGGAAAATGGATGCTGCCTGTGAAACTACCGCTGTGGATGGTATATATAGTGTCAGTAGTGGCTGAGAAAATCGGGAAGATACGCATGAAGCCTTCCACTCTCAACACCGATAAATATAAAATCATGCGTCAGCGTAACTGGAACGCCGATATATCCGATGCGAAGCGCGATTTTGGTTTCTCCCCGGCAATCAGCCTCAAAGAGGGGATACTGCGTACGGTGGATCAATATTATCTGGAGCAGGAAATACGTAAAAATGAAAAGAAGAAGAAAAAGAAAAAATGACGGATACGGAGACTGTAAACACCGGGCGCGTAGCCAGGGTGCCGTGGTGGATGTGGATTGTCATAATATTATGCATGCTGCCGGGGCTGGCTTTTCCATGGGTGGCGCCCCTGATTTCCGACAATAACCCGGTTGTAAGGGGATTGGCTTGGTTCTATCCCGCCTACGTGTTATGTTCGGGCCTGCTCGCCTGGCAGTGTTACGGACGCCGCACGGTTATGAGTTGGATAATACTCGTGCTGCTGCTTGTGTCGCACCTTTGTTTCTACTATCTGGCCGCGCTTTCCCTCTACAGGTAAATCAGGATAATTATGTAACTCATATGAATTTAAGTATATGAAGAACAAGAAGAAACTCGTTATATCCACCGGCGCCGGAATGAGTGCCGAGAGTGGTATCAGCACTTTCCGCGATGCCGGAGGGCTGTGGGAGAATTATAACGTGATGGATGTAGCCTCGGCGGACGGATTCCGTAAGAACCCGGCACTGATTCACGAGTTTTATAACGCCCGGCGCAGAGACCTGCTTAAGGCACAGCCCAATGCGGGGCATACGGGGTTGGTAAAACTCGAGGAGGACTATGATGTGTATATAATTACACAGAACGTTGATAATCTCCATGAACGGGCAGGTTCGAAAAACGTGCTGCATCTCCATGGAGAACTTATGAAGGTTAGGGCTATCGATGACGAGACCAAGGTCTATGAACTGCGCCCGGAGGCATTGGAGACTTCGCCACAAACTGTTATAGACGGTCATCACGTACGTCCCCACATTGTGTTCTTCCAGGAGGCTGTGCCGAATATAGAACCTGCCGCGCAGCTTGTCTCGGAGGCCGACATATTCGTTGTAATAGGCACTTCCTTGAATGTATATCCCGCCGCCGGACTACTCAACTGCGTACGCCCCGGCACCCCGGTCTACTATATAGACCCGCGTCCCGCCGCTGTGCCATCCTTCGTAAACGTGATCCCCCTTCCCGCCACAGCCGGAGTGGAGCGTCTGGCCTCGATTCTCGCAACCAATCATAAAGATTGACTTTCTCTTCCGGATATCCATTCCGTGCTACCGAGAACTATTTGTCTCTATGTAATTAAGAAAGCAGATTCGGTAACGGATAAAAAACATCTGAAAATTTCCGAGATTTCAAAAAAAAAACGTACCTTTGCCCCGTCAATACCGCTGACACCCATTGGAAAGATGCCGGAGCGGTCGATCGGGACGGTCTCGAAAACCGTTGTACCCTTACGGGTACCCAGGGTTCGAATCCCTGTCTTTCCGCCAGTATTTAGGCCTGAAGTCCGCTGATTTTCAGCGGGCTTCTTTCGTTTTTCAGAGTCCTGATGACAAGTGATATTTGCGCTATGAAGTCTATATCTTTCTGTTTGATACTGTTGTGTTTTGCATTGTTGCCTTTATCATGCAACACGAATAAGCATACACCCGTATCAGATACCGATGTAATCAAGTCGGAAATTTTCAGTGATCCCTATCAAATGCCTTACTATCTTAACGGGGGTGACGCAGGGTTGCAAAATGACCTTTATTCCACAATGTCAAAGACCGCTCCAATAACGCAGGAGTGCGTACAAGGTCGAGCTGTTATTAGTTTCGCTATTTCAGAAGATGGTGTTATCGACCCCAATAGCATAAAGCTAATTAGAAACCGGTCTGTGCCGGAAGATTATATTGAAGCCGCCATTCAAGCAATCAAGGGTTTAGGAAAATTTGAACCTGGAAAATTTAATAATACGCCTAAAAAGGTAAGATATAATATTTCGATAATCTATCCGATTCCTCTTGACCGCATCAAGACAAACGAATAGATTTATCGTCTTTTACAGATGATTATCTTTCAGTATCTTTGTAACTGAATCATCTCATTTCAAGCCTATAATAAGAATATCCCGATGTCTGTTGATATTGATAAATGACCGTACCGAACACGGCACATACCTTATAGAGAATCTTGCATGGCAGATAGAACCGGAATATGGTAGCGGATTTTCTTACCGACAATTGGCATTTTCACGGTAGTTTTATCGTACGTATCAAATTGTGAACGCACTGCGTTCACAATTAAACTGGACTCAATACCGAAAGCTCATACAGATTGCAGATGAGGACAAACGGGAATATCCGGGAATAAAAGCCTAAATCAGACCAGACCAAACTCAAAGGATTCCTATCGCCTTGGCTATTTTACAGGCTTCCATAGAGTTTTTTACCTGAAGTTTTGCCAAAATATCCTGACGATGGCGGCTTACTGTGTTTTTGCTTATTGACAGCATATCCGCTATCTGCGCACTTGTCTTTCCTGAATCAATAAGTTTCAGAATCTGCTGCTCTCTTTTGCTGAGAATGGATGCGTCTTTTTCAGATGTAAGTTCCTCTGTTGTCCCTGTAAGTGTGTTTATAATGATGCTCTTACCTGCAAAATCGAATGTCCGGCATCCATATAGACATAGGGCGTAGCAGACAGTGTCCGAATCCTCCGAATATATATAATACATCCTGTGAAGAATATCTATTGATTCACCCGGCGGTGTATTGACACGTAGTTTTGATACCAGATAATAATTAGCCCGTTTATTGCGGGGAATATGTCTCAAAAAACTAAAGAATCTCAATTCGGCAAGGAATTTTTCCTCCCGCTCCGTCTCTGTCATCAGGTCGAGAATCGGTTTCTCCCAGATTGAATCTTCGTGACAGTAGTCTTTAATGCCTAAAACGGCACCAAATCTGCCGGAATAGATTTTACTTGTATCGTTTCTTATATCGCTTACAACAGCCACTACATTCTCAATCTCAGCCACACTTTCAGCGTATCTAAGCAGCTTTTGCAAATCAATCATTTCCGATGCCTCCGGTTGATTTCTAAGAAGGTTGTCAATCTTTGCCTTGTTGCTCATATCAAAAATGGTTATTTATAGTCATTGTACTCTATTCTGCAAATGTCTAACTTTGCAAAATTAATGATTTTACATGGTTATTCTGTCGCCGTAGGCAATCCATGTGTGGTGATAAATACATTAATAAATCTGAATATGAAAAGTAAGCTATTCTTCCTTATCTGCTCTCTTCTTTTGAGTCTGTCGGCTTATGCCCAGACGCTCGAAAAGATGAACTGGTTTAATGAACCGGATAAATGGAGCATAGACGGCAACCAACTGTCAATGACTGTAACTCCTAAAAGCGATTATTGGCGTATCTCCCATTATGGGTTTACCGTTGATGACGCGCCGTTCTATTATGCCGAATACGGTGGAGAGTTTGAGGCTAAGGTTGAAGTGACGGGCGATTACAAAGTACGTTTCGACCAGGCCGGGATGATGATACGCATAGACCATGAGAACTATATAAAGGCAGGTATAGAATATGTGGATGGCAAATATAACCTGAGCGTGGTGGTCACACACCGCACATCGGATTGGAGTGTAATCGCATTGGAAAAGCCTGTAGAGTCGGTGTGGATAAAGGCAGTTCGCCGCATGGATGCTGTTGAGATTTTCTATTCTTTTGATGACAAGGAATATATCCTTATGCGCAACGCATGGATGGAGGCAAACAGACCGGTCAAAGTCGGCATGATGGGTGCTTGCCCCGATGGTGAGGGTTTCAGTGTTTCGTTCTCGGATTTCTCGGTAAAACATTTGCCGGATGCTGTGAGAACCAAATGGCTTGAAACAAACAAATAACGAAGTCTTTTAAACTTTTTCTTCACAGCGATTTTTAGACTATTTTTAGTCAGTTTTATCCGAATTTGAGGAGAGCGATGCGGGCATCGCCACCGAAAATGAGGGTAAAAATGGCTAAAAAGAGGCAAAAAGCGCAAAGAAGAACATGTTTAAGAAAAAGTTTAAATGACTTCAACATATGTCAGCAATGATAAGGCTGGACCACAGCGCTCTATATGTACGGGATTTAGAAGCGGCAAGAAACTTTTTTGTAAGGTTTTTCAATGCCGTTCCTTCATCTCTCTACCGCAATCATAAAACAAATTTCAAGTCATATTTTCTCAGTTTTGGCGGAAGCGCAAGACTTGAAATCATGACGCGTCCGGAATTGTCAGATCAAGTTGACCCACAGTTGCGAACCGGTTACATACATCTGGCTTTCAGTGTCGGAAGTCACGATGAAGTTGACAGGCTTACTCACTTGCTGGAAGAAAACGGCTATGAAGTAGTGAGCGGTCCGAGAACAACGGGCGACGGTTACTATGAGAGTTGCATAGCCGGGCCGGAAGGCAATCTCATCGAGATAACGGTCTGACATGCGCCCACCTCGGTTACATCCAAGTCTGTATCTATACAAAAAAATCTTTTACTGATCTGTATATTGGTTTGGTTTTACGGTCATATATAAAGTCTGACCCAAATCAAACTATATGGGAATTTTAATAATGAAGTCATCTAAACTTTTTCTTAAACTTGTTATTCTTTGCGATTTTTGCCTCTTTTTAGCCATTTTTACCCTCATTTTCGGTCGCGATGCCCGCATCGCTCACCTCAAATTCGGATAAAACTGACTAAAAACAGTCTAAAAATCGCTGTGAAGAAAAAGTTTAGACGACTTCAATAAGAATTTATGGACGGTGGAAAAATAAAGAATTATGACTTGATTGTGAGAATGTAACCGAAGCCTCGCCGGTTGATGATTGAAATGGCGGGATCGTTGACAAGGGCGCGGCGTAGTTTGTGGATATAGCCGTGGAGAGAGTTGCGATTGCTGGGGTCATCGCGTTTCCATACAGCTATCATAAGGTCAGAGGCATCGACTGTTTTCCCGATATTTAAGGCAAGGTGCTCCAAAATCTTTGCTTCGAAATGCGATAATTCATAATCTTTGTCCTCATAGGTGAGAGCCTGCGTTGTTACGTTGAAAATATAGCGTCCTATTGAATATTTTATATCTTCGCTTCGGCAATTGCCGTATATGCGTAGCAACGCCTTTATTCGCACTATCAGTTCGCGTAGTTCAAAAGGCTTTTTTAGATAATCGTTTGCACCGATATTAAATCCTTCCTCTATATCGTCAATGGTACTTTTTGCTGTGAGGAACAGCAACGGCACTGTCGGTGAAAGCCGGCGAATCTTTCTTGCCAGGGAAAAACCGTCCATTTTGGGCATCATGACATCGGCAACGACTATATCTGCCCCGTATTTTATGAATTTATCAAGTCCGTCAATACCATCTACGGCGGCAACAACCTCGTATCCCTGTACACGTAATGTGTCAGTGACAATCAACCTGAGGTCTGCCTCATCCTCAATGAACAAAATCTTACCGCTCATCTTTGGCTGAAATTTATTGTGAAATTTGAGCCTTTTCCCTCTTTGCTCTTAACGTTTATGCCCCACTCCATACGGTCGATAATGTTTTTTACATAGTAGAGTCCTATGCCGTGTCCGCTCACATCTCGGAGGTTGCCGTGCGGTACGCGGTAGAATTTATCGAATATATATGGGATGGATTTTGATGGTATGCCTATGCCGTTATCAGTTATTGAGATACTGTTCTCCTCAATAGTTACAAGTATGTTGACAGTGTCGCCTGAATATTTTATGGCGTTATCTATCAGATTGTTTAGGATATTTGAAAGATGGATTCTGTCAGCTTCCACGAATACGGTTTCATCGCCATTAACCTCTATTGTGATTCCTTTGTCCTCCCTCATTCGTTGGGCGGCGGCAATTTCGCTGACAAACGGCATAAGATGTATTGTTTCGGGATTAAGCCGCATAGTTTTTCTCCTCTCCATACTCATGGCAAGTATGTTCTCGACCAGTTCGCCAAGTCGTTTCATCTGTTTATTGGCAATTTTCAGATATTTCGTCTTTTTGTCCGGGTCGTTTTCTGTGTCAAAATTAAGCAGAGCGTCATTGGCCGAATATGCTATCGCTATGGGAGTCTTAAGTTCATGCGTCATATTGCTGACAAAGTCGTCTTTCATCTCCTCGATTGTGCGTAGGCGCGATACTGAGCGGAACAGATATTGGAACGCCAGAGAAAATGCGACCATCAATAGGAGCACGGTGATTATAACGCCGGACATCTCCCAAAATATATGGCGCGTAAGAGGAGTTATATACATACGGTACATCATGTCCGCATCAGGATTGAAGCGGTACGTAAACACATCATAGCTCCCATCATTATAGCGATGGTGCGGATTCGCGATTATGACATCACCGTTAGAGTCGGCAATCTCCACTGCCACATAATCGGGATATATGTGCCGGTCGTTAAGACGTTTCTCCAACACGCTGTCCATAATGGCAATATTGACCGCTATATAAGGATCAATGACCACATGCATCTGTCGGCCTATCGACCGTGAAAGAAAGTTGCTGAACGTATTGTTGTCCTCCAGGCTGAGTGACTTTGAAACTATAGTGCCGTCGGCATAACGCGTGGTTGTAACAACATTACCCAAAGAATCTTTGCCGGCCGAAATCTCACCGTGCCGATGTCCATCCTCTTTGTCTTCGTCCTCCGTCATGAGTGTCGAAGTCTCTCCGTTGGCTGATTCGGCCCTAATCCACAGTTCGTCAAGATCGGCATCAAAAAGAGCTGACATGACATCTTTCTTCATAGTATCACGGATGGAATTATATAGGCTCACGAGATAATAGACATTGCAACCGAAAATAATTGCAATGGCAATGATGAATGAGGTAGATATAGTCTTGAAGCGTTTCATTGTGCGAAGTTACTAATAATCCGTTATACAACATGTTGCCCATAATTGTATTTAAGACTAAGTAAGGGAGTGTTTAAGACTAAATAAGGTTGTATATTTCCGGTATAGAGTCTTGCTCTTGTAATTTTGCGCCAGACAAAAGTAAAAACAGCTATGAGAAGAGCCATATTATTCGCTTCGTTCGTCACATATATATCGGTAGCCGCCCGGACAGAAACACCCGATACAATCTCTGTCCGGCAACTGAATGAGGTTGTTGTCAAAGGGGAGAAACCTCAGGTAAGGGGAGAAGACGGTATTATGGTCGTTGACCTCCCTTCAATAGTCAAAGATAAACCTGTGACGAATATCCTTGAAGCGCTTGGCTATCTGCCCGGTGTCACGAACAACAACGGCATGATATGGCTCACCGGGGCATCCAACGTAACCATTATCCTGGATGGAGAACCCACAAACTTGCCGCTCCAAAACATTTATCAGCTGCTTTACGCCACACCCGTAGACAGGCTGAAAAATGTAGAGGTTATGTATTCCGCTCCGGCAAAGTATCATGTAAACGGCGCTGTTATCAACGTGATGTTGAAAACGCCAAAGCCTATCGATGGTCTGCAGGGGCAGGTTAGAGCCGGATACAATCAGGCCCATTACGGGTCATACGGGGGAGGGATTGCCGCCACATACGCAGTCAAGGACTGGACTTTTGATTTGAACTACGGACTCTCCCGCAGTAAATCATGGGGAAGGGAGGAGGCGTGGTCCAATCATCTGCATAACGGACAAAACACGATGATAGAGGATGATATGCGAGGTATAAGCTGGGACTGGAGCAACACGATATTTGCGTCAGCCGCGTGTAAAACGTTTAAACTAACGTATAACGGCCAGATAATCTCCAATTCGAAGAGGAGGAAATTATCGTCAGGCACTCTTGGCGACTTCACTAATGTATACAATATGCTGTCGCCGGTCGGCTATCATAACATAGCACTGCGTTATGCCGCGTCATTCGGTCTGACTGTCGGCGGCGATTATACACGGTATTCAGAGAATCGCTCACAGTCCTTGTTTAAGGGTAAAGATTATCTGTTCGGCTCTGAAAACTGCCAGGACATCAACCGCCACCACGTATATATAGACCAACAGCATCAGCTTGGAATATTGCAGTTAAACTACGGAGCGGAATATCAGCACTCGAAAGACCATAGTTCACAACATTACTGCGTATTATCCGACAATCCTGATTTCGATGATATTCTAAACGAGGATGTGGTGAGTTTTTATGCCGGTACCCAATGCTCGTTCGACTGGGGGCTGTCATTCAACGTCTCGGCAAAGGGTGAATATTATCACAGTAAATATCAGCACAACTGGAATTTCCTACCCCAGGTCGGCGCTACTTACTACGGGGCCCATAAAAGCATATTCCAACTCAATCTCAGCACCCAACGAATCTATCCGTCATATTGGGAACTGCATGGTGGTTCAGGTTATATCAATGATTATTCCACCGTCATAGGCAACCCTGAGTTACAACCGTACATTCAGTATGATGCCCAGATCAATTACATTCTAAGGCAAAAATATGTTGCCACTCTCTATTTCCAGTATGGCGACAAGGCCACTGTGCAGTTGCCCTATCAATCGCCTGACGTCCTTAAGCTCATCTATCAGACAATCAACATGAATTACAAGCGTGTAGCCGGACTGAATCTATATGCTCCTTTCGGTGTGGGTTATATCTGGAACACATCTGTTACTGCCAATGTGTTCAATCAGCGGGAGAAGGCCGACCATTTCCATGACATCAGCTTTGACAACAGCAAATGGACCTTCTATGGCTCGCTCACTAATTCATTCAAGTTCAGTCAGGACAGTCCGGTATCGCTGTCCGTTGATTTCAGCTATATATCTCCCTCGTTACAAGGCATAGCCGAACTTTCGGGTATGTGTAGAGTCGATGCGGGGGTGAAATGGCAATTCGGCGATAAACGTTGCTGTGAACTGGATTTGAAAGCGGATGACATATTCAACAATTGGTCACCGACAATGACAATCAACCATGCCGGACAAGACTATAGGATGAAAGTCCGTGATATGACGCGTAATCTCAAGCTTACGTTCATATGGCGCTTCAACGGCTTCAAGCCCAAAGACAGCGACATTGATACCTCACGTTTCGGAACAGGAAAATAATGAATCAGCTGATTTGTTGGGAAGAGGCTATCAAATCAGGATACGGGTCTGATAACTCCAACCGAATGTATTTCTAAAAGAAATCTATCATCCGTGCTGACGGCATAGTGCCATCCCCTCTATCGGATGTCGGCAGGAGAGGATTGGCAAAGAAAAAGACGGAGCGTCAATCGCGACGATCCGTCTTTTAAGGGATAATGATGTATCTTTTAAATTACTTTGCTCTTGTTACTATGAATTGCAAGCTTGTTTTTTCGAGGTAGTTACTTAATGATTTAAGTAGTTTATCGTTTTCAGTCGCAATCCTTATATCTGAACTGCGATGCAAAGATAAACTCGGAGTATTACATGCATGTTACATCAGGCTGACATTTCAGAAACACACCTCTTTTTAACCTTCCTTAACCCAAAGTGCCGCTTTTTTAGACTTTACAAACATCCATTTTGAGGCCCGTTGTTGCGTTTATAAGTTTTTTTGCCGTAAATTTGCACTATCCCCGTAGTTCATGACCATATGTGCTGCCAGGGATAAATCTCATTTTCTATCCTCCAATAGTTCGTTAAAAAAATAATTCATAGGCTAAGCGGCATCTACCGCCAAGCCA
>CAJUBM010000086.1 GCA_910584735.1 uncultured Muribaculaceae bacterium
GCCTCTTCGGGTGGCCTGCCGTCCCGGAGGTCCGGCGCCACTACCATCCGGCTCCACCCAAAGTCGTTACTATTACCAAAAGTGCCATATAACAGATGCGATGTGTCAAAGGAAGTTTGACACATCGCATCTGTTATAGATAGCTAAATGGGATGGCGGTTTATGCCTCAGTGGCGGGAGAGAGCGGGGCGTTCATCGGTGCTGTGGCCGGAGTCGGAGCTACGGCTACAGCGCTCGGGGTCGGTGCCTGGAACTTTGCCTCCCAGCCGAGAGCCGATGCGCCGAGTACTGCGGCGTCAGCCTCTTTCAGTTCGGACAGAGCTACTTTTACTTTCCCTTTCCAGATTGGCATCTGGTTCTTCTCCATGGCCTCGCGTAGGGGGCGCATAAGCAGTTCGCCGCTCTTGGCCAGGCCGCCGAAGAGAATGAAGGCTTCGGGTGCGGAGAATTTGGCGAAGTCGGCCATAGTCGCACCGAGTATGTTGCCTGTATATTCGAAAACGTCCTTTGCGAGTTTGTCGCCGGCAACGGCTGCATCGTACACATCCTTGGAGGTTATCTCGTCCATCGGTATGTCGCGCAGCTTTGAGGGCTCGTTGGCGCGGGCATCAAGGAACTCGCAAGCTGTGCGGGCTACGCCTGTGGCCGAGCAGTAGGTCTCCAGGCAGCCGTGGTTGCCGCATCCGCAGAGGCGTCCGTTGTTGCGTTTCACAATCACATGGCCCAGTTCTCCGGCAAAGCCGTCGTGCCCGTAAACCAGCTGGCCGTTGATAACGATACCCGAACCGACACCTGTGCCGAGGGTAATCATTATGAAATCTTTCAGGCCTCGTGCTGCGCCGTAGGTCATCTCGCCGATTGCGGCGGCGTTTGCATCGTTGGTAATCGATACGGGTACGCCGAACTTTTCGCTTACCAGCTTTGCAAGGGGGATAGGTGTAGGCCAGGGCCAGTTAACACCCTCTTCGATCATCCCGCTGTAATAGTTTGCATTTGGGGCTCCGATTCCGATGCCGTGTACTTTTCCCAAAGCATCGTTGGCTTCCAGCAGCTTGGTGAGTTCGCTATGGAGTTCGTTGATATAGTCTTCAATCTTGCTGTGTTTGCGTGTCTTGATTGAGGAACTTGCTATTACGACGCCACGTGCGTCAACGATTCCGAACACGGTGTTGGTACCGCCTATGTCGATACCTACTACATAAGGTTTGCTCATTTTCTTAGAAAAGTGGTATTTTTATTAAGGCAGGCTTTGCCGGAGCCTATGCGCCGCCTTGATTTTGTGGTCATGGCAGCGACCATGTAATAAAAAAGAGGTTTGTAACAATTGGTTCGCAAAGTTACGGAAAATTTTCATTGATTTATATCGGGAGGTTGATAATTGTGCTAAAAAAACTAAAATTGCGATAATACGGCGTATTAATTATGACTGCTTGCGGATGGGCTTATTCCAAAAGATGGTAACAGTGTCGCAAAAGTCAGATTTCCCAATTTATAATGAGACTTATGGTGCTTTTTTGAAAAAAATGCGTACATTTGTGGCAAAAATATTGCGGAAGTCCGTTTATGGAACGCACTGTTTTTATGTTTCGATTGTTACTCTCCAGTCACTTATACATAATTGAAAACATCACATATCACCCCTTTTCTTACGTATATCGGGAATGATTGATTAACCGGAAACACAAAAAAGCAAACTATAGTAACATAGCTTTATGAAGAACAAACTGCTATTTGGGTTGACAGCCTTTGCAGCCGCCGGAATTCTGGCCGGTTGCTCGGACACCTTCAACCCCGGAAGCGACAAGCAGGGACGCATCTTCCCCACTGTAGGCCTTGACACGGAGGTTGTAACCTCTACCTCAGGTGCCAAGCAGGCGGGCAGTCGCGCCGCACAGGCTGTAACCCCTTCACAGCTTGCGCTTGACCTGACTTCGGCCGATGGTAATGTACAGCGGCATTGGGACTCTCTCGATGATTTCCCTTCAGGGGAGGACTGGCCGATAGGAGCATACACGATGGAGGCATCCTATGGCTCGGTAGATGATGAAGGTTTTGGTAAGCCGTATTATTACGGCAAGACCGAATTCTCCGTGAAGGACGGCGAGACAACTCCCGTGTCTCTCACCGCACAGCTTGCCAATTCCATGGTGACGGTTGCCTACACCGATTCTTTCAAGAAATTCTTTGAGACCTATTCGCTTGAACTGGTAACCACGGGCGACAACCATGTTGCCTATCCCAACGATGCCGAGGGTGCCTGCTACGTGAAGCCGGGTGCTGTGAGCCTTTCGCTGAAGGTGAAGAAATTTACCGGGGCCGAGGCTACGCTTACCCCCAGGTCTTTTACCGCCGAACCTCGCCACCACTACCGCCTGACACTCGATGTTTCGGCGCAGAGCGGCGATGGTGTGCTGGTGCTTAAATTCGATGAGATGCTTGTACAGGAGGATGTGATTATCGACCTCTCCGACGAACTCATCAACGCTCCCGCTCCGACACTCACGGCTAAAGGCTTTGAAAACGGCCAGACTGTCAGCTTCATCGCCGGGGCAGCGCCCTCTACGCCGATGACACTCTCGCTCATAGCACATGGCGGAATCTCCTCGGTGGTGATGAAGACCACATCCAACACCCTCGTCGAGCAGGGATGGCCCGTAGAAGCCGATCTCGCTGCCGGCGATGCCGCCCTTGCCGCACGTCTCAAAGCCCTCGGGCTTTCAAGCGTGGGACTTGCGCATAATCCCGAGAAGATGGCTGTAATTAACATTACAGATGTGATGAGCCATCTGGAATATATCGATGGAATTGACAACACCACCGAGCTTACTTTCCAGGCTCGCGATAAATATAACAAGGTGTCTGACGAGGTTTCCGTGAAATTCGTCCTCGAGACTCTGGAGATGACCCTCTCTGACCCGCAGGCTATTTTTGACGGTCAGACCCAGCTGGCTTTCAATATGAGTTTCAACGGAGGCAGCACGGACAATGTCAAGGTGCAGATTCGCGAACGTAGCGGTAAGTGGGCCGATGTAGCAGCCACAATCGAGCCTGTTTCGCGCGCTGCATCAACCTATCGTGTCGTAGCTACCGTGCCTGCATCGGGTGATATAGAGATCAGTGCCCTCCTTGCAAACCAGCGCTCCAACGTGCTGAAGGTGACACGCGCCCAAGCCACCTATTCCTTGGCTTGCGATGATAAGGATGTATTTGCCAGGTCGGCAAAGTTTTTGATAGCTGAGAACCCTGCAACAAAAAGTGGCCGCGCCAAAAGCCGCGCTGCTGAGAATATAGCTGCCACGTTGCAATACTCCACCGATGGTGTAAAATATATAGATGTGCCTAATGTATCGCAAGAAGGCGCTTACCGTGTGGTAAGCGGACTGAACGCCGGCACTACCTATCATTTCCGCGCTTTGGTTGAAAACATACCGACATCTGCCGTAACTATCACTACTGAGGCTGCCACACAGCTGCCTAACTCCGGCATGGATGAATGGTCGTACAACCAGGTGGGTGACTACCAGACCCTTTGGTTCGCCGGAACATCTTCATCCCAGTGGGGGACGATGAATCCTAAGACAACGTCCACACATGGCACAGGGTCAAGCATATTTTCATATGGAGGTGCTGCATATCGTGCCACTTCCGGCACAATGCCTGCTAATGGAAATGTCGCAAAAAATCCAAGCGCTACGGCAAACAGCGGGAACCAGCATAGCGGTACTAATGCGGCTATGGTTCGAACCGTAGGCTGGGGTTCGGGTAACACATCTTTCAATTATACTGGAAAATGCGAGAATGTTACTGCCGGAGAACTCTTCTTGGGACACACCGATGCTCAGTTCAATGCCATACGCGGCATGACATTTGCCTCTCGTCCGACATCGTTGAGCTTTTATGCCAAATATGTTCCGTTTAAGTCAGGGAATGGCGATTTCGGAGTAGCTGAAATCAAGGTCAAGGATGCTTCAGGTGCTGTAATTGCCGAATATCGCAAGGAAATTACGGAATCCTCAGATTACGGTCTGATAACGATGCCGTTGCAGTATACCGTGTCGTCAGCCAAGGCTGCTATGCTCGAAGTCAATTTCTATTCTTCCGGCAATTCGGAATGTCAGAAATATGATAAGAACTATATGAGTGATGCCGGCAGAGCTAATTACTCGGATGCAGAATATGTCGGCTCAAAGCTCTATATTGACGACATAACCCTTAATTATTAATCTCCTCCGCATAATATTAATATGAAAAGTAAGATTCTTTCTATATTCGCTTCAGCGGCAATGCTGGTGGGGGTAGTGTCCTGCGACAATTACGCCCCCAATCTCCCGGGGGGGGGCAGCGGCAAGCTCAACACCGCCTCGATAAATGTGGAGGTAAGCAATGCCGAGAATATAATCAACGACAGCCAGGGCGCCAAGAAAGGGGCGCAGAGCCGTGCCGCCGTTGATATATCCAACTATATCGTCACGGTGACCGATGCCGAGGGGCAGCCGGTGAAGAAATGGGTTTATTCCGAAATGCCGGAACTTCCCACCTTCCCTGCCGGATCCTACACCGTTACCGTCACTTCGCGTGAGACCCCTTCCGGGGCAGAATGGGACAATCCCTTCTTCCGTGGCTCACAGACTTTCTCAATCGTTGCCGATGAGATTACCGATGTTGAGCCTGTGAAGTGCGTACTGTCCAATATACGTGTCACCGTGCGTTTCACCGAGGACCTTGTGAAGGCTTCCGCAGGCGACCTGCGCGTAGTGGTTCGCTCTGAAGGTTCGCAGTCGCTCGCCTTTACACCTGCCGAGACCCGCTCGGGCTATTTCGCCGCTGTTGACGGCCTGGTTACCCTTTCGGTTGCCTTTACGGGCACTGTTTCCTCCACAGAGGAGAAGTTTACCAAGGTACTTACCGAGGTTGAGGCCGGGCAGCACCGCATCGTAACCTTCGGTCTTAAGAGCAATCCCAACCAGCCTCCCGTACCCTCCGGCGGCATAAGCACCGATGAGGGTATCAACGTAAGCACCGATGTTACGGAGGAAGACCTTACGGTCGATGTCGGTTATGAGGAGGACACTCTTCCCGGGAATGACCGTCCCGGTCAGGAAGGTGATGACCCCAATGGCGGTGGCGGCGATGACCCGAATCCTCCCACACCTCCCACACCTGATGCTATTGAGATTATACCTGCCAAAGGTTTTGATCTGGAGCAGGAATATGATGTTGATGATTTTGTGGCGCAAGGATTGACCGCCGCTATCACCGTCAAAGTACCTGCCGGAATAAAAGCGTTCAATGTCGAGATTGATTCAGATAAATTGGACGTGGGCGAACTGAATATGCCTAATTCATTCGACCTTGTTACTGCGGATGAGGCGCTTAGTGCGACCTTAGGCACGTTAGGCTTCCCGGTCGGAGACGAGGTTAAAGGTAAGACCGAGCTTCTGTTTAACATAACGCAGTTCGTAGGTATGCTTGAAAATTTCCCCGGTAAGAGCCACTTCATCCTCACTATCACAGATAATAACGGGGCCGAAAAAACGGCGGCATTTAAATTCCATAAGAAATGAAAGGAGGCAATACGATGAAAAAGATTCTTTTTAGCAGTTTTGCCCTCCTGGCAATAGGGGCTGCCTTTACGGGCTGTTCCGATGAGATTGGTTACAATACGGGCGGAGAAGGACGCGTGTACCTCCATACGAAGGTTAGCACCGATGTAAAGGTGGTGTCACGTGCCGCCCAGGAGAACGCCGAGTTGGCCGCTAACGCCACTATATGGATTTCCGGCTCGAAAGGCGCCGTACGCAAATATAACGGCATTGACGAGGTTCCCACGGAGGGTGTACGCCTTGTGGCCGGCAACTATGTTGCCGAGGCATGGGCGGGCGACTCTGTGCCTGCATCTTTTGATACCCGCTGGTTCAAGGGGCGCGAGGAGTTCCAGATTACCGATAACTCGGTAACTACAATCGACCTCGTATGCAAGATAGCCAACTCCGTAGTATCGTTGAGCTATGATGACGCTGTGGCCGAGGTGCTTAGCGATTGCTCTTTCGAAATCGGGCATAACGGCGGCAAGTTGACGTTTGATGCTTCTACCCCCGAGGATGCCAAAGGGTATTTCATGATGTCGTCCTACGACAAGGATCTCAGCTATACCCTGACGGCTACGCGTACAGATGGGAAAGGCACCTATACATGCTCCGGTTTGATAAAGGACGCCAAGCCCACCACGGAATACCGTATACGCGTAAAACATGACGGCTCTGTGCAGGCTCCTATCGGTGGTGCCTTGATACAGATTGTCGTGGATGAGACTCCCCTGGAGGAGATTAACGACATTTACGATCTGACTTCCGCCCCGTTGATTTCCGGCATAGGTTTCGACCTTTCCAAGCCCGTTGTGGGCAGCGAGGGAAGCGTTGAAGGGCGCTCGCTCTGGATGGCCGCTACATCTACGCTGACCGATGTCGATGTTACAAGCACATCCCTTATGCAGGCTCTCGGTCTGGATGGCGAGGGATTCGAACTGTTCCATATGACGGACGAGTTCAAAGCTGAGCTTCAGGGACTCGGTATCACCTGGCAGGTATTCGACCATGCCGAGACCGGCTATCAGGAAGTGAAGCTCAACTTCGCCGACAATGCCCTGAGCCGTCTCCCGAAAGGTGACAGCGATATAGTAATCAAGGCTACCGATGCTGAGGGACGCTCTTCGCAGGCCGTGCTGTCTGTGAAAATCTCTGACGCTATGGTAGAGGCCGTACAGCTTGCCGAGGATGCTCCCACCACATGGGCCAGAACCGCCGTTATCACAGGCCGAGTCCTTCAGGATGGCGTTACACGTGCCGGTATCAAGTATGCCCCTGCCGGGACACAGAGCTGGACTACCGTGTGGGCAGACGATGCCGCTCGTTCCGCCTATGCTCCGGGCGATGAATACACCGTATCGCTCACAGGTCTGGAGCCTGGAACTCGCTACGAGTATAAGGCTCTTGCTGATGATGCCGAATCGGCCAACACCTGTACATTTACCACCGAGGAAGCCGCGCAGCTTCCCAATTCCGGCTTCGAGAACTGGTTTATGGACGGCAAGGTGCAGTGCATAGGTACTGATAAGGCCTCACGGTTCTGGGACTCAGGGAATACCGGGGCGGCTCTTCTGAGTAAGACCTGTACCGGCCCTGACAGCGAGATTAAGCATAGTGGTAATTATTCCGCAAAACTTGCAAACCAGTGGGTTCTTGCTAAACTCGCAGCAGGTAATATCTTTGCGGGGGAATTCCTTAAAATTGACGGTATGGACGGCATACTCGGATGGGGACGTCCGTTCGCTTCGCGTCCCAAGGCTCTCCGTCTGTGGGTCCGCTACCGCACGGGTATAATCGACAAGGAAGGTTCTGATGACGCCGGAGGTAAGAATTCCGGCATGAAGAAGGGCGATATGGATCAGGGTGCCATATACATTGCTTTGGCCGATGGCTCGAAAATGACCGATGATGTCGATACCCATCAGTCATGGCCTTGCATAGTCAAGACTCATAAGGACAAGCGACATCTTTTCAGCAAGGATGATGCGAATATCATCGCCTATGGCGAACGCATCCTCACTGCCGATACGGAAGGTGAAGGCCTTATAGAGATTACCATTCCTATTGACTATCGTCGTACCGACCTGCGCCCATCCAACATCATATTTGTGGCCTCTGCATCCAAGGGTGGTGACTATTACACGGGCTACACCGGCTCGGTAATGCACCTCGACGACCTCGAACTGGTTTATTAATCCTATTCCATAGATACTTAAAAAGTTATCGGATGCCCAATCGGGTGTCCGATAACTTTTTATCTGAGGTAACTTTATAGTGGCGCCGGACCTCCGGGACGGCAGGCCACCCGAAGAGGCGGAGCTTAGAAAAGGCAGCTATTCTTTATATTGGAGTTAGCATTTTTAATTCGGCTTTCCTTCTTCGGGTGGCCTGCCGTCCCGGAGGTCCGGCGCCACTATAAAGTTACTTCAGATTGACAGAAAGCCGCCATGGGTCGTGCCCACGGCGGCTTTCTGTATTATTCCTGGGGGTGGAATAGTTGTGTCTTAGTCGTTTACGAATTTCACGCGGGAAGAGGCGAAGACTGACAGGTTGAGGCGTGTGGCAATCTCTCTGATTGCCTGTGCGGCCTTCACGCTCACTCCGGCGGGATTCAGTTCGGGAGCATAGGCGGCGATGGCCATAGTGCCGGGAATGATGCCTAAGATGCTGCCGCCGAACGATGTCTTTGCGGGGATGCCTGTGGAAACAAGCCACGGGGTATTCATCTTGTGGGGGCCTTTTGCTGCCATAAGCCCTACGATGTTCTGCGTGATAGCGCCGTCAAAGACCACATTGCCTGAGAACGGATTGACGCCATCGGCTGCAATCGTGGCACCCATCTTTGCAAGCTGCTCGGTGGATGCTTTCATTGCCAAGGCTTTCAGGTACAGGTTGATTGCGAGAGAGGCATCATCGTAGAGATAATATCCGTCTGCGGCCAGTGTGTCGGTCAACTTTGTGTCGGCTGCTTCTTTAACGAGATATTCGTAGACCTTGTCGTCAAGTTCGGGGGCGGACCCCATGAGGTCGATCATGCGGTTCTCATACAGGTTCCATTTCGATTCGGGGTCACCCGTAGGTTCTATGGCAGAGAAAGCCCGGATGCCGTGGGCGCTGAAGCCCAGCCCTTTCGGTTTCTCCGGCATTTTATGGCAGGGGCATGTGCCTGATTTCTTTACCACCTCGGCTACGGTGTTCTGCGAGAAGAGAATTGATGAAAGGGGCACTTTCATGATGGAGCCCATAGGCGCCTTTACATCAGTGTCGGCCTTGTTGATTACGGTGCCATCGGGGAGTGCCACTGAAATGCCGAACTTCCCGGCTTCCGCTCCGATATTACGAGGATTTATAGTGCCTTCTTTTTCAGATTTAACGGCTTCATAAGCCTCGTCAACCGCCTTACGAAGGTCGGAAAGTGAGATTTTACGTTCCATATATACTTTCAAGTTGTTAGTTTCTAACTTTGTTTCTATATTAGAACGTATCTAACGGCTGAAATGTTTCCGATGTTTAGAAGGCGCAGCCGATGCGTAGGGCGGCGAAATGGAGGTCGGGAAGCCGGGGATTCTCCGGGATTTTGGAGGAACTTACGGGTCGGAAAGTGTAGCCTGCGATTATATGCGAGGAGAAGCGTCGCCCGGTGGCCAGGGTTATACCTAAACCTATAGACCCGTAGAAGCCTGTCTGGTCGGCTGAGTCATAAAGGTGGTTGAACGAGATTCCGAGGCGTAGATCCATGAAACACAGGCGTGGGCGCGATGAGAATGAGGTACGCAGCATGGCGTAGACAGGATAGCAGCGCGAGGAATTGTTCATCATAGTGTTTACGCCCGCACCCACGCCGAGAAATCTTAGGGCATGCCCCTTGTATCCCAGATAGGCGTGGAGGTCAAGGAATGTCATGTCGTTTGCCGTGAGGTCTATCCCAGTTCCTAAATCGGCTCCCCATGAGAAATGCCCCAGCAGGGCATCTTCGGCCTTTCCTCCGAATATAGAGGGGGGGACGGATGTTTCTTCCGATGTGTTGTCGGATGTATCTCCCTCCGTTTCGATTGTAGTCACGGTAATGGTCTCGGTCTCTGTAACAGTTGTGGTGGTTTGCGCATAGGCGCGTTGGGATGCTGCGTACGCACCTATGATAACCGCTATAGATATAAGGAGTCTCAGAAAGCTCATATGTATGATGGGGATTGTATTTTCAGGGGCGGTATTCCAGCCTCAGACAGGCCCAGCTATCACCTTTCACGGAGTGTGACGCCTCTACAAATCCGAGCGGTGAGGCCGTGTGCATTATTACCGGGATGTCGGCCTCATAGAAGCCGCTTAGAAGCACCGTGGCTCCCGGCTTCAGGGAGGATGCGTATGCTGCGAGGTCGCCTGTGATGATGTTGCGGTTTATGTTGGCGATGAATATGTCGGTTTTCGGCACTTCGGGGAGTTTCGACGCATCGCCGAGGATTACGCGTATTGACGGCTGTCCGTTGGAAACCACATTCTCGCGGGCATTTATCTCAGCTGCAGGGTCTATCTCTATAGCTGTTACGGGCGATGCTCCCCGCATTGCCGCAAGTATCGCGAGTATCCCCGTGCCTGTGCCCATGTCTATCACCGATTTTCCTTGCAGGTCCATATCCATCAGAGCTTCTATAATCAGCGATGTGGTGGCGTGGTGGCCTGTTCCGAACGCCATCTTGGGGTCTATCGAGATGTCATATTCGCATTTTGGATAGTCGGTGTGGAACGAACTGTGTATAACGCATCTGTCGCCTACGACTATAGGCTGGAAGTAATGTTTCTCCCATTCATGGTTCCAGTCCTGCCCCTCCACGGTTTCTGTAGAATAGCTTATCTTGGTGTCGGGCAGGGGGAAGTCGGATATTATAGCCTTGACCGCCTCGGAATCGAATAGTTCTTTTTTGATGTAGGCGGTGAGCCCCCGGCTGTCGGGGACGAAACTTTCATAGCCGGCATCGGCCAATAAGGCGGCCATGATGTCGGAGGCGGTTTCGGAGGCGGGGGTGGTTTCCACCCGCAGGCTTATGTAGTCGTTCATCTTGCGTAACAGGTTATCCCAGGCTCCCGGTTAGTTGGGCCTGTGGTAATATTACGCAAAATTAACGTTTCTTTTCGGAACTTCTGAATAAAGAAGCAATCTTTTTGAAGGTGCGGTAGGAGAAAAATGCGATTTGCCCGTAGCCAATCATAGTGTCGAAATTTCGGAGCCACAATGGCAGACGGCTATGTCGTTCCTGGTTTGCATGGGAGATTTCGTTGACAAGATGTCCCTTCTCAAGGCGTAGCTTGAGGTCGTTTACCATAAGCCTGTAGCGTAGCTCCTTTAACGTATATCCCTTGAATGGCTTGCAGGATATCTGGCAGGTGTTTTCGGTGGATTGTGTCATAATTGCCTGTGGGGATGGTGGGTTATGTTGTTGCCGGAGGATAGTGTTCAGTTGTTTTCTTCCGAATCATCGATGCCGTCCTCTTTGAATATAAGCTGGCTTACGAAGCGGGCTACGGGATTGAAAATCAGCGGTTGCCTAAACAATACAATCAGCCCTAACAGCAGGAAGTATATACCTCCGACTATGGCCCAGGCTGCAATCGGATGCAGGCACATTGAGAAAAGCTCAATCAGCGCCCCTGATATGAATACCAGCCCGATGATGCCTAAGAGCATACATACGATGCTTAGCAGCAGAGCGCCCATCAGCATGGTTAGGCGTTCGGCAAGGGTAAGTTTTGATTTTTCGATGTATAGCTTCAGCAACGTGTGCAGACGGCTTTTAAGAGCCGTAAGTTTCTCCGCCGAAAACATCCCGCTGTTTAGAATCATGATTGAAAATGTTGGGGGATAGCTGTAAGAGAGTAAGATGATGAATGAAAAAGAGCGGTTCCGGCATCCTGTGGGAGGAGACCGGAGCCGTAGTCTCTTGGAGATTGTCTAAAATTTTCTTAATGTAATAATCTTGTGGGAAGAATATTAGACAACCTTTTAATGCTTATGGGGGATTAGTTCTCCTTTATCTCGGCAGCAATCTGGTCGACGATCGCATCCAGTTCCTCCTCTTTAGAGGATTTGCAGATACCGTATTTGCGAAGGAGGGTCTTGATCTGGGCGCGCATGTCTTCCCCTTTTTCAGGGGCTAATAGGAGTGCGGCTCCCGCGCCTACGATGGCGCCGCCGAGGAAAGCATAAAGTAAGTTAAGTGGTCTCATATCGTTATTCGTGTTTCAATATCGGGTGCAGGTGCCCCCTGCACCCGTGTTATCGTTATGTTTTATTTTTTGGCTACTTCCTGAAGTTCCTCGACCAGGCGGTCAAGCTTGGCTTTTTTCAGACGGATGCCTTTCGATTCGAGATAGTCTACGATGTCATCGCGGAGGTCTTCCCCTTTCTTGGGGGCGAAAAGCAGTCCGAGTGAGGCGCCTACCAGGGCACCGCCTACAACTGCCAGAACGATATCCAGATTTTTCATAATGTAAGAGTTGGATGTTGTTAGTAAATAATTTTATCCTTATAACACCATGATTTCTCCGATGGTTCAACGACTGTTCATATTTTTGTCGCCAAAAAAACGTTAAACATAGTGATGTGCAAATATAAACTAAAAAAGTAGAAGTGCGATGATTTTTACTTGGAAAAGGCGTAACTTTGTAAGTTACATTACTACTGGTGCGATAAAATCGCGTTAGTTTAGAAATCATCAAATAAA
>CAJUBM010000087.1 GCA_910584735.1 uncultured Muribaculaceae bacterium
AAATATTAATATTTTAATAACAGTGGTAAGATTTTTATCGCACCACTACTATGGTGAAAATAACATTGAAGAAGAACGAAGATGCTTGTATGTTGCCTTAACGAGAGCAAAGGATGAATTAAGAGTTTACCGAGATATACATTCTATCCACATCTCTAATCCTGAAGAGAAATATTATTTTTTCAACAAATTGCCTCAAAAGTTATACGATTCAAAAATAATAGCGGCAAATTATTTTAATCATAATCCTTAGGATTTTGGGAGACCAATAGGAATGGATATTTATAGTGATTTCAATTTAGAATAAACAACAACAAAACTACTATATGACATATCACATACCACAACTGCCGCTTTCCTATGACTTGGAGACGAAGGCTGTTTTGAAGCAACTCAATAATGCCAACATGAGATTGGCAGAACTTAAAGGAGTAGCCATGACTATTCCTAATGAGAATATATTGGTTAGCACTCTAACTTTGCAGGAAGCTAAGGACAGTTCGGAAGTCGAGAATATTGTGACTACACAAGACGACCTCTATCATGGGGCTGCAGAGTCTTATTCTGATTATGCCATTAATGCCGCTACAAAAGAAGTGCTGAATTATAGAGAAGCTTTACAGCATGGATTCCGATTAGTCAGAGACAAAGGAGTTTTGACATCATCGGTTATCAGAGAAATTCAGGCTTTGCTTGAGCATAATTCTGCCGGATTTCGAAGTGTGCCGGGTACGGCTTTGAAGAGATTGGATGGGAAAACCGTATATACACCTCCGCAGGATAAGGCTGAAATTCTTGGTTATATGGATAATCTGGAGCGGTTTATCAATGATGATACTGTTTCGGATCTCGACCCTCTTGTAAAGTTGGCAATTATCCATCATCAATTTGAAAGTATTCATCCATTTTATGATGGCAATGGGCGTACTGGTCGTATAATATGTGTGCTGTATCTTGTCTTGACAGGACGACTTGATCTTCCTATTCTTTATTTGAGTCGGTATATCACTCATAACAAGGCAGAATATTACCGTCTTATTCAAGCCATAAGAGATAAGAATGAGAATAACGCAGCTGAGTGGGAAGCATGGATTCTATTCATGCTTAAAGGCGTTGAAGAAACAGCTATTGAAACGACAAGACTCGTTAAAGGCATTTCCAAACTAATGGCAGAATTCAAGGCAGTTCTAAGACCCAAATTCGGCAAACAATATCGTCATGAGTTGCTAAATAACCTATTCTTCCATCCTTATACAAAGGTTGAATTTCTCGAAAAAGAGCTGATGGTCAGCAGAGTTACGGCACAACGCTATCTTAACTCCCTTATGAAGACTGGTCTTATTGATAGGGTTAAGATTGGACGAGCATACTACTATATGAATGTGCCGTTGATGGACTTGTTTATCAGCGTTTCAGATACCGATAATATTGAAAGTGTTCCTCCCGTTGAGTCTGTCTCCCCATCTCTATAAGTATCTGTTCACCATTCACATTATTTGAACACTAATTATAGCTTGCTGTTCACAAAAGGGCGTTTTGTGAACAGTAACAGATATACTTGTTCAGATTTTCCTATTCATGAACAGATGTTTTTTATCGCATTTTATCGCCAAATTCACTTGTCTATCAAAGTTAAAAAATAATGTAAAGTGTTGATATGACGCCGCTCAAAAATTCTTCAACGAGGAGGAGTATTAAAACATAGAATATTACATAACAGCTTATACGCCAGCCTTATAAACAAAATTAATTTGTTTATAGGGCTGGCGTTCTTATAGCGTTTTATAGCGTCAAATGGCAAAAAATAATTGTATATAAGTCAGGTATAGCCAAATAATTCACTGATAATCAATATAAATAACACTTATAACTAATAAGAATATCAAACCCTGTGAATACACAAAACAATCATAACCCACCATACAAACAATTTATATCAGAATGTGGCGTAGAACAAAATGCATGAACAGATGTTATCTCCTTTAAATCAAGTGTTAAGTTGAATGGTGGATAATAATAAAGAACTTTCAATCGGCTAACTGACGATTTAGCCACCGCCACCGAAAGGATATTACGGTTTGGAATACACTTGCTTTGAACATATGTCTACCCTTTAAAATATCAGACACATGGATAAGGAACAGAACAATGTTTGTACAGATTGGAGGTCTCTTACTATCTATCAGATTATGGTAGGTTCCTTCCTTCATGGCAAAGGAGGGGCAGAAGGCTATGACAACCTCTGGGGACCTGATGACGAAAGAAAAAACGGTAATATCAGGGGCGTGATTAACGCTCTCGACCATATAGTGCGCATTGGCGCCACGGCAATCTGGCTCACACCTATATTCGACAGTACGGAAGCTGAAGGAGGTGAGAAACTACAGGCCACCGGGTATTTTGCCAAGGATTATTTCAAGCTCGACCCTCATTTCGGCACCGAGGATGATTTGAGGGAACTTGTAGACAAAGCTCATGACAGAGGACTGTATGTGTTTCTTGACGGAGTGTTCGGACATCACGGAGGTGTTGATAAACCTTCACCCTCCGGCTATGAGATAGATTCCACCCCCACGTTAAGCGACCGAGGCGAAGAGGGTGGCCAAGGGAATGTGAAATATCCCGAATCCCTCGATTATTTTAAAGAAGTGGCAACCTACTGGATTGACAGATTCGATATTGACGGATGGCGCTTTGACCAGGCATACCAGCTGTGTCAGGACGGCCATAATTATTGGTGCGAGATTTCCGGGGCCGTACGTGAATTATGTGAAAAGAGGAAAAGCGAGGGAAAGAGATGGGGCGTATTGGGCTATATGGTGGGTGAAGACTGGAGCGATGCAGCAGGCATAAGCAGCCGTATTTTCCGCGACGGAGGCCTGAAAAGCTCATTCGATTTCGATGGCAAGCAACTTATCAGCGGAGCCATGGACGGCCAGGGATATGGCGGTCTTGACAACGGTTGGGACGATATAATCAAAGTATATTCTTCCCCGTCAGAGCGCGGATATTACCCGGATGACGTGCTGCCTAATCTTTTCCTAAGCAATCACGACGGCGTGAGGGTCGCTGACAATTTCTACGATGACGGCAACGAAATAAACCTCATGACTCGGTTTGCCATCCTGGCCGGTTATCCCGGCCCTATCACACTCTACTACGGAGATGAGTTCGCCGACTTGTCGCGCGACTGCGACGGAAGCCAGCCCGACAATGCTTCCAGGACTTCAGGACACCTCAAGGCAGACGATGACCGGGAGCGCAGACTGTTTAATTATGTATGCGATGTAATGAACTTCCGGCGTGAAAACCCGGCAATGTGGCGCGGACGCAATGAATACGACCGTTACCGCAAGGGCGATGCAGAGATTCTTGTAGTTACCAAGACAGACGAGGAGACCGGGAACAGAGTGGCTATGATATTCTCTGACAGAGATGCCGATGTGGCTCTACCGGGAGAAAAGACGCTCCACAAAGTCAGGGGCTATATTCCCGAACTAATCAGACTTTACTGACAGGCTGAGGCGAAAATGAGGATATCAAAATCAACCTATAATATCAGATACGGCATCTTCCAAAGATTGATTTTTGCTAAGACCCATCTTGGTGCGAAGCCTGTAACGGTTAGTGTTGACCGACGAGGTGTCAATATTTAACAACTCAGCTATCTGTTTGGAGGTAAGCCCGATAGCGATATATCCTGCAAATTCAATCTGTTTTTTTGTAAGTAACGGATAAGCTTTTAACATCCTTGCCTCAAAATCAGGATATATCTCGTCAAACGATTCAAGCACTGTATCCCATTGGGCTACCTGTGCCTTGTATAGCTTTATGCGGCGTTTAATCAAGTTTATAATGTCGGAGATATTCTGTGGTGAGTTGGCAGTATGGTCTAATTCAAGCTCGAATTTTTCAAGGAACTCCCTGACTGTTCCTTGACGTAATTTCATAGCGGCCATAGACTCGCGGTTTTTACGAAGTCTTAAATCCGCTTCATACTTTTCACGCAAAATCCTGTTCTTATACAGTAATACTCCGCCCCCAGCTGCCAGCAACAGGGTTATCGATAACAATATCACAGCCAACAGAACGTTGCTGCTACGCTGCTGTGTGCGTATTTCACTAAGTTTCATAAATTCAATCTTTTGCCTTATCTCTGCATTTATTATATTCTCATTGCATGACTCCCTTCCGAGAGAATCAAGAATAAGCATGACCGTATCGAATACATCAAGCAATTCATAATCTTTCTTCTTTCGCAACAGATAGTGTAGTCGCGCAATGGCTATATCTTTCTTATACTCTAATACAGGCACACCGTCTATATTATGGTAGGCAAAAGAGAGATATCTATCGGCTGAATCCAGACGATTATCCAAAAGGAACATGTTGCCTAAATCAGCACTCTCCAAAATATGGCGCTCCAAATCATACGGCCGTGTTCTGACAATCTCGTATGCTTTTCGGAGATAGGCCGTATCTCCGCTGATAATGTATTTGTTCATATATACGAGATTCTGAAGCGATGGATTCACATACATGGATGAATCAGCAAGAACTTCATTAATAACACTGTCAGCCTCGTTTATACATCCGTGGTCAAACAGAAGCATGGCCATGTTCATTTTAATCCGGGGGACAATATAATCCATTTGACACCGCCTGAATCCATCAAGAGCCTTCTTCATATAATGATGGGCGAGAGAATAATTTCCTATTCTCGCCATTATATTTCCAAGATCCGTATCACATAAAAAAACATATATGGAGTCACCTGATTTCTCGAATATGCGATGACACTCCATAATGGAGCAGTAGCGGGTATAAAGGTCTCTCGCCGGGTCAATATCCATGCTATATTTTATACGAGCCCAATCATATGGCAACTTCGCAGAGTCTGTAAAACTTTGCGCCCTGGACAGCCATATCAAAGACGAATCCACGTCATGTTTCTTCCAATATTGATTGAAAGCCTCCCAATATGCCATTCTCCCACGTAAGGCGTCTTTATTGGGAGACCTTGTGAATACCGCCCGCATACTATCCATCTGCAAAGAAATATCATTATCCATCCCGAGCCTTTTAAAATCCATAATCTCGGCAATGGAGTCGAATTCAGCATCTATCGGGCGCCATTTTAAACCTTTTTCAGTCTTAGACCTTACACATGCTGTTGTCAGGAGTATGAGTAAACAGATTAGTGATAAAATTATACGATTCATGAGGCAAATATACCTAATTCATAGGAATGATACCCCATAATTCACATCTGTCTATACTGATTCTATATCAAATTTTTGCCATACGCCTTAAATCACGATTAAATTTGCACCAAACCATTAAACTTTAAATTTATGTTAAGACACCTACTAATCCTGCTTTGCATGCTTTGCGGCATGTCGTCAGTACATGCCGGGGAATCAATCACAGACACCCGGCTCAATTATAACCCACACCAGGGAAAGACACACATAACATCTCACGCCGCCGACAGACACAAAATGCCGACAGACACAAAAGGGCTGGGCGACTTAGACATAGACGACCCGTTCGGGAACGATAACTGGCCTCCGATTATAGGCGGATCTGGCGAGGAATACAAAATAAAATGCCACCTTATATACGATGAGTCTCTATTCTATGCAAGTGCCATAAACTATATCGGCGGCAACGGCCTTTTCAAAACCAACAGCTATCCACTCGAACCGGGTACAAAGGACACATAAATAAAACTGTCTGAAGGCACCTATGATTTCATGGTAACCTTCCTAAGTTACGATACCAGTGGGAATTTCCCTCCGCAGTCGATGCTTGACGGCATGGCTCCGGAACATCACATAATGATTGAGAATATCACTCTCGATGACAATATCGAACTCACATTTGATATATCGGATGCAACGAACTATATCGAATTCTCGCCGGTCAATCACAACGGGGAAGAATTCCGCGTGGGCGTTGTGAGAATCATCGAGGAGGATCCGGGCTACATCTGGGACAACTCAGACGCCAACACGTGGGACGTGCAATTCTACAAATCGTTTTATAACACCGCTGAAAACGACTTCATCTACGGGTTGCGAAGCAATTACGGCCACCGTACTGAGGATGGCCGTTGCGGTTCGGAAATAGGCAATTTCTTCATCAACAATGTAAGCGACAAATATGTCTTCTATCATAATGTGGTAGCATATGAGGGGGATAACAACTATATGTGGTCAATAAATCTCGCCACACATGCCGATGGCTCCAAAATCGTCACCAATACGGCTGAAGAGTTCAAACAATTCACCCAGAATATAGGGAAAACCAACGCTTTCGGCAAATACCGATACGAATCATATTATGGTGCCGAGGCTGAAGTATCGGTCGGCGGCCACCCTCTTGTATCATACTGTTTCTACTATGACGGCGAAGAAGCTCCGACATGCTTCATGGCACAACATAACCAGGTAGCCGATGATTTTAATACCCACACATTGGCATATCCTCGCACCAACGAAATCGCCGTTTACAACGAATCATCCGGGGAATGGATGAAAGCCGGCATAAAAGGTTGCGCGATAGCTTTAGACAACGGAACTCTGCGATACGAGAATCCATTCACACCGTATTTCAATACTCCGGTTTCCAACGGCAATACGATGGGTACTACCACTCCCGTGCTATATTGCCCGGTACAGCCATTGGATTATGAAATGAAACGCCCCATAATGAGTTTCAATCCTCAGTTCATAGGCCAGTACGGAGAAGAGCGCGATATAGACCTGCTTGAATCCGGTTTCGAAGCCACACACAACGATAATATCGTATGCAATTCCATTGAAGATTTCTACCGGTGGATGCATGATTTCGCCGATGACGAGCATCAGAACGGCACAGTGACCCTTAAATTCGCAAACAGCAACATACGCGTTGACGACATTACCGCTACAAACATCACCGAGATTTCATATCGTGAAGGAAGCGATGATATATGTCCGCCGGTGTTGCAGTTCGTCAGATTCAAGCAGGCTTTCCCCGAAAAATACGGTCCCCGACTGTCAAACCAGTTCGGCAAAATAGAATTTCTTGCCGGAGATATGAATTCCGACGGATATGAAACAGAGTATTCAGCGGCCGATGTGTCGGTAGAATATGCTCCTCACGGAACCGATGATTTCACTCTGCTTGAAAGCACACATCCTGTAGAGGCAGACAGCGAGAATGGTCTCCCGGTATATATAACTCTACTTACGGATATGAAACGTAAAAGTGCAGATGGTTGGTTCGACTTCCGTTTCACTATAACGGATGCCTCCGGAAATACTACTGTCGAAACATTAAAGCCTGCTGTCTATATCCAAAGCCTGCATGACAAATCAGGCATACACGACACATTATCGGATGATGACGCCGAACCTGAATATTATAACATGGCAGGTATCCGGGTCATTACCCCAGAACCCGGGCAGATACTGATAGAGAAACGTGGCGATAATATACGGCGAATTATCACGAGATGAGTGGGGAATGACTTTTCGCAAAGTCAGGGGCTATATTCCCGAACTAATCAGACTTGACTGACGGACTGAGGCGACAATAAGGATATCAAAATCAGCCTATAATATCAGATACGGCATCTTCCAAAGATTGATTTTTGCTAAGGCCCATCTTGGTGCGAAGCCTGTAACGGTTAGTGTTGACCGACGAGGTATCAATATTTAATGTGAGTTCGATATAAGGATTATGGAACTTGTATGGAGGTCTCAAAAGCGCTATCTTTGCACTGGATATTTTCTTGATTTTACAATAAAATATCCAGTTGCAATGATAGGACGACCTTTTTATCTGAAGTCCTCAACTGGCTTCAAGCATGGATTTCACTCGTAACTTATTTCTTGGCGCCATTAGTTTTTATGGTTTATGGCTATCAGCCATGACTGAAATTACTCCTCGTTCCAAAGAAAGCCTGCGTACCATAGGAGTTTCTTATCCGGGTCGTAAACTGCACCGCCAACCACGTCACACCATTCCTCGGGCTGGCACAGGATTCCCATTATGGAAATTACAGGGCGACACTCGTTGACAATCACACCGTTGCCGCCATCGCGTATCATCTGGTTGTTCTTTACAAGGCAGTGATAGTTATATTTCGGATTGCCCCACTCATCATTCCCTATTCTCTCAAATGAAAGAAGACCGTAGGTATCGCCGTCCTCGAAACTGAAACTTGAGTCCATGAATGACTCATCTGCCCCTCGATCCGTGAGTATCTCAACGAACTGAGATGAAATCCAGAGATATTCGCAGTCAATGCCGTCGCAAATCTGCACTTGGGTCCAGTCGCCACGAATCTCATTGACGACATAGAGGCCGCCACACTCGGCCTTACCGACAACCTGACTTGAGGTGGAGGCATCAGCACGAAGATTCACGTCAGGGTTCTTGATGAAAGCGAACTGTGTTATCTGTTCGGCATTGATCGTGAAAGCGGCCATAACAGCCAGAAAGCCTACGATTGCTTTTCTAAACATGATGAATGAGTATTAGTATTTTTCACAAAGTTAATAAAATTCTGCGACTTTTCGCGTCCTATCCTTTTATTCAACGAAACATCCGCAAGGACACCGGCAGAGTGTGATAAAAAATAGCACATTGAATACTTGGATTTGATTTGCGATTGCGGTAATTTTGCCGTGCGAATGGGAAAGATTTTTTCCCATGGAAGATTACATTATCTTGGCAATTCGGTTCGGAGGGACTGAAAATAATGGATCGGCTCTTCTTCCTACCACGATTCTTATATTACACATAACTATCTTACATCCCGATTGTAAGCAGTCTCTAACTTGCGGCATATACAGACCTACGTCTGCAAGCCGCTATATAGTTATTGTTATGCTTAATAATCAGGATTCTCTAATTTCTGAAAATCCACTCCCACATAACAAACCCAGCAATTGCAGCTACCCGGCGAATATCGGCAGACTCATCGAAGCCGAACTTCACCGACAGGGGCGCACCGTCACATGGCTGAGCCGGCAACTTCATTGCAACCGGCGCAATATATATGACATCTTCGAACGCCAGAGCCTTGACAGCGAACTGCTGTTCAGAATATCCCGCGTACTCGGCACAGACTTTTTCAAGATTTTCTCGCATTGTTTTATCGCCGCAGGCGACTCCCTGCCTGATTACGATAAAACAATGTGATATACAATGTCACATTTGTGTTCAATATTACCTCTCACATAATCCTCAGATTTACAAACATTTTAAAATACTTTTGTAAAATATAATTTCCATCAATAACTAATACCAAATATGGCAAAGAAATCAGCAATCACAGGAGAGTATATAATAACGGTTGAAGACAGCGGCACCATACGCATCTGCAAGATATATGACAACGTAATGGGATCGTTGCGTGAAATCGCGGAGATGAAGGATTTTGAGATTGACCCCAAGTGGAACACACAGGAGACAGGGCGCAGGATTGTCCGCGAATTCGGCGACGGAACACAGGCCGAAATCGGGGAATACGTGGTGACACGCCGCGCCTCCGGCAAAATCGAGACCTACCGCACCTACGCCAACACCAAGGGTGCCCTCCGGGAAATCGCCGAACAGATAGGTTTCGAAGCCGACCCGCAATGGACTACCCGCCAGTTCGGCTCCAAACTGGTCGACTTTGTAAACAGCGGCAAATAACCCCGCCTAATCTCTCTTTCACCCACACCGAATAATCATTTATCTATAACCTTATCCATACCCATATATGGCAGTAAAGACAACCGCCTCCGGCAAGATGGACAAGCGCACCAAGGAATATAAAGAACTTAAGGAGCGCCTCGCCAGGGCACGTGCCGCCAAGACAAAAGCAGGCAAAACCACCAAACAATCAACCCTCAAGAAAACGAAGAGCGGCAAGGTTGACAAACGCACCAAGGAGGGACGCACCGTGTGCGAACGCATGGCCAAGGCCCGTAAAGCACAGAACTCACTCGTAAACCGACTTAAAAGACTTTTCCGATGAAGACAACCCCCAACACCATAGCCTCGCTGCTGGCCGCCTGCATCTGGGCCGATGGCGAATATGCCGAAGTTGAACGTATAACAGCCGAAGAAGTTGCCGAGGCTTTCGATATACCGGCCAAAGATTTCCATAAATTCATGACGTCCGCGATGGTGGAGGTGCAGAACCTCACCCCGGAGGCGGCCACCGACTACGCCGTGAAACACGCCGCCAAGGTCGATGCCGAGGACGCCGGAGAGGTCTACCAGGCCATAATGCAGATGATGCTTTGCGACGGAGTGCTTACCAGCGGGGAGGTATACAACCTCCTGGCCATGGCCGAAGCCCTTGACATCGACCGCGAAAGCGCTATACTGATGCTCTGCGACATGGTGAAGACCGAGCCGGAACTTGAGGTATCGTTCGAACAGGACGATGAGGAATAAGAAATCAAAAAACAATCAGCAATGGCAGGAAAAGTAAAAGTCTACGGCAAGGCCCAGAACCGCACGGCCCTCGGCATAGTACACGCCTACCTGGTGATGTATCCACATGCCACCCTCGAGGATCTGCGCAAGGCTTTCCCCAATACCCTCAACCCCGACTCGGGCGTAAAAGAAATGTTCCTCCCCTTAGAGGAGGCCGAGGGATTCAACACCAAGATGAGTCTCTATTTCACCCGCCCTGACGAAGTTCTTGACCTGGCCGATGGCTTGAAGGGGGCTCTCGCGCAGGTATGGTCCAAACCCTCTTTCGAGAGAATAGTGGAACAAGGGAAGCTCTACGACATAGAGGTCGCCGAATTTGAGAAAACGGCCCATCCGGGACAGAAAGGCGGTTACCGTCTGGAATACCTAAACGGCTACGTACCCCCGGTGCCGGAAGAGAAGAAAAGCTCCCGCTGGTGGATATGGCTGCTCTTAGCCCTGGTTGCCGCCGGAGTGGCGCTTGCCATCTTCCTCCCGCGCGACAAACAGGTCAAAGAGATAGTTGTAGAGAAAGAGGTCGTGGTTCGCGATACCGTCTACGTGCAGCAGATTGAGGAAATCGAACGCAACTTCAACGCCGCCAAATTCGCACAAGGAAAGTCGGAGCTTACCGATGACGCCAAGATAGCCCTCCACGACCTGGCAAGGGTGCTGAACCGCAATCCACAGCTTCGTCTGAGCATCGAAGGGCATACCTCATCTGAGGGTGACGATGCCACAAATATGCGTCTGTCGCAGAACCGCGCCCGCGCCGCCATGGAATATCTGGTAACCAAGGAAGGGGTAGACTCCGCACGTCTCTCGGCCACAGGCTTCGGCTCTACTCGTCCTGTATCGGACAATTTCGAGGAAAACCGCCGTATAGAGTTCATAATCAACGATAAATAATCTATGGAAAAATCATTGACCGGGCAGATTGCCTCGTTCGCGACAGAAAAGATGACGGGAATCAATATCGGGGATGTCAAAGAGATGGCTAAAGATTCCGTGAAAAGTACCGCCGGAACCGTCAAGTCCATAGCCTCCGATATTGCCACCACTACCCTTCCGAAAGAACTCCAGTCGTTCAGAGGGGCCGTGGAAGAGTTGCTGAAAGGAAATATGTTCAAGGCCGTACTACTGGTTATCACCAAACTAATGCCACTTGTGGCAATAGCTTTAGCCATCATCATAGTGGCTTTCTGCATAAAATGGTGGCTGGGGTTGCTGGCAATACCCTGCGTGGCCGGATGGCTGGCATGGCGCGTGGTGAAGATAATCATAGGCATAAAGAAATTTGTGTACTCTCTCCCCGGAGCCACGGTACGAAAGATGTCCGGCCTTATTGACGATATTCTCTGAGTACCGCCAACTACCTAAAAATCAGCGTAAACAAAAACATACAAAATAAAAACAATAAACAATAAAGACATGGCAGAACTTAGAATTGACAGCCGCATGAAGGTGAAGACCCTCAAGGCTAACTTCAAGAAAGCATTTGGCGCGACATTGCGCGTCTATACCACCTCTACCTGCAAGGCCAAGGCCGATGACGAGGCCACACTCGGATCGCTGATGGGAAGTGCCAAAGGTGGAGAGGCCACTTTCGGCAGTAACCTCCGCGTAGGCAATTTCGAGAAGAAGCTCGGAGAGATGTACGGTATCGGCGTACAGGTGGCCAACCCCGCCGACACCAAGCTCAGCGACAACGACATAACCCTCGCCGCCGCAGGCAAGGAATAAACCTATTCCAGCCCTTGAAGGGGGTATCCATTCATTAACGGAGGTAACTTTTTAGTGGCGCCGGACCTCCGGGACGGCAGGCCACCCGAA
>CAJUBM010000088.1 GCA_910584735.1 uncultured Muribaculaceae bacterium
GCTCATGCTCGCTCTGGAGGTCGACACCCCATTTCACGGGGAATTCGAACTTGTGGCCCGACTCTTCGAGAATCTTCACGCCTTCGGTGTAGGTGAGGCGTACGAACTCCTCGTTTACCACATGCTCCAGACGCTCTATCAGCCCCTTGTCGTAGTGTTCCGAGAGGAACTCTATGTCATCGCGGCAGTTTTCAAGGGCGTAACGGATGCAGTACTTGAGGAAGTCTTCGGCCAGGTCCATGTTCTCATCTATATCGATGAAAGCAACCTCGGGCTCTATCATCCAAAACTCCGCAAGGTGGCGCGGCGTATTGGAGTTCTCGGCGCGGAAGGTGGGTCCGAAGGTGTAGATTGCACCTAAGGCCGTTGCTCCGAGTTCCCCTTCAAGCTGGCCGCTCACTGTCAGAGCCGTCGGCTTGCCGAAGAAGTCGCCGGTATAGTCAACGGTGCCGTCAGGGAGTTTCTCTATGTTTTTAAGATCGAGGGTGGTTACCTGGAACATGGCTCCGGCTCCCTCACAGTCGCTCCCTGTGATGAGGGGGGTATGGAGGTAGTAGAACCCTCGCTCCTGGAAGTAGCGGTGGATGGCGAAGGCCAGCGCCGAGCGTACGCGTAACACGGCTGAGAATGTGTTGGTGCGCGGGCGCAGGTGTGCTATCTCGCGCAGAAATTCCAGCGAGTGTCCCTTCTTCTGCAGTGGGTATGCCTCAGGGTCGGCCGAGCCATAGACCTCGAGCGTGCGGGCCTGGATTTCCACCGACTGTCCCTTACCCTGGCTTTCCACCAACAGACCGTTGACGCAGATGGCGGAACCCGTGGTGACTGGTTTCATCTGCTCGTCGGAGAAGGCCGACATGTCAAAGACAATCTGGATGTTGCGGATGGTGGAGCCGTCGTTGAGGGCGACAAACTGCACGTGTTTGTTGCCTCGGCGGGTACGCACCCAACCTTTCACGCAGACCTCCTGCCCCACCATCGACAGGGCTTTGAAGAGGTCTGCTATCTTGGTTCGTTTCATAACGATAAGTGATTGGTCTGTAAGAGCTTTTGTTTTTTTATGCCCGGTTATTCAAAAGAACCCATTTTGAGGAAGTTGACCTCTTCCTGGGTGAGGTAGCGCCAGCGGCCTCGGGGCAGGTTCTTTTTGGTGAGACCTGCGAAATATACGCGGTCGAGCTTCGTCACGTGGTAGCCGAGCGATTCGAATATGCGGCGCACGATGCGGTTGCGTCCCGAGTGTATCTCTATACCGGCCTGGTTGCGGTCGGTGTCGGTGGCGTAGGATATGGCGTCGGCGTGGATGGGGCCGTCTTCAAGCTCTATGCCGTCGGCGATACGCTGCATGTCCTCCTCGGCGATGTCCTTGTCGGTCCATACGTGGTAGATTTTCTTCTTCACGTATTTGGGGTGGGTGAGCTTCGAAGCCAGGTCGCCGTCGTTGGTGAGCAGCAGCACACCGGTGGTGTTACGGTCGAGGCGCCCTACGGGGTAGATGCGTTCGGTGCATGCTCCCTTTACGATGTCAAGCACGGTGGTGCGTCCGTTGGGGTCGTCGGAGGTGGTGACGCAGTCCTTGGGCTTGTTGAGCAGGATGTAGCACTTGCTTTCCAGGGACACGGCCTTGTCCTTGAATTCCACGGTGTCGTCGTGGGAAATCTTGGTTCCGAGTTCCTTTACAACCTCGCCGTTCACTTTAACGAGACCCTGCTGGATGAATTCGTCTGCTTCTCGGCGCGAGCAGAGGCCTGCATTTGCCATGAACTTGTTCAGACGTATCTGCTCATCGGGATTGGGCAGCGGCATTTCGTATTCTATACGCTTGGGACGCGGGGTGAAGGTCTTACCCTGGCGCATGGGCGCGTTGCGGTTATAACCTCCGGGACGGTTGTTATATCCTCCGGGACGCTGCTGGTATCCTCCGGGACGGTTGTTGTAGCCCCCCTGGCGGTTGTTGTTGTATCCTCCGGGACGCTGCTGGTAACCACCGGGGCGGTTGTTGTTGTAGCCCCCCTGACGGTTGTTATTGTATCCGCCTGGACGCTGCTGGTAACCACCGGGGCGGTTGTTGTTGTAGCCCCCCTGACGGTTGTTATTGTATCCTCCGGGGCGGTTGTTGTTATATCCACCCTGACGGTTATTGTTATATCCGCCGTAGTTGTTTGAACGCGGCTGATAGCCACCTTCTGTCTGGGGCTGGGTGTTCTCTGCGCCTTCTGCCTGGGGCTGGGCGTTGTCGGGGCGTGGCTGGTAGCCTTCCGGGCGCTGGTAGTTGTTCGGGCGCTGCTGGTATCCCCCCTGACGGTAGTTGTTATATCCGCCCTGACGGTTGTTATTGTACCCTCCGGGACGCTGCTGGTAGCCTCCCTGGCGTGGCTGGTATCCGCCTTGGTTATAGCTGCGGCGGAATGGACGGTTCTGTCCATCCTGGTTGTAGCCCTGCTGCTGGCCGTCTGTCTCGGATGGGGCATGGGCCTGGGGAGCGTTGTTAGAGTAGGATCCCTTCTCGTAATGCTGTTCGGCGCCGTGGGCGTCGTTCATCCCCGGAATCGACTGGATGCGGGGGCGTTTTGGTTTCTTAGCTTCGTTAGCTTCCATGATTTAAGAGTTTTTTCGTTTCCAAGAGCCATATCGTCCTCCCAGCCTCGCGGCTGTAGTGAAAGATTGCTTGCGCTAAAGTTTTTGATTGGCAGTCTCGGGTAGCTTTGGGTTTGGTTTTGTTCTTTTGTTTGTTAAGTGTTGGACTTATTTGTTGTTGAGTAATATATATGTTGTAAAGACTGTTGCCGGAACAGTCGTTATAGCCGCTTTAGGGGTGTTTTTGTCTGTTGCCGGACGCCGGGGCGGTCACTCCCCGGTTTTAAAACACAAAAGTAGCAATTATTATCGAAGTTGAAAAATTTTTTTGCGCCTTGCGGTTGAAAAATATGGAAAATGCTTAATTTTGCCACAAGAATGTCACGTGGAAATCTGAAAAGACTGCTCAGGCGTTTTAGACGCCCTGCCGCTTGGATGCGGTCGGGGCGTGTGGCTGTGGGCCTGCTGATGCTGGCCGTTGTCACGTTGGCGCTTACCTCCCTGTCGGCCTCCCTGGCCCTGAGGTTGGGATGGGCTACGCGTATACAGATTTTTCCCCTGGCTCTTTCGGGAGCCACGGGCGGCATCGTGGCCTGGATTCTGGCTGCGGTGATATTCGGCAGGATCTATTGCTCTACGGTCTGTCCCCTCGGGGTTATGCAGGATGTTGCGGCCCGTCTGCCGCGTATGGGGAAAAGGTGGAAGGCGCGGCGTCCTTACCATTATTCTGCCCCGCGCACACCTCTGCGATGGACTGTGGCGGTGATTGTTGCAATATGCTATGCCGTAGGACTGGCTTTCGTGCCGGCTCTGTTGGATCCATATAGTGCCTATTCGCGTATCGCTACCGAGATACTGCGTCCTGTTGTCGGGTTTCTTGGAGGTGGCGAGGTCGTGGTTGCCTCCGTATGGGCTTTTTTCATTGCTGCGGCAACTCTTGCGGCTGTATGGACGGCGGCCTCGATGCGCGGACGGCTGGTATGCAACACTGTCTGCCCTGTCGGGACGGTGTTGGGGGCGTTCTCGCGATTCTCCCTGCTGCATTTCGATATAGACACCGATGTATGCACCAACTGCCGTAGCTGCGAGCGTGTCTGCAAGGCACAGTGTATAAATGTGGCCGACCATGTGGTTGACGGCTCGAGGTGTGTTGTGTGTTTCGACTGCATAGATGCCTGCCCGGAAGGGGCGATACGTTATACCACCCGGCGTAAACGTCTGGCCCTGCCGATGATGCAGCGGGTAGCGGGGACGGCGGCTTCGGCGTCTGTTTCGGAGCCGGTAAGGATTTCAAGACGGCGCTTCATGGCTACCGGGCTTATTATAGCCGCCGCCCCGGCCATAGCGATGGCACAGAACGCGGCCTCGGTGGCGCAGAGGATAGACGCGGGGTCTCCGCCGTTGCGGCGCAGACGGCATCCCATAGCCCCTCCCGGTAGGCGTTCCCTTTCAGACTTCCTACAAAGCTGCACGGCCTGCGGCCTGTGCGTGTCGCACTGCCCCACGGGTGTGTTACGTCCGTCCACGAACGAATACGGGTGGAGCCACACCCTCCAGCCGTTGGTGGACTATACGCGCGGCTACTGCGAGTACGACTGCACGTTGTGTACGCAGCTGTGTCCAACCGGGGCGCTGGAGCCGCTGACCCAGGAGGAGAAGCATATCTTCATCATAGGGCATGCGCATGTCGAGGCCGGTCTTTGCGTAGGGTGCGGCCGATGTGCCGCTGCCTGTCCGCGCGGAGTGATTACGATGGAGGAACGTCCCGGAGGAGGCCGCAGGCTTGCCGTGCTCGCTCCGGGGGGCTGCATAGGGTGCGGCCGGTGCCAGAGCGTATGCCCCGTGCAGCCGGAAAAGGCCATAACGGTAGGCGGCCTGGAGGGGCGCTTGTGATAATTTTAACCCTTGGACTTGCAACATGAAACAATATATCGACCTTTTAAACCATATCCTGCGCGAGGGAGTGGACAAGCACGACCGCACCGGAACGGGCACACGCTCGGTGTTCGGCTACCAGATGCGTTTCAACCTTGAGGAGGGGTTCCCCCTGCTTACTACCAAGAAGCTGCATCTCAAGTCGATAATCTATGAACTTCTGTGGTTCCTTAAAGGCGACACCAACGCCCGTTTCCTTCAGGACAACGGCGTGAGGATATGGAACGAATGGGCCGACCCTGACGGCAACCTCGGGCATATCTACGGCTACCAGTGGAGGTCGTGGCCGGCATATGACGGCGGGTTCATAGACCAGGTTTCCGAGGCTGTTGAAGCCATTAAGCACAATCCCGACTCGCGGCGCATAATAGTGAGCGCGTGGAACGTGGCCGACATAAAGAACATGAACCTGCCGCCGTGTCACGCGCTGTTCCAGTTCTATGTGGCTGACGGACGTCTGTCGCTGCAACTTTACCAGCGCAGTGCCGATTGCTTCCTCGGGGTGCCGTTCAACATCGCCTCCTATGCCTTGCTGCTGATGATGACCGCGCAGGTGTGCGGGCTGAGGCCGGGTGACTTCGTTCATACCCTCGGCGATGCCCATCTATATAACGACCACCTGGAGCAGGCCCGTATGCAGGTGTCGCGCCAACCGCGCCCTCTGCCGGTGATGACGCTGAATCCCGATGTGCGCGACCTTTTCAGCTTCCGTTACGAGGATTTCACCCTGTCGGGCTATGACCCCCATCCGCATATCGCGGCCAAGGTGTCGGTATGATTAGGGCTTAAAATTTTTAGAAAAACTGTTGATACGATGATAAAGATTATAGCCGCCGTCGGACGTGACGGTTCCATAGGACGCGCAGGTGACCTGGCGTTCCATATCTCCGCCGACCTCAAGCGGTTCAAGGCGCTCACCACCGGGCATGCCGTTATAATGGGACGGCGTACGTTCGAATCGCTCCCGAAAGGGGCATTGCCGCAGCGCCGTAATATAGTGGTGACGCGCAATCCCGCTTTCGAAGCTCCGGGAGTGGAAACGGCCTATTCGCTCCAGGGAGCGATAGATATGGCTCAGGGAGATGCCTTCGTAATCGGAGGCGGGGAAATCTACCGCCAGGCCATGGAGCATGCCTCTGTGCTGTATCTTACCCTTATCGATGCCGATTCGCCGCAGGCAGATACGTTCTTCCCCATTGTAAGCCCGGAGGAGTGGGTGCTTGCCGAGGAGTCAGCCCCGGAAACCGACCCTAAAAGCGGCCTCTCCTACCGTTTTGTTTGTTATTGTCGCAAATAATCCATAACTTTGCATCTTGATAACGGATTGGCACGGACTATGTCGCGCCGTTCCGTACATGGCAAGCCCTGGTAGTTCAACGGATAGAATAGATGTTTCCTAAACATTTGATAGCAGTTCGATTCTGCTCCGGGGTACATTCTCATGCAGCCGGCGCCCCACAGACAGGGGCGCTATCTGTAACAGGCCGTCAGGAAGATGCCGGCGCCCTGAAACAATATGTTGTTCTGAAATGTCTTAAGTAACTGGTCGGAATTATTTTAATGTTTGTCCGAGGAAAATTTTTAGGAGATTTTTCTCGATGAAGAAGGAGTGTAGCGAGCTACACGACTGATGAAGAGAGGAAAAGATTCAAAAATTTTGCCGGAGAAACATTGAAATAGTCAGACCGGTTAGTATAAAATAATTTTGAACAGTTACTTATATATTTATGCGTAACGCCTTTTGGATGAGGATGCTGCTTATCGGCTCCGTGGCCTTGCTGGTCGCGGCGTGTGCCTCTATAGGGCGTCCCGAGGGGGGGCCGCGCGACGAGGTGCCGCCTGAGTTCGTCCGATCCACGCCCGCTCCGGGAAGTGTGGGCGTAGAGCGTTCGCGAATCGATATATTTTTTGACGAGAATATCAAGCTGGAGGATGCCTCCAACAAGATTGTGATCTCTCCGGCGCAGAAACAAAGTCCATCGATAAGCTCCAACGGACGCCGTGTGTCGGTGGAGCTGCGCGACACGCTGCTTCCGAATACGACATATACCTTTGATTTCTCCGATGCCATACGCGACCTCAACGAGGGGAATATCCTTGACGGTTTCGCGGTGGATTTCGCCACCGGCGCCGAGATTGACACCCTGCGCATATCGGGGATGGTGTTCCAGGCGCGCAACCTGGAGCCTGCGCAGGGGATGGTTGTCGGGGTCTACTCCAACCTGGAGGATTCGGCCCTGCGGAAGCTTCCCATGGAACGTGTGGCAAAGACCAACCAGTACGGCCAGTTCACCATCCGGGGGCTTAAGCCGGGTGTCTACAACGTGTTCGCTGTCGATGACCGCAACCATGACTGGCACTGGGACCGCTCGGAAAATATAGCGTTCTATCCCGTTACCGTGTCGCCGCAGGCCGAGCGTATAGAGCTTACCGACACCCTCTTGTCAGCCGATGGGAAGGATTCACTGGCTGTCAGGGAGGCAACGCGGTTCCTCCCTGACGATGTGCTGCTGACATGGTTCAACGAAGACTACAAGCCGTATTATCTCCGCGACTACAAACGTCCGGTGCGCCGCATGGTTACGTTCCTCTTCGGAGCGACACCCGACTCTATGCCGGCTCTGAAGGTTGTGTCGGGGCCGATGAAGGGGAGGTCGTTGTCTGACCCCGCGATGAGCGTCCTCGAACGGCGCGAGCAGGGGGACTCGCTGGTGTTCTGGCTCAGGGAGCCGCAGCTTGTGGCAACCGATTCACTGTTCGTAGAGGCGCGCTATCAGAAGACCGATACGCTTGACATGCCTGTATGGCAGACTGATACCCTTAAGCTCTTTTTCCGCGAACCCAAGGGGAAGAAAAAGAAAGATAAGGAAAAGGAGGAGGGGGACACTCTGGGACCTGAACCTGTGTTCATGACTCTGAAATCTATTACCTCGGGGCAGCAGGAGCTTGACCAACCGTTGCGCTTCGAAGCATCCGAGCCGATGGATAGTTTCCCGAACGAGGGTGTGAGGCTGGAGATGGCGGTTGACTCGCTGTGGGAGGTCGTGCCGTTCACTAGGCCTTTCCCCGATTCGCTTTCCAGCCGGTTCTGGACTGTGCCCGTGGAATGGAAGGAGGGGATGCGCTATCGTTTCTCGGCCGACTCGCTGGCTTTCCGTAATATCTACGGCGAGGGGACGAAGCCGATGAATTTTGAGTTCTCCACCCGCCAGATGGCCGATTACGGCACTCTGAAACTATCCGTCACCGATATTCCATACGATTCGGTGGGGCCGTTGGCGGTTGTTGTCGAGCTTCTTGACAACCAGGACAAGGTTGTAAAGACCTCTCCGGCGCTGCCGGGACAGGGAGCTATGTTCACCCACCTGCTACCGGGCGTATATTATGCCCGGGCATTTATCGACCTTAACGGCAACGGAGTGTGGGATCGCGGCGATATGGCGTCCCGGTTGCTGCCGGAGGAGGTTTTCTATTATCCCAAGAAATTCAACGTACGCAAGAACTGGGATATAGCCCAAGACTGGGCTATGTTCGAACTCCCGGTGGATATGCAGAAGCCCGACGATATAAAGAAGAATAAGCCTAAGACCAAGGAACCGGGTCGGAAGAACGGACGCGATTCGGATGACGAGGAGGAAGACGAATTCGAGGACGGAAACTCCTGGGGCAACGGCTCGCAATATAACAACGCGCGCCGGGGCAGTTCGTCAGGCCGCTTCACCGGAGGCGCGGGTATGCAGACCGTGCGCACCCAGCGCTGATTCACGTATTCTTTACAGGTAGTTATCCCTACACACCTTATGGCCATTGACAAAGACCTTATACGACAGCCTGAACTATGGCAGCTTGTGATGGAGATTGCTCCGGACAGGTTGTCGGCTTTGGCTTTCTGCCCTTTGGAGGACCATTCCCTACAGATGATGGATGTATCGTTGCCCGCAGATGGCGGCTCCGGCGCGGCCGGGACGCTTAAGGGGCTGGAGGATGTGGTGTACGACAATCCGGGGCTGTTGGCGGCCTTCGGCATGACCACGGTTCTGTGGCGCAGCCGCCGTATGGCCCTTATGCCCGGTTTCGTAACAGGCGATGATACGGCCTTGGAGGTGTTGCGCTGCCAGTTTCCGGAAGATGATGCCGCTGCCCCGGCCCAGGTGCTTTCCGACCGCTGGGAGATGCTTGACGTCCGGTTGGACTACGAGGTGCCTTCCGCTATGGCGGCTTTCGTGCGCCGCACGTTCGACAACCCCCGGATGCATCATTCGCTGACTCCGGGGGCATTGTGGTTCGCGTCCCGGCATGGCGTCCGAGGAGGAGGGGGTAAGACCCTTGTAAACATCGGCCGGAGAGCCATGGACGTATATGTGTTAGGTGACAGGGCGCCTCTGTTGGTGAACAGCTTTGAGTGTCCCGTGATAGAGGACGCGCTGTATTATCTGCTTGCCGTGCGCCGTGCGCTCGGGCTGCGTGATTCCGACGAGGTGTTTATGGCCGGCGACCGTGGCCGGCGCGTTGCCCTTACGGCGCTTCTGCGGCGCTATGTGTCGTATGTAATGCCTGCCATCTTCCCGGCCGAGATGTTCCGCGCGGGCAAGGAGGTGCTTTCCGCGCCGTTCGAACTGGCGATAGCCCCGGTGGCGTTGCGCAGGTAGTGTGTTTGAAAGCTCTTAAATAAAGGATAGTAAGTATATGCGTATAATCAGGGGGAAATACGGCAGACGCCGTTTCAACGTTCCCACAAATATAACGGCGCGGCCTACAACGGACTTCGCGCGCGAGAATATATTCAACGTGCTTGAAAACATAGTAGACTTCGAGGGAGATGCCCCCGAGGCGCTTGACCTATTTGCAGGCACGGGAGCCGTGTCTTTCGAACTGCTGTCGCGCGGGTGTTCCTCTGTGACCTCCGTGGAGAAAGCCGCCACCCAGGCCGGGTTCATACGCAAGGTGGCGAAGGAACTCGGGGCTGACAACCACATATTGGTGCGCGGCGACGCCTTGCGCTTCATAGAATCTTCGCGCCACCCCTATGATATAGTCTTCGCCGACCCACCGTATAATCTCCCCGGCTTCGGCGATATACCGGGCAAAATCCTCTCTTCCGGCCTCTTGAAGCCGGGTTCGATATTCATTATAGAACATTCCAAGGCCTACGATTTCTCCACACTCCCTCATTTCGCGGAACATCGTGCCTACGGCTCGGTAAACTTCTCCATCTTCCGCATCCCTGCGGAATGATTTTAATTAGGATTTGGAAATCTATTATCTGATGCTAATTTTATTGCAAGCCGTATGGTAGTGGCGCCGGACCTCCGGGACGGCAGGCCACCCGGAGAGGCGGAGCCGGAAGAATGTTGGCTATCATTTTCATGGAAGTTAGTATTCTTGATTCGGCCGGGGTTCTTCTGGTGGCCTGCCGTCCCGGAGGTCCGGCGCCACTACCATCCGGCGAATAACAATGTTAGCACATATAAGGCAGCCTGTCAAAGTCTCATTTTGACAGGCTGCTTTTTGTAAGGAATATAGTGATATAACATAAATTAACATCTTTTAAATTTAATTGGGGGGGGCAATATATTTAGCTGTAAATTTGCAAATTAGAAATTCAAGAGATTCAATCAATCAACCAAAGGGTATTTACAAACCAATCAAATCATTAAGAATATGAAAAAACTCCTACTGCTGATCTTTGGTGTGGCTCTCGGTGTCCTCTATGCGGATGCAGCTGAGTTCACCGTTACCTACCCCAAATTCTGGTCGGTACGCGACGGGTCGAAAACCGCCGATATGACGCTTACCTACACCACGACCTCGGCCACAGAGTGTACACTCTCGCAAATTTCCAAGCATAACCTTGACACTCGTGGCTCCAATGTATTGAAAGACTGGGAACTCATCATCCCGCAAACTGTAGAGAACAACGGCACCACATATACCGTTACCGCCGTTGGCGACGGTTTTGGTTATGTTGTCGGCAGTAGTCGCCTCGAGAAGCTGACGAAGCTCGTTCTTCCCTCAACGGTGACAACCCTTGGAGACAACGCTTTTCGTGATTGCAGTTCGTTGAAGTCGCTCGACCTGGGCGGGGTTACCACTGTCGGTTCGTCCTGTTTCTACTTTATTACCAACCTAACCTCTATAGATCTCTCCAAGGTGGAAAGTATCGGGGAAAGAAGTTTCTGCAACAACGACATGCTAACATCGCTTGACCTGGCGTCGGTCAAATCTATCGGCGAGTACTCTTTTTGGCACTGGAAGGCTCTGAAAGAGGTGTCGCTCTCAGAAGGGCTGGCGGAATTTGCCACCGGTATTTTCTTAGACTGCCCCAACGCCGAATTCACCCTCCCGGAGGATTCCCCGATGATTATCATTGACAAGGTGCTCTATTCGAAGAAAGAGGGTACATCGCAGCCCGAAGTGCTTCTCCGATCGTTGAATGCCACGGAAGTGACGCTTCCCGCCGGGCTGACATCCATCAACGGGTCTGCTTTCAGTTCATCCTCTACCCTGGTTTCGTTCGATGCCAATTCCCAGCTTACGTCCATCCCCGGGGGATTCTTCTCTTCGTGTGGGAATCTTGTGAAGGTCACAGGGCTGGACAAGGTCACCGAAATAGGTCGATCGGCGTTTATGGGATGTTCCAAATTATCCGATGTAGGGGATATGCCTGAGGTTGTAAGCATCGGGAAAGACGCTTTCGACGGATGTAAGGCCCTTACGAGTGTTCCGGTGATGCCTAAGCTCAAGACCCTCGGCTCCGGGGCGTTCTATAACTGCACAGGCCTTACGACGGTACATCTGAGTGCGGAAATCACCGACATTCCGTTTGTCCCTGCTGAGGGAAGCGTATCGGGTTCACCTTTCCCCTTCAATAAATGCAGCGGCATCACCTCTTTCACTATTGATGAGGCTAATCCTAATTACACGGCCAAAGATGGTGTGATATATTCCAAGATGGCGGAGAACTCCAGAGGTACGGGTGACGTCACCCTCCTGAAGTATGCGTTAGGCAAGACCGATGCCACAGAGTTCACCGTCCCCGCCGGAGTCTCCGCAGTGGAGGCATACGCCTTTGACCCGCTGCCGGCGTCTATCAAATCGCTCAACATCGCAAACGATGTTACCACCATCGGGAAAAGCTGCGTGAACACTTCGGCGCTGACCTCGCTCACCCTTGGCTCGAAGGTAACCGATATAGGTGCAAGCGCTTTCAATAATGCCGCGAACTTGAAGAAAGTTACCTCATTGGCCGTCACCCCGCCGGTATGTGATCCCTGTGGAGAAAAAAATCTATGTACTACGTTCAACAACCGTCAGACCCTGCACCACTTAGGGATGACCGATGTCTATGATAACGCCACGATTACCGTGCCGGAGCAGAGTAAGGAGGCATATAAGAGCGCATACTGCTGGAACCTCTTCTCAAACTACGACACCCTCACGGGCGTGGATGCGAATATCGCCGAATCCGCCGATGTCACCTACCGCTGGTTCGATATGCGCGGCATAGAGGTGGATGCCGCATCGCTGCTGCCCGGGGTGTATGTACGCGTAGCTTCTGACGGCACGGCAGAGAAAGTGGCAGTCCGCTGATAAAAGGAAGCCAGATTCACATATATATTTACATCAGTAGGTAGGCGGGGCGTCAAATTTCATTTTTGACGCCCCGCTTTTGTCGTCTTGAATAATTGCCACTTTACAACACTTTAAATTGCTGACGTTATTGTAAGCCGTATGGTAGTGGCGCCGGACCTCCGGGACGGCAGGCCACCCGAAGAGGTGG
>CAJUBM010000089.1 GCA_910584735.1 uncultured Muribaculaceae bacterium
TGGCTCCTCGGAGCCGTTAACAAACTCTCAAAAAATAACCGAAGTATTGTTATAACTGAACATACACGCAATTGTTCCCAAAAGAGTTATTGTCCCCAAAGCGACTATATTACGTTTTTTGGGGGTCTTAACCTTTTCGGACAACCTCTCAAAGAAACCATATCTTGCAGCCATCGCCCCTAACGAGAAATTAAAGAGCATATGGAACACGCACAATATATCGTACGCCCAATAATTGGAATATAGGAACAAACTTCCGTATCTGCTGATACATAAGCTTGTGACGAGATGTATACCCAATGTCGAAAGAATAATCCAACGCCCTCTGAAGCGACTATATAGCCGGAATAGCCACGGAGAGATGAGAGAAAGAATCACGTATGGCGCCAAAAACCACATTTCGGGATTATAGCGCGGTTCATATGCCGTCACTGACTTTACAAAATCGAGAATGTCTCCCGGATATCTGGCGGGATTGACAAAACTCCCAATCAGCACAAAAATGAGGGTAATTATCCAAAAATGAATAAAGAGCCGCAATATACGCGACCAGCGATGGCGGTCGCCCATCTGCCACACCTTCCACAGGCCGTAACCTCCAACGATTAAGAAGAATGGTACGGGTACCATTAACCTAGTTATATAGGTTGCAAGCGGCACGCCTGCGACCTCCCACACGTTACAGCAACGTGTGGCCACAAGTACCGGATTGCTGAAAAGATGGCCGTAAACCATCACCAGTATCGCGATACCTTTTATTAGCTGGGATTGCTGCTTATCCATTTAATCGAATTTGGTCATATACTTTTATATAGCCCTCAGTCATTTTTGTTATATCGTAATCTTTGGCTTTACATGTACAGGCGGAAGCCACCCGGGAATATTCCTCCGGGGAGGTTTCGAGGCGCAAAATCTCATTGGCGAGAGCCTCAGCATCCTGATGCGGAAACAAGATTCCAGCGCCTCCAACAACTTCGCGCAGGCCATCGACATCTGATGCCAGCATAGGTTTCCCTGCAGCCATTCCTTCTACCGATGAAAGGGAAAGACCTTCGAAATGTGAGGACATCACGATATAATCGGCTTCGTGGAGAAGCGATGGAACATCGGTGCGCAATCCAAGAAAATGCACTCTTGGTGAAACTGCTTCTGCCTCGGCAAGCGCCTCACAATCCTTACGCCTCACGCCATCACCAACGAGGAAAAGATGGAAGCTTTCGGGAAGCTGTTTCATTGCCCGGATGATTGTATCCTGGTCTTTCTCCCAGCGAAACGCCGCAACCATCAATATCATACGACAATCAGGAGCAATTCCAGCAAATGTACGGCCCGGTCTGGCTGAGGAGATTTTTCCAACATCAATGCCGTTGTTTACAGTCAGGATTTTACTATCCCGACAACTGATAAAATCACGTAGATTCTCTTCCGCTTTCTTAGAGATACAGATTACCCGGCTATATCGGGAATACATCCAGATGTCAATAGGACGATACCATTTCCATGCGCGGCGCCGATTAGAAGTATTATGCTCCGTAGTGCAGAGTGTCGCGCCTCCAAACAGATTCCATATGGCCGCAAATAATTGGGGAGCCGTATTATGGGTATGCAACACATCGAACTGCCTAAGGAACTTTCTCATTCCCCATAATCTACGAAGGGAATAAACACTCCCACCCTTTCCTAAATCGTAAATCTTGATACCGACCCTCTCCACCGCCTTTCGGAAAGGTGTGTCAGTGCCATCAAAAATCAAAAGGCTGACATCAAGCCCCCTGTCACGTAACCTCGGCAAGAGGTCAACCATCAATTTCTCAGCCCCTCCAGTATAAAGAGAGGTGATTACATGCAGAATTTTCAAAGTTTATCAGATATTTTACCTCTAATTTTGAGGATTAAATAGTAAGCGGGCTGGCAGTGGAAATAACACCATGCGAGAAACTTCAACTTAAACGGCCTGTTGTCATACGGCAGTTCTTCATTGCTGTATGGTGTCTTAGCTCTATATTCCAAGTAAAGAAGTCGCATTGGATGCCGGCAATTCCTAAACCATGGGCGATTGACGACTCCGGGGGTAAAATGGATAAAAACCGGATTTGTCTTCCCGGAGTCTATCTCATCCTTAGAATAAAATGGAGTCTGGTGAAATTCGTCAAAATGTTTAGTATACAAATTGGACGTCATGTTATATCTCGGAGGAAGAATAAGCATTGAATCATTGCATACCGCATTTATGATTCCCTGGTCGTGATGGTAAACCTTACCATCATGAGACTTCAGAAAGACAATAAATTTTTGCTCTATTCCTCTTTCTCGCCAATACTTGAGATTAATCAACAAGAACCCGGCATTTATGTAAGGGGATGTCGATGCAAGTCCAACTCTTTCTTTTGAAGCGAACCCGGTATCATCCAGTACGCCTGCAATGGACTTGCCATCTATTTTTAGGTTCCATAAATCGCTAAAGCTTCCCGCCACTATAGAATCAACATCCATATAAATCAACCTATCCACAGACTTGTCAAGCAGAGAGGAAAGGAATAAACGACTATATGAACTTGTCGAAATTGTAGGCGGTACTATCTTGCCGAGCTTCTCGGAAATTCCACTGACATTATAGAGCTTCACCCTCAACCCAAAAGATTCAAGAGTTTCTTGAAAGAATGTTGATAATTCAGATTCAAGGCTACTTATAAGAGCATGTATAACAATCTCATCGAAATCCATAAGATTGTTGTCTGCAACTGATTTACAAGCCGTTACCGTCTGTTTTATATAATTCGAATCTGTCGCAACGGCAATATGTAATCGATTCATTATCTTTTATCTTTAAGGTAAAACATGAATCCAATTGGTAGCATCATGCTTCCACAGATGCCTGTCATTCCCACTTTATCTTTAAAAGGAATTTTGGATGAAAAAGAGAATCGCCAAAAATTAATCAATGCCTTAAGGCGTACACTTATTGGTATTCTTTTCCGATGGTAATGCTCCGAATAGAACATCATGGAATTCCCTGGCGAAAGATGGCGGATCTTTGTAATTTTGTTCGTCAAGCCGTCAGTCAGATATTCGCAGACATATATACATCTATTTATCCATAATATCTGATATTTATCAGCGATTCTAAACCAAACCAATGCTTCAGGACAGAATCGGTCTTTAGTTTCAGGGAAGGGATATTTCTTAAGAATTTCAGTCTTGTAAACTTCTGCCATATCGCCGGTTGCCCGGTATTGATATGTGAGACAGAAGGCATCACAAATTTTTCTGTCAAAAGGCAATTGTGAACCAATCTTGATTCCTTTTGAATCACATCGCATGAAGCCGATTCCGGCAATATTCCTGTCCAATCGAATTTCTTGATAATCCCTTAAAATCCATTCTACCGCGTCAGGGGTCAGGTGGTCATCGGAGTCTACGATAAAGAAAAGCTCTCCACTGGACTCGGCAACTCCTCGGTTGATAGCACGGTGCTTGCCGCCGTTTTCCTGACGGAAGAAGCGTATGTCAATTTTCTCTTCATTTATCCATTTTTCAACCAATCGAGCCACATCATCCGTGGAGCCGTCATCTACAATTATCCACTCGAACTCCTTACAAGTCTGGACCAAGAGACTCTCATAGAGTTTGCCTAAGATATAAGCACGGTTATAAACCGGCGTGAAAACTGTCAGTATCAAATTGTCGGGATATTATTTGTTTTAGAAGTCCAAATTGTTTTTATCCAAGTCTTTACTCTCGGTGTATTTCTCTCGGTGAGCCAATAAAAACCATATGCGAAAATCATACACAAAATAATTTCTCCAAGGAACATCAATGCCGAGATAAACGTAACCTCACGCATTTGAGGGAATCCCATGCCACGCATAAGCCGGATTACCTGATAATGGGTTATATATAATGAATAGGAGAAAGACGCAAGCCACGTGCCCAATCTATTTATCAGAATTGCGAAATTAGACTTTGGCGGATGATTGACAGCATATGCAACACATACGGCAGTTGCGATACCTAAAAGAATTTCTAATGTCGGAATCGGGACATCCAATGTCAAACGTCCTTCCACTTTCGTCCCAGCAGCAAAATTTATAGAAACAAAAAGCATTAGACCGACAAATAACGCGATGAAAAACACAATCTTTTTAATCCCGATCTTACTCAGATAATAGGATAAAATCCCCATCATAAGTATTGAAATCCAGTTGAATGTCAGTTCGGAATATACGAAAAAGGTCAATACTAAGGAAATACACCCTGAAGCAATTGTCTTTGATGAATGGGTCTTCAATGTTATAGCCATTATTGAGCCTATTAGCACATAAAACCAAATTTCATATGCCAATGTCCAAAATGTACCGCCAGCATCACCAACCAGCACTCCCTGTAATCCAAAGAAATTACCCGCAAACTCTTTAAAACCATGAGTATTTGTAATTCCCCAAGGCAATCCCTGTGAAACAGTAAGATAAGGCATAACGAGGTCTACTCCCCAAATCAATATAAGAGAGGCCAACAAAGGCATCCCTATGCGTACAGAACGATCGATAATATAGTCTTTCAGCACTGCCTGACGCTTTATCATTCGCTCAACCGAACGCCCTCCTACTAAAAAGCCAGACAATATAAAGAATACCAAAACACCTTGAACCCCGAAAGAATTAATAAAGAACAAAATCTTTGTGAAAAGATTCTGGCTTTCCGGGACCAGTTCGCTGTACGTCATGAACATCTCACTCCTTACATGAACTCCCACAACAGCAAACGCGGCAAAAAACCTTATCACATCAAGCCATGGCAGATGGGCATGTCGTTGAATTTTATCATTCCCCATTAGAAAAATAATTTAAATAAAGTTTCCCCGGTGAATATAGCACCAAGCCACACGCCAGGACGTTTAACAATTTTTTGGTTTGAAAGTAATGGATAGACCAATACGATAGGAATCATAAACCAGGATAAATAAGCAAACCGATCTGAGAAATTTGCTCGTATCACAAGCACCCAGAAAATATTGGTAAGGATGTAAGAATTGAAGAAAATCGAATATAACTTGTCATGAAATCCCTGTTTATAGATATAGTAGTAACCAACAATCATCGGTAATAAAGAATATATTATAAAGTCTATTCTAAATCCGACATTGTAATTATAATGATCATCATACCCGGCAAGATAGCCGGTGCGTCCATCATCGGAAAGACCTTGAAAAAGATTATTAAAATACTCTCCGGACACAAAAGAAAGTATTACGCTCACCCCCCATAGCGAAAAATATAATTTTGAATTATCATAAAACTTCGTAGCGACAACCATCAAAATAGGAATTACGGTAGAAAAATGTATAGTAAGGGCAAGAGCGAAAATCAATCCCATCTTAAACCATTCCCGATAAAATGTTATTCCGACAAGTACAATAGAGAGCGCCAACCCTCCACGTATCGTATTTATTCCGTAAGAAGAGAAACTCATAGAGAGAATACACGCAGCAAACATCCACATAGCATCTCCCTGACAAAGCCTTTTTGATACAATCAGATAATTGCCGATATATAGCATTGCTACCACATAAAAGTAAAGCTTTAAATCAATAATTTTTCCTAATAAATAGGTAAAATAATAGAAACCTTTGTCTCCATAACCGGTATCAAATGATGTCATTGTGGAGAGACGATGAAAAGCACCAGCATATATTTCTCGGTCTCCTCCCGAATGATATGGAATAGGCATACCGCCAAATAGCCATATGTAAAAGATACCCACCAATATGGCTAAAAGCCATGTCTTATCACGCTTTGGAGAAAACCATGGCTGGGAAATAGCCGAAATAACCATAACAACTCCAAAGGTTACAATTGACCAATATATCATATCGTTCCATGCCCAGAACGCATCCATTCCTGTAGTCATCGGTCTAAAATGCTATAAAGTTTTGCAAGTTCGGCGGAGTTGTCGGGGCGGTAGGACGACAATGCCTTAATATACGCATCTCGTAACTCCGGCGTGGAGAGCAGTTCCGCAATCGCATCGGCAATAGATTCGGGATTCATTTCCACCACAGTGGCGTCCACGCGGTCAGTGAACTGGTCGGCCACTGTTGAGAAGTTCGTTACCACTACTGGCTTTGCAAGTATCTTGGCCTCATCGAGAGCTATGGACTTCCCTTCGAAAAGTGAGGGATGCACGAATATGTCAGCCCTTCCGATATAGGCATAGGGATTTACCCGTAGCCCAAGGAAGGTCACATTATCGGCCACGCCGAGTTCACGCGCCATCGCGGCATAGTCGGCATCACCCGACGACTTCCCGATAAAGAACCAATGGAAACCGATACCTCTTTGCTTTAGGAGTGAGGCCGCACGAAGAGCCAAGTCCGTACCCTTCATGTGCGACAGATGCCCCACGGTTATGAATCTAATCTCCTCGATTTCCATCTCCGGGGCTTCCTCCCCGGCAAAATTACGAATCATCTCCGGGGAGGAGAGGTTGGGTATAATGCCGATTTTATCTTTTTCAGCGGGGAAGTAGTTCCTTAAAGATTCTGCACAGGTCTCGGATATGGTATAAATTCCATCAGCTTCGGGCATATATCTTCTGTCCGCTTTATAGTAGTAGGGCCACTTGGCATAATCGCTGTGGAAGAACGTTAGCTTCCGCCGTGCATTTATTTTGTCGACCATCCAATAGAGCTGGTGCTGCCCATTGTAGTCAACCGCCACATCGAATTCCTCGTCAAGCGGAGGCATTAGTCGCGCAAGGAGCCGCCCGGCCATTGGCTTGCTGACCATTGAAAGCGCCATCCGTGCCAAAGAACCCACCGCTTTTAATGTCTCAGACATGCGTATGAGACGTTTCACTCCGTCAAAGCCTGAAAGTAACGCATCAGTTGTCGGATTGGTCAAAATTTTCAGACCTTCAGGTAGGAGAGGCGTCAACATTCCGCCACTATGGCAGACAAAGAGAGTTACGTCATATCTCTGACGGTCAATGAGATTCATCAGATTGACAATGCTTTTGGAGACTCCTCCCTCTCCTAAGTTCCCGATTATAAACAGGATTCGTTTCCTCATAATTTCTTGTAATGTCCTACCACCTCTTCAACCCAGCGGTCGAGAGACAGCTTTCGGCGGTTGACAGCATCGGTTACAAGGGCATCCTCATGCAATTTGGCGGGGTCGGACAGCAAAACTTTCTCCATAACCCGGGCAAGATCGTTGGAATTTCCTTTTTCAAATGTGAATACCGATGGGTTACCGATATTCCATTGTGTCCCTTCAATATCGCTCTGTATCACAGGAAGTCCTGAAAGCGTGGCCTCGGCCACGGCGTAAGAGAAAGTCTCGCAATCGCTCGCCGAAATGAAGCAGTCAGCTGCATTATATAGTTTTGCTACATCCTTTGTTTGTGAGACAGGTAAAAGCCAAGGTCTGTTTATCCCCCCCCATTTTGCAATAACACTCTGAGTATCAGAGCCTAATGTGACTTTAAGGTTGAATTTGTATTTTTTGGAGAGCTTCTCGGCAGCTTCAAGCACGAGGTCGATACGCTTCTGAACGTTTCGTCCTCCGAATGTAAGAAAAGTGAATAAGCGTCCTGTCTCCAGGCGGTCCACAGCAGCGAATCGCGAAGTTTCGATACCGTTAGGGATATAGCTTTCCACAATCTTACGGCCGAGGCGAAAAGGAGCGACAAAGGCGGGTTCGTGATGGCATACCCCGATAATTGACAGACGGCTGCCTACCGTGATAGCAGGCCGGCCGTAATGACGGAAAAAGGTATATGCCTGGTACGCCTTCTTCAGGGGATTGGGATGGAACTGAAGCCAGTCGTGCATATGCCACACCGTCTTGGCCCGTTTTGAGGCACGTAACATTGCCACATCGAAACCTTCAAAATGGGTGTGGATGATGTCTGGATCAAAATCTCCTACAATTTCGCGGCAACGCCTGTGCAACGTATTATCAAACTTGGCAAGATAAACCTTCCGATCTTTACGGAAAGATTCAAACCAGTCGGTTTCTTCTGCCTCTACGGGAAAAGTCCACGCAATCTTGCAGCCGAACCGCTGCGAGAGAGTTTGTTCCAATGCCGACAAGGAACCTATGAAATTACCCGGATATGGCGCAGAATACTGCGCGGCAAAAAGTATCTTCCGATTATCAAGTTCCATTACAAAGAATATTAAACAGATACTTAACAGGAGTTTATCGGCGAAGAATCCTATGTTTAACGGCCTGGGCGGCAGATATGATAAAATCCGAACCCCGGCGCCCGATCAGGCGGCGGCTGGTGAGTATGCACCACGTGATGATATTGGTGCGGCGGTCAACCCACGAACCGTCATAATGATGGATTGAGCGGGTATTCGGAGTTATTGTAAGCTCTTTAGTATCAACATCCTTGGGCGCGAAATAATCACGCGGGTAGATATATACCCCGGCTACCTCCTGAATTTCGGGAGTGTTCCGAAGCCCATGGCTGACAAGGATGTCGGTGGTGATAGTCACCACGTTCTCCCTGGTGTCCGGCTTTCCGTCATCTCCTAAGAAGGAAATTGACTCATAATAATCCAATATCTCGCGATACAGGCCGAGGCCGGGGGCCACCCCCAGGCCGAGGCCGGGGTTCGCGCCTAACTCGGACGCCAAGGCGTCCGAGTTAGGCGCGGCATCATGCTCGCAGCCCATAAAGGCACCCTTGGCGATAATATCATCAATAGGCCGTATAAGCTCTACATCCGTGTCAAAATATAGGCCACCATAGTTATAGAGAATCCAAAACCTGACGTAATCACTGGTAAAGGCATATTTCTTAGACTCGTAGGCCTGCCGGGCGTAACGACACCGCGCTATGTCGAAATTATCCTCGTTCCATTCCTTAATCTCGTAACCGGGACAAAACTTCCGCCACGACTCTATGCACTTCAGCGCGGTCTGCGGCAACGGATTGCGTCCGAACCAACAATAATGTATTACCTTAGGAATCATTCAGATATGATATTTAAGAGATTCAGGATGAAAACTCCCTACAAATTGCGCCGACCCTTCAGATGAAATAACACGGGCCGGTGTACCAATAGCAACGCTCTTAGGCGGCAGACTTTTCGTGACAACCGAGCTAACTCCGACAATCGAATCATTACCCACAAATACATCTCCGATAACTTTCACCCCATTCCCAAGCGATACCCTATCGCCTATAGAGGGGTAGACAAATCTATCGGTACTTTTATCAAAATCCAGCCCCATCAACACATCCACCGACAGATTACAGTTCGCCCCAATTGTCGAATTCGGGTTCACTATTATAGTCCCGTAATGGCCGATGGCCAAGCCCGGCCCTACCGCAGCCTGGTAGGGAATTTGGAAACCGTATTTAACCGAATAATGTCGCAACGCGATTCTTGAAATCAGCCATAACAGTTTGATTACCCCCCCCTTACATGCGAGATACTTGGTAGTCCTCATAAAGAACGTATATCTGAATCCGGCGATATACCATCCCCTCAGGAACGCCCTGAACGAAGTAGAAGTCATATATCTGAAGAGGTCGCAGGCTATATACGTCTTCAACTCCCGGAACGTCGTAATATCAAAAGTATTCATACTCATCGTGAGCATCTGATTCTAAGTGCCGAATCAATCATAAACGGAGAGCATGTGCGTAACGCCTGATTGAAGAGGCGGTTAAGGCCTATCTTTGGAAGAGAAGCCAATGATTTTCTGTATAACGGGATTCCGACAATCTGAGCGATTTCCAGCCGTCGTTGGCGGGAAGTAAGAGATGAATCGCGATGGAAGAGGTTGAGAAGTCCCCACACATAGTGGTGCATCAATATCGCAAGCGTTTCAATTGCAAATTCATGAAAGATACCGCTAACAGCATTGGAAAGACGCCTCAATGTGTAGGCAGTGTTGGCATGGAAACGCGTTGTTCCGGAAACACGGTGTTTCACATAATGATAAGTCGCGGCATCCGTCAACTTTACTGACTTTAGCTTCGCAAAATATTCAAGATTGAAAATAAGATCTTCGGCGTATGAAGTCATTTCGTCAAAACGAAGATATTCTGATCCCTTCAACAGGTTTGCCCGATAAATCTTATCGCATGGCGAAGATAGCCTGTAGGCATCAAATATCCTATGGAAACTATCAGCACAAATTGGTTTCGGCTCGGCGAACACTTCAGGATGGCGGATTTCCGACTCCCCGTCCGGGAAGTCTATGGACATCAATACCATTGAACCGTCCGCCTCGTCCAATCCCCTGACAAGCGTCTCGATATGACATGGTTCAATCCAATCATCCCCATCAACGAATACGATATACTCTCCCCGTGCCGCCTCTATTCCGATGTTGCGAGCCCGGCTTACCCCCCTATGGGGAGCCTTGATTAACGGCATAAGACGGGAATCGGAAATATCGGCAAGGGCTTCTGCCGGGTCATCGTCAGACCCATCATCAACGATAATTATCTCCAGATTTCCGTAAGTCTGTTCTAATACGCTCCTGACACACTTCGCCAGATAACGTTGGTTATTATAACATGGTATCACCACGCTCACCATTCCGTTAATATAACTCATTTCAAAGACGAATGAAGGAAGTTCAATGATTTCTCAACCCACTGTTCCTTTAACCTGTTGACCTTATCCCAGTCAATCGGAGGGAGAGCAATAGCATCCTCGCCTGAAGCAACGAGCCTGCCTGACAAGCCAAATATATCAAGCAGGGATGTAATGCGGTTGTTACCTCTCTGCGGGTTCTCAAGTACCACAAAATCACGGTTGAATAAAATAGAGAACGCCGCCCCGTGGAAACTGTCACATACCACTAACCGAGAATCGCGAATAGAGCCAAGCCACTCCTCTACGGATAACTTTGGATATACCATATTCCCATCAGAATCGTTTGCGGCTGCTTTCTCTCCAAGCCCCATTTCCTTACAAATATGTACAACTGCCTGGCGTTTTATCGTGCTTGAGTCAAGGATATAAGTAAATATATAACCTTGTGAATCTGATAAGGGAGTGGTTATTTCAGAATAATCTCCGGGGGAAAGAAGCATCGTCGGATCTAAGACATGGATGGCTTTCATACCCAAATGCTTATCACATAGCCTCACGGCATCAGCCTCTCTAACCGATACGGCTGAAAAATCAGATATTAGTTTCCCACATCGTGCGGTCTGCACATCTGAGAACTCCCAACTGTCCACGCCGAAAGATGCAGCATAAGCAACCTTTCGCTGACACTTGGCAAAGCCTAAGAAATTGGCATCCATCAGATGAACCATCCCGGGGCGCCAAACCTGATCGCTTCCTACAATATATACATCCGGGCGATATTTACGGTCCAGGCTGCGGAATCCTCTGATTGTTCTGACCTTTTCGGTAGCATTTATCCGCCTCCGAAATAGGTCGAACGGGGTCTCTTCCCTGATATCTGCCTTACGGAACAATGATTTCACCGCATGCCCCGCCCGTAGATACCACGGCGCCGCCCAGTCAACCTGGTCAAAGGTAACAACCTCCGCACCGGGGAACTCCCGGTACAGCACCCGTTGCAAAGCCCAGTTCTGTAACAATCCGCCGTAATTCTCCATCAGCGGCTGTGTCACAATCGCAATCCTCATTTTTTCAATCGGGAGATTATACGATTTAAGATCGATGGTTTCCAAACCAAAGTCCTTCCAATGCTCCGTATACCATATTTTGGAAAATCTTTTTCAAAAATATCAGCTTGACGGGGACGAGTTACCGATTCAATCAACGGTGGATTTGATGCTATTGCAGTTTTGTAATCAGAGACAAATGATTCCAACGGCAGATTGGCAATAAGCTCTTTCCCTTTAATAGTATTAATCAACACCAATGAAACTCCGTCTCTATCAAATTCCTCCGGAGCATAAGTTTCAATACCCCAAAAATCACCCAAGGTAATATCGCTTTTAGATCGTCCTTGAGTAAATGCGCATTTATAGCATGATGGCCTTAAATAGAAGTTTCTCAAAAAGCCCTGCATGTATGGATTCTCACAATAAGGCTGATAAAATTCCTTATTACCATTCTTCAATAGTTCGTTAAAAATTTGATTATAGGCTAAGCTGCATCTGTCGCCAAGCCA
>CAJUBM010000090.1 GCA_910584735.1 uncultured Muribaculaceae bacterium
TAAATATTAATATTTTAATAACAGTGGTAAGATTTTTATCGCACCACTACTATTCATGGTCTTATAGTTTCACCTTTTGTGTGTAAAACTATAAGACCATGAATGTTTTTGTAAACGGTAAGAATACAGATTTACCACAGGACGTAAAGAATATAGCGTTACTTGTAAGGTTTTTGGAAATCCCTACAACAGGGGTAGCCGTGGCTATTAATAACAAGGTTGTGCGTAAGGCTGATTGGGAAGTTCACATGCTGGCCGAGGGTGACGAGGTGGTGATTATAACGGCTGTCTGCGGGGGATGAGGCTGATTGCGATAACAAAGCCTGAATTTTGGCCGGGAGAGGGGCAGGCTATATGCGGTCTGCTTAATTCCGGGGTGTGGCGTGTACACGTGCGGAAGCCTGGGGCGTCGGCCGGAGAGATGGAAAGGTTTCTTTCCGGCATACCTGAAGACTTTCGCCCCCGACTGTCGCTGCATGATTGTTTCCCCCTGGCGATGCGGGGCCTTGCCGGAGGGGTGCATATGAACAGGCGTAATCCCCATATCCCTGATGGGTTTAAAGGGATGGTAAGCCGTAGCTGCCATACTTTGGAGGAGCTACGTATGTCCGGGCCGGAATATGACTATATGTTTCTCAGCCCGATATTTGACAGTATTTCCAAACCCGGTTACGGCGCTCACTTCGACCTCGGGATGCTCAAAGGATGCGGACTGATTGATGAGCGTGTGTTTGCCCTCGGAGGTGTTACCCCTGAAAGGTTCGAGACCATAGAGGCAATAGGGTTCGGAGGTGCCGCGATGCTTTCGGCGGCTTGGGAGAACAATCCATCTAAGACCTTTGGGGCAAAGACCTCTAAGTTCAGATAGACATTAATATTATGTTGCAATTTATAACAGACCGACTTCCGGGATTGGAAGAAGTACTCAGAGGCGGATGCCGATGGGTGCAGCTACGTATGAAGGACGCAGCAGATGAAGATATTACAGCCACGGGAGAGTGTGTGGCAACTTTATGCCGGCGTTATGGTGCGAAATTCATAATTGACGACAGGGTGGACCTTGTGAAGGGAATTGGTGCCAACGGTGTGCATCTTGGCAAACAGGATATGCCGGTTAGAGAGGCTCGCGCTATTCTTGGAGACGGATTCATTATCGGCGCCACGGCTAACACCTTAGATGATATAAGAAATGCCGTTGCTGCCGGAGCCGACTATATCGGCCTTGGCCCTTTCCGTTTCACGACAACCAAGAAAAGGCTTAGCCCTATCCTTGGATTGGAAGGATATAGCCGCATAATGGAGGAATGTAGGAATGAAGACATAATCCTCCCCGTTGTAGCCATCGGCGGGATAGGGTCTGACGATATACCGGCGTTAATGCATACGGGAATCACGGGTGTGGCTGTTTCAGGCAGTATCCTCAATTCTCCATCGCCGGAGATGATGACAAAAGAAATATTAAAAAAGATCAATACATGGAAGAATTGAAGATTGGTGGGCGGACTTTCACAAGCCGTCTATTCGTAGGAACCGGCAAGTTTAGTTCCAACACCCTGATGTGTGATGCCATAGCGGCTTCCGGCTCACAGATGGTTACCGTGGCCTTGAAGCGGATTGATACCGGCAACGCCGAGGATGATATGCTCAGGCATATCCTTCGTCCTGATGTGCAGCTGTTGCCAAATACGTCGGGAGTGCGTGATGCCCGTGAGGCGGTATTGGCCGCGCAGCTTGCCCGTGAGGCTTTCGAGACCGATTTTATAAAATTGGAGATACATCCCGACCCTAAATATCTTTTCCCGGATCCGATAGAGACCCTTAAGGCAACGGAGGAGCTTGCCAATATGGGCTTCATAGTGCTGCCCTACATACAGGCCGACCCCGTGTTGTGCAAACGCCTGGAGGAAGCAGGGACGGCGGCGGTGATGCCTCTCGGTGCTCCGATAGGCACGAACAAGGGGCTTGTAACCCGCGATTTGCTTGAGATAATAATAGAGGAGAGCAATGTGCCGGTGGTCGTGGATGCCGGAATCGGAGCGCCCTCGCATGCTGCCGAGGCTATGGAGATGGGAGCCGATGCCGTATTGGTGAATACTGCCATAGCCGTGGCCGGTAACCCTGTGGCTATGGCCCGTGCTTTCGCAAAGGCTGTGGAGGCCGGGCGCGAGGCTTTCGAAGCCGGTCTCGGAGTCCGTTCAAAAATGGCGGTAGCCAGCAGTCCGTTAACTTCATTCCTTGGTTGAAACCATGTTCTCAGACGAATTGCAGAAATACGATTGGCAGGAGACAACAGACGCAATAATGGCCAAGACCATTGACGATGTGGATCGCGCCCTGGCCAAGAAACGACTTTCTATAGACGATTTCATGGCCCTTGTCTCTCCGGCGGCCTCGGTCCGATTAGAGGAGATGGCGGTGTTGAGCCGGCATTACACACAGGAACGGTTCGGGAAGACAATCTCAATGTACATCCCAATGTACATCACCAACTCCTGTACCAACTCATGTGTTTACTGCGGATTTAACCGGCATAATCTCTTTGACCGCGTTGTGCTTACGCCCGGGCAGATTGAAGATGAATGTAAGGCCATACGGCGTCTGGCTCCATTTGAGAATCTGCTGTTGGTTACCGGGGAAAACCCTAAGGTGGCGGGTGTCGAGTACCTTGAAAAGGCATTACAGACATGCCGTCCCTATTTCAGCAATCTTACCATAGAGGTGATGCCGCTGAAAGCGGAAGATTATGAACGGCTTACCCATTCGGGATTGAACGGGGTGGTATGTTTCCAAGAGACTTACGACCGCGCTAACTACAAGAAATACCATCCGGCCGGGATGAAGTCGAACTTTGAATGGCGTGTCAACGGGTTTGACCGCATGGGACAGGCGGGAGTGCATAAGATAGGTATGGGGGTGCTGATAGGGCTGGAGGATTGGCGAACCGATGTCACGATGATGGCCCGGCATCTGGCATACCTTAGGAAGCGTTATTGGCGTACGCGTTACAGCGTGAACTTCCCACGTATGCGCCCGGCTGCCGGGGGCTTCCAGCCTAATGTGGTGATGTCCGACCGTGAACTGGCCCAGCTTACGTTCGCTTTCCGTATATTCGACCATGACGTGGATTTGTCGTTCTCTACACGTGAGCGGCCCGATTTCCGCAACAATATGTTGTCGTTAGGAGCTACGTCCATGAGTGCCGGTTCAAAGACAGATCCGGGAGGTTACCATACCTACCCCCAATCGTTGGAACAGTTCTCGGTTAGCGATGAGCGTACACCGGCACAGGTGGCCTCCGATATTCGCTCACTCGGCTATGAGGCTGTGTGGAAAGACTGGGACAAAGTGTTTGACTGATGGAACGGTATTTGCGACAAATTATGCTCCCGGAGATAGGAGAGGAGAGGCAGCGGCGTCTGGGTCGTGGCTCGGCGCTTATAGTCGGCCTCGGTGGCTTAGGTAGCCCCGTCAGCCTCTATTTGGCCGGTGCGGGTGTAGGGCGGCTCGGCCTTTGCGATTCCGACACGGTATCGCTGAGCAACCTGCAACGGCAGATTCTTTACGGCGAGAGGCAGATAGGTAACCTTAAGGCCGTGGAGGCTGCGCAAAGACTCTCAGAATTGCGTAGCGACCTGGTGTGCGAACTTTTCAGTGAAGGACTTACCTCGGAAAATGCGGAGGAGATTATCGGTGGATACGACGTGGTAGTTGACTGTTGCGATAACTTCGCTACTCGCTTCCTCATATCAGATACTTGCCGCCGGCTTGGGAAGGCGTGGGTCTATGGTTCCATAGGGGCTTTCGATGGACGTGTAAGCACCTTTCTTGCCGATTCCACACATGTTTTTGATGTCCTATATCCCGACCGAGAGGAACTTGTACGCCTACCGGTAAGTTCCGGGGGTGTCCTTGGTGCGGTACCCGGCGCCATAGGCTCTATTGAGGCCGTGGAAGCATTGAAGATTATCGGGGGATTCGGCGACCCGCTTGACGGACGTCTCCTCGTGATAGATTTTTTGAATAACCGATATACAGTAATAGATTTTTAGATGAGACAGAGTTTCGATGAATATGCCGCGCTTTATGATGCGTGGTTCCTGGAGAATAGAAATGTGCTTTTATCGGAGGCTCGTTTGGTGGCGCTCACTCTCAAAGGGGCGGGACGCATCCTGTCTGTGGGGTGCGGAAGCGGGCTTTTTGAGAAAATCCTGCGTGAGGAGTTCGGTATCTCTGTAGCAGAGGGTATCGAACCGGCCAAGGGTATGGCCGATATAGCCCGTAAGCGGGGGCTTAGCGTGGTAGAGGCCACCGCCGAGGAGGCCGATTACGGACACGGGGAGTACGATACAGTGCTTTTCAACGGTTCTCCAAGCTATATAGGCGATTTGAAGACGGTGGTGGAAAAGGTTTACGAGGCACTTCCTTCAGGCGGACGCATAGTGCTAATAGATGTGCCGAAAGAGAGCGGCTACGGGATGATGTATAATCTTGCAAAAGCTGTAGGATCATGGGACAATCCCCTCCTCGAAGGTGTGTACCCGCCGAATCCATACCCTATAGAGCTTGTGAAAGCGGCAAACTGGCGCACCACGAGGGAAAAGATAGATTTCGTTAGAGATAGCGGTTTCAGCCGCATAGAGACTTTCCAGACACTTACCACGCACCCTCTTGTGTCGGATGATTATGCCGAAATGCCATCGGAGGGCAGCGATAAGGGTGATTATGTGGCTGTAATCGGTTATAAGGAATGAGCGGGAAGTGGAGCAGCGAGGTGTGGCGGCTTGCCGAACCTATCTATAATGAAATATTGAATCTTCCGTTTGTCAGGGAATTGGCTGCCGGAACCTTGTCGGAGGAACGCTTTTTGTTCTATTTGGAACAGGATGCCCTATATATCGACAATTATTGCCGTGTATTGGCCCATATTGCCTCACGGATAGGGGTGAGGCAATACACTGAGGATTTCCTCAGATTCGCTTCAGACGGTGTAGCGGTGGAAAAGGCTCTTCATGAATTCTTCCTCAAGGATGGTGTTAGAGACGTAGTTCCGACACCTACGTGCCTGCTCTATTGCAGCTACGAGAGTGCGTGTGGTCTGCAATCGGTTGAGATAGAGGTTGCCGCCGTGCTGCCATGTTTTTGGGTCTACCAAAGGGTAGGGAAGGAGATACTTGGCAGCTGTCGTCCGGGAAACCCCTATGCCCGCTGGATTGAGACATATGCCGATGAGATGTTCGAGGCGTCCACATCGCAGGCCATAGAGATTTGCGATGTGTTGGCTGCTTTCGCCTCAAAAGAGATAAGGGAACGGATGACGGAGGCATTTCTAAATTCCACCCGTATGGAATGGATGTTTTGGAACAGTGCTTATAATCTTGAAAAATGGAAGATATGAAACAATATCGCCGAGTAATGACTATTGCCGGGAGCGACCCCAGCGGCGGCGCAGGCATACAGGCCGACATAAAGACCATTTCAGCTTGCGGATGCTTCGCGACGTCGGCAATCGTGGCTGTTGTGGATGAAAATACCGTGGGCGTTACGGGAGTGCATCCCGTGCCGTGTGATTTCGTGGTAGGGCAGATACACTCTATCTTGGACGATATAGGCACTGACGCGGTGAAAATAGGAATGTTACATTCATCGGAGTTAATCAGAGCCGTGCGTCGTACGCTTGATGGATATCCCTCTTTGCGCGACATTGTTCTGGATCCGGTGATGGTAGCTACCTCCGGTGACCCTCTTCTCGAGGCCGATGCCGTAAGTACGCTTCGCGAGGTGCTGCTTCCACGGGCAAGGGTAATTACCCCTAACATACCGGAGGCCGAACTGCTCCTTGGCGAAAGAATCGAGTTCCAGGACCAGCTTCCCGATGCGGCTCGGCAATTATCACTTTTGGGGGGCGTTTCGGTGTTCCTGAAAGCAGGGCACATGTCGGACGATGCCCTTATAGATATTTTCTATAATGCCGAGACAGGGAGTGTACTGCCGCTTCAATCCAAAAGGGTCGACACCGTCAATACCCACGGTACGGGTTGCACCCTATCCTCGGCCTTAGCTTCTTTCCTTGCCTGTGGTTACCCCTTGGACGAGGCTGCCCGACTTGCAAAAGATTACATAAACAATGCCATAATAGCCGGGGCCGCTTTCCGCATCGGAAACGGCCATGGCCCTGTCCACCATTTCCATGCCTTCTGGTGAGGCAAAGGTCAAAAGCTATTCAAAGCTAAAATAAATTTTGTTTTGCGCCCGCTTATTCGTATATTTGCCCCGTTGTGGGCGGTAGCGCCCATGTTATGAGGTTATGACCTTAGGATAATACCATAACGGAATAGTATCACAACCTAAAAAGATGAACAAATATTTTATTCCTTTGGCAATGAGCGCCACATTGCTTGCCTCGTGCGGTTCGTCCGGCGACGGGGGTAAGCTGATTGAGAAGCCTGACTACCAGGTCCCGGCTGACGGTATCTTTAATATTGATGCTTTGGAAGCGTTGGGGCGCGTGAGCGGCCCGCAGGTTTCGCCTGACGGGAAGAAGATTCTTCTCGGTATCAGCTATGAGTCTGTAGAGGAGAATAAGAGCAATAACGAGATTTATGTGATGAACGCCGATGGTTCCGACCTGACGCGGCTCACTAAGACCGCCGGCTCGGAACAGGGCGCCGTGTGGATTGACAACGGCGAGCGTATAGCCTTTACTGCCGACAAGGATGGCAAGCCTCAGATGTACGTGATGAACGCTGATGGTTCGGGCCGCAAGGCTGTCAGTGACCTTGAAAACGGTGTTGCCGGTTTCGTTGTATCTCCCGACGGGAAAAAGGTGGTGATGATTTCGTCCGTTAAATATACCCGTACCGCCGCTGATGTATATCCCGACCTGCCACAGGCCACCGGGCGCATCATTGATGACCTCATGTATAAGCACTGGGACGAGTGGGTGACGGAGATACCTCATCCGTTCTTGGGCGATTTTGACGGTAACGCCGTTACGAATATCAAGGATATAATGGCAGACGAGCCTTATGAGTCACCGATGAAACCTTGGGGCGGTATAGAGTCGTTTGCATGGAGCCCGGATTCAAAACAACTTGTCTACGTTTCACGTAAGAAGACAGGTCTGGAATATGCCATCTCTACTAATTCCGATCTCTATCGTTACGACCTTGAGTCGGGCAAGACCGAGAACCTTACCGAGGGGATGATGGGCTATGATACCAATCCGGCCTACTCGCCCGACGGGCAGTATCTGGCATGGCTTTCGATGGAGCATGACGGCTTCGAATCGGATAAGAACCGTATATTCGTGCTTAATCTCAAATCGGGTGAGAAAACCGACCTTACCACGGACTGGGATTATACGGCTGACCAGATAGCATGGCGTCCTGATTCGAAAGGCCTTATTTTTGTAGCTCCCTATCAGGGTTGTACGCCGGTGTTCTCTATCGATGTGGCCTCCAAGGAAGTGAAGATGGTTACCGACACCGCCGATATATGCGATTACGCATCGGTTTCACCCCTTGGCAACGACAAGGTTATAGCCCTCCGTCATTCGATGCTTTATCCGAACGAGGTGTTCTGTATCGCCGACCGTAAGGCGGTAGCCCTTACGAAAGTGAACGATGAGATACTTTCTAAAATCCATGCCCCCAAGGTGGAGAAGGTGATGGTACCGACCACCGATGGCAAGGAGATGTGTACATGGGTGGTCTATCCCCCGGAATTCGATCCTAAGTCGGATAAAAAATATCCCGCCATACTTTATTGCCAGGGCGGCCCCCAGCAGGCGGTAAGCCAGTTCTGGTCCTATCGTTGGAATCTTATGCTTATGGCCTCGAACGGCTATATCGTTATCGCTCCCAACCGTCGCGGCCTCCCCGGCTTCGGCACGGAATGGAACGCTCAGATTTCCGGCGACTATCCCGGACAGAACATGCAGGACTATCTGGCAGCTGTTGACTTCATGAGGGAGAAACCCTATGTCGATGCCGACCATATCGGTGCTGTTGGCGCAAGCTACGGCGGCTTCTCTGTATATATGCTCGCCGGCATCCATGAGGGACGCTTCGCGGCGTTGATAGCCCATGCCGGCATCTTCAATATGGAGGCGCAGTATCTTGAGACCGAGGAGATGTGGTTCGCCAACTGGGATATGGGCGGCGCGTTCTGGGATAAGTCCAATGCTACGGCCCAGCGCACGTTTGCCAATTCGCCGCACCGTTTCGTAGACCGTTGGGATACCCCAATCCTGGTTACACACGGAGAGTTCGACTACCGTATCCTTTCGTCACAGGGAGAGATGGCGTTCAACGCCGCCAAGCTTCGCGGTGTTCCGGCCGAGATGCTTATCTTCCCGGATGAGAATCACTGGATTCTCAAGCCCCAGAACGCAATTCTGTGGCAGCGCATATTTTTCCGTTGGCTTGACCGCTGGTTGAAGCCCGGATCGGAAGCAGCCAAGGCGTTTACTCCCTCGGTGGATAACGCGGTTAAGGCTGATTCTGCCGCTGTGAAGTAATAAGGTCATAAAGAATGAATATGAGGGCGGCGTGTCAAAATTAAATTTTGACACGCCGTTTCTACTATATAATAACGCTTTGGGGGGCAATGGTAACTTTATAGTGGCGCCGGACCTCCGGGACGGCAGGCCACCCGAAGAGGCGGAGTCGGAGAAACATTGGAATAATCAGCCCCGTTAGTTAAAATAATTTTGAACAGTTACTTAGAGAGGATATTAGTTTTTATATGTCTGCTACGCCTCTTCGGGTGGCCTGCCGTCCCGGATGTACGGCGCCACTACCATACGGGCAAATTGTATGGCATAAAAAATGGCGCTTCCCCTGTCGGGATTGCGCCTGTAAAGGTTTACACTATTTTATCTGTTTGGGGCAGCCTTATCCGTTGGTAACCAATCGGATGGCTGTCGGAGAGAGGGGTGGGTATGTGTGGGTTACCTTTCGTAGGTACCGTAGGCCATTGCGGCTGTCTCTACATACCACACCACTGCTTTCTTTACGACTTTCTTTAAGCCCATAATGTGTAGTTGTTTGGTTGTTAGTTCTATCAGATGTCTAATCTGGTCTGATTGCGGAAGAAGTTATTTACAGAACAATCACCGGTTATCCTCATGCTGTCGCTGCAAGCCAGAGTGTGGCAGATGTTTTCAAACCTCGTTCTGAACATTTTTAGCATGTTAGTCATAAGTTTTTAGTTTGCGGAAGTCCTGGCCAGCGACTTCCTGATTAATAGATTCAGATGCTGCATTTTTGAGTAGCATCTTCATATATCAATACAATTGAAACCGGTGCAAAGTTAGAAATAAAGATTTAAATTATGCTATAAAATTATGTTTTTAGCATAAATAATGTATAACATCAACATTTACAGTGGTTTGTAGGAGTGTTAAAATTCTGAGTTTTTGAGACCCCTTATATTAAAAACAGATTTATCGGGCAAGTAGTTGGTTCACGGCGCGATGGTAGGCTGTCAGATTTGACGCCTTCCGTATGGCTTTGTGGGCCTTTCGGTCGACTTCAGGGAGAAGATATTCCCAAAAGGCTTGCATCTTTCGTATAATCTGAAGGTCTCCTCCTTGGATGCGTGACTCGCAGGCTCTGTAGTATTCATCGTGGAGACGCTTTACAGCCTGTATTTTCTGGTTGTAATCCATAGGTGTGCCACCCTGCTTAGTCTCCAGCCCCAGGGCTGGATTGGCCAGAAGTCCCCGGCCGATCATTACCCCTCGTAGACGCGGATAGCGCGATATTATGGCGGCTATGTGGTCGGAAGTTAGTATGTCTCCATTATAGTACAGCGGATGTGCGCACTCGTTATAGAAATAAGAGAATCCTTCCATGTCAGGCTCCCCCTTATAACCTTGTTTCCCTAAACGGGGATGCATTGTGACATTTGCCAGGGGAAGTGTATTTATGATTGGCAACAGGCGGACGGCTTCTGCCGGCTCTTCCCATCCGAGGCGCATCTTAACGGAAAGCTCCATGCCTTGTGCTGCGTCAAACGCCGCATCCAGAACTTCGCGGACTCGTTCGGGATAGGGGAGTATTCCGGCTCCTTTCTTATGATATGCCAATGGAGGGAACGGGCATCCCATATTTATGTTTACCGACTTGAATCCGCGATTCTGTATCTCGGAAATTACCGTACGGGCTTCTTCCGGCGATGATGCGATAATCTGCGGGGTTACCGGGACATCGGACCCGGCCGATTCATCAAGTTGGCGCACATCGCGTTTCAGCAGTCTGTTGTGTTCCAGACGCACGAACGGCATGTAGTACATGTCGACCCCACCGAATATCCGATGGTGGGCACGGCGGTATTCAGACTCCGTGTATCCTTGGAGCGGGGCGAAAAGAATTTCCGGAGTGCTGTTCATTGTGGTGTCTGGGAGGCGGGGATGAACTTGCGCTGGGGGTCACAGCTTAAACCGACACCGAGCTTTTTGAAAATCTTATGGTCGACCTCGCCGAGCATAACCGTTGAGTGTACCTGGCATCCCTTTAACTGCGGAAGCTGTTGTAAGGCGCGGCGGCAGTTCTCATCGTGTGTGCTGAGCACCGAGAGGGCTACCAATACCTCGTCGGTGTGCAGGCGCGGGTTACGGCTGCGCAGGTAGTTGATTTTTGTGAACTGTATAGGCTCGATCATATGCTGCGGAATCAGCTTCACATCATGGTCTATTCCCGCAAGATGCTTTATGGCGTTGAGTATCAGCGCGGCGCTCGGGCCGAGCAGGTCGCTGGAACCGGCTGTTATGATAGTGCCGTCAGAAAGTTCCATGGCTGAAGCGGGTAGACCACTCTGCTCGGCGCGTTCGCGGGCAGCTACAACAGGCTTGCGGTAACTGGTATCAATCTTGGCCTGTTTGAACAGGAGGGCTATCTTCGACACCTCGCTTTCGTTGCCATCGCCACGGGCCATACGGTTAAGAGCCTGGAAGTAGCGGAGGATTATCTCGTTCTTTGAAGCCTCGCAGCACACTTGGTCATCGTTTATGCAGAATCCTACCATATTCACCCCCATATCTGTGGGCGATTTGTATGGATTCTCGCCGTATATCCCTTCAAAAAGGGCGTTCAGCACCGGGAATATCTCGATATCGCGGTTGTAGTTTATAGCTGTCTTGCCATATGCTTCCAGATGGAAGGGGTCGATCATGTTTACGTCGTTTAGGTCGGCGGTGGCAGCTTCGTAAGCTATGTTCACAGGATGTTTCAGCGGAAGGCTCCATACGGGGAAGGTCTCGAACTTGGCATATCCGGCCTCTACTCCGCGTTTGTGCTCGTTGTAAAGCTGGCTGAGGCATACGGCCATCTTGCCGCTGCCCGGACCGGGAGCTGTCACTATTACGAGTGGGCGGGTTGTCACGATATAGTCGTTCTTGCCGAATCCTTCATCGGAATCTATGAGGTCTACGTTGGTAGGATAACCCTCTATCGTGTAATGGCAGTAGGTGGTGATGCCCATCCGGGAGAGCCTGTTGCGGAAAGCATCGGCGCTGCTTTGGCCGTTGTAATGCGTTATGACCACGGAGCTTACAAGGAAACCTCGTTTGTTGAATTCCTCACGCAGACGCAATACGTCCATGTCGTATGTTATCCCCAAGTCGTTGCGTACCTTGTTCTTCTCAATGTCGCGGGCGCTGATTACGATTACAATCTCCGCATGGTCGCTTAGCTGGCTGAGCATACGGAGCTTGCTGTCGGGCTGGAAGCCGGGAAGTACTCGGCTGGCGTGGTAGTCGTCGAAAAGTTTACCTCCGAGTTCGAGGTATAGTTTGTTACCGAACTGGGCTATGCGCTCCTTGATATGCTCACTCTGGATTTTGAGATATTTCTCGTTGTCGAAACCGTATTTCATAACAGTTTGCAAAATTACGCATTTTCCTCGGATTGTAATATCTGCGGCAGGTCAAAAATGAAACATAAACTTATGGTTTTTGAAATATTTATTTAACAAAATCGGGGGATATTTGCGGTGTGATTGCGTGATGTCGTTAGGGCGTGTCCGATTAAACAAAATTAATACATCGCGCGTAATAACAATAGTTCGTTAAAAAAATAATTCATAGGCTAAGCGGCATCTACCGCCA
>CAJUBM010000091.1 GCA_910584735.1 uncultured Muribaculaceae bacterium
GAGCCATCCGGCGCGATAGGAGGGGTAACTTTTTAGTGGCGCCGGATCTCCGAGACGGCCGGCCACCCGAAGAACCCGAGCCGGAGAGGAGCAGCGGGGAATGAGGGGCCGGGGCAAATACCGGGGTGGGTGCACAATAAACCGGGGAGGCGGAGCGTTTTGGTTTTATAACGGCCTATCATTGCAATGAAGAGTCTCGTTTACATATTAGCCGCTCTGACGCTCGCCCTGGCGTCATGCTCGCGCGACCGACAGGCGCTGTCCCAGATGGACAGGGCCGAGACGCTGATGTTCGACCATCCCGATTCGGCCCTGGCTATAATGGATTCCATTCCGGCAGGCTCGCTGCGCTCCGAACGTGCCCGCGCCCTATACGCACTGCTGCTGACGCAGGCCCGGGACAAGAACTATATCGACCAGACCAACGATTCCCTAATCTCCATCGCCGTAAGATATTTCGACCGCACCGACGACACGCGCCACCGCATGCTGGCATATCTCTACCTCGGCCGCGTAAAACTCTATTCAAAGAACACCTCCGAAGCAATCCGTTACCTCCTACAGGCCGAAAAATATGCCCGTGAGATTAAGGACACCTTCAACCTGGCGCAAATATACATTAACTTCGGCGAGATATACGGGGAACTTGTTAACGCACCGCTTCAAATGAAATATGCCCAGATGGTATATGACCTTATGCTTCCATGGGGGCATCCCGACTATACCGCATGGGCACAGGCTGAACTTGTCAGAGCATTTATCAATAATTCCCAGCATGAAAAAGCTGATTCTATCACATCCGTACTGTTGAATCAGAAAGAATTGCTCAAGCAGGATATTGCCCTATATGCCTCCATACTCACCTCCAAATCTCGATGCAAATACACTTTGGAGGATTATGCTTCAGCAGATTGTTATCTTGACACTTTATATGCAATAGATTCTATGGCGTACACTATCGCAGATGCAAGTAATCACGTAATTTCATGCTATAAAATTGGCAACTATGCTAAAGGTGATGCTATAATTGATAAATATTTCAACTCAGATAGCGCGACCATTCCATCTTATATATATGCAACCAAAAAAGATTATAACACCGCATACAAATCTCTATGTACAGAATACGATCATTTATGGGATTTGTTCAAGGCATCACTCTCACAGCAGGCTTCACGCTCCAGCGAGGACTTCCACATAAACGCCCTCAGAAACGAGGAAGCTCACACCAACAAGCTATTTACCATCCTCATGCTTATAATAAGCATAATGACCATCTCAATTCTATGTGTGTATTTTTTCTTTCGTCAGAAAGTCGAAAAAGAGAGACGCAAGAACACGGAAATAGCGCTACTTGCACATAACCTCAACGAGGAGACGAACAACCTTACCGAGACAAACAAGAACCTTGCACAGAAAGTAAAGTTTCTTTTCAGCGACCGTTTCAAAGTCATTGACCGACTCTCAAAAACTTATTATGAGTGTAAGGGCTTGAAAAACGAGCAGAGCCGTATATATTCCGAAGCAGATGCAATTCTAAAGACCTTTGAGAACACAAACACCAAGACAGAGCTAACCACACTCATCGATGAGAATCTAAACGGACTGGCTTCAGATTTCGCCACCGATTTTCCTGAAATCACAGGAAGCGATTATATGCTCTTTCTATACATGGTATGCGGATTCTCCACCAGTTCCATTTCAATGTTCCTCGGAAAGTCAAACAACATTATATACAACCGAAAGTCACGTCTGAAAAACAAAATCACTGCTTCAGAGGCAAAAATGAAGAACGAATATCTCTCTTTCTTCTGATATTATACTGAATAGCAGCTTTTTAAGACAGAAGAAAATGTTGACATCATAGCCATTTCGATATAAAATGCTGATATTTAGCACATTACACACACCGCATCTTCACATGATAGATTCATATAATCTATCAACTACATAACATTCTGAATTATAAACACATCCATTTTGCACTTGATAGACTATTTTAGGGTTAAAATTTGCAATAGATAGAAAATATGTGCTAAATTTGCGACATGAAAGTTTTCAAAATCATACGGAATCTATTGCTTGTAATAACATTGTTTGGTTTATCCCTTCCGACAGCCATCGCCAATGACGATAATCCAGGGAACAATGTTAATGGTACGCTAACCCCATCTAAAGGGAAAAATAAGCGTGTTCCCTCTATGGAGCGCATTGCCTACTCATATACATATGAGGGGGAACTGACATTCACGCCAAATTTCCCATACACGGCACTATATGTGACCGTGGAGGAAGAGACTACCAAAGAGACATGGACCGGGGTGGCTACACCCGACAATCCTACGGTTTCCGCCCCTGACGAATCGGGAACATATGTGATAACGACAGTCACCGACCAAGGGAAGACATTCTCCGGCTTCCTCTATCTCTAAACCTTTTACACAGGTCAGCCTTTCACGCACTCTCTCCTCCACCAACTCTCCAATATCAATCTCTTTTTTTCCACCCTATCTTTAACCAAAATAACCAACACAAAACCACTCCCCAATCAACACAGATTCATCCACATGGATGAACATATACATATATTCACTAACCCTTTAAACTCGCAAATCATGAAGAAAGAAGAAACCTTCTCCAAAGATTTCATCTCAGAGATAGAATCTCTGCAAGTATTAGGCGGCACGGCAAATCCGTTAGGCGCACATATCGCTGACAAATGCAGTAAAACCACAAACAACTGCTTCGGAGGCAATTGTACCATTAATTGCGGTGCTAATTGTTTCGGCTGTACTGGTACAAACAAAACAACAAGTTGCAAATAACATTCCCCTCAAGCCCACCGCTTGACCCCATAAATCTATTGCATTGATGCCGTTAACTCTTCAATGCAATAGATTGCGACAAACGTCCCTGTTTTTTCACCCTCAACAAACCAGTCATGATTAAAAGCAAGTACATATATAAACTCCGACACGGAGATTCGGTTTATTTCCTAAGCGGCCTGTCTGACAAATTTTTCAAGACAAGCGCGGAAAACACACAGAAGGTAGAGGCACTGCTTGACAGCATGGAAGAGCATAAGGAACTCTTCCCCACTTTCTACGACAAGATGAAGCGCTTCAACTTCTTGGTAGATTCAACGAAAGAGGAGGAGGAACTGTTGTCGGCCAAATACGATGCCTCGTTGGAGCCCCATCTGTTCCGTATAATGGTGCTGCCTACGTATCAGTGCAATCTACGATGCTGGTACTGCACACAGGAGCATGAGGACTACTTTATGGGCGAGGAGATTGTAGCGCGAATAAAGAAGCTGGTTGACAGGGTGATGGAGATGCCGGAAATCACGAACGTAACGCTTTCATGGTTCGGGGGAGAACCACTCCTGTGCTACGACACGGTTGTGGATCTTTGCAGCTACGTAAAAAATGCCTGCGAGGAATCGGGAAAGATATTTTTCTCGGACATGACAACCAACGGCACGTTGCTTGACAAGGAACGCATCGCGGAACTTACCTCGTTGGGTATAAAGACTTTCCAGATCACAATAGACGGAGCCAAGGCTGTGCATGACACCGTCAAGAGGCTTCCCTCGGAATCGGCATTTGAGAAAGTAATGGAAAATATCGAAGCTATTGCCGGGACAGACGCCTCGTGCATGGTGCGCTTCAACTACACACACAAGAACTTGAACCCCGAGGCCATAACCAACGATCTGAAGAGCTACCTGTCGGAAGAAGCCCGCAAGAAATGCTCGTTCATGATTTACAAAGTCTGGCAGGAGGATGCCTCCCTTGTAAAGCAGGAGGATGTCGACAATCTGTTCTTCAAGGCAAGTGACAGCGGCATGTACACACGGTTCGCCACCATGGGGAAATGCTATGCCGACTTCCAGAATTTCTGCTGCATCTACCCCAACGGCAAGGTCTCCAAATGCGATAACGACAACCCCAAGAACCTTACCTCGCAGTTGAACGAGGACGGCACCATCACATGGTCAGACCAGATTACAAAGGTGCCGGTTATCCGTCCCGGCGACGGCTCGGTATGCTCGTCGTGCCGCTTCTTCCCGGTGTGCTGGGCGCCCTGTTTCGGCCACCGCCAAAAGCCCGGATACGCAAACGAATGTCGTTTCGACGAACCCTATGTTGAAGAGATATTATTGAACTATTGCCGCAGCACTGAAAAAGCAAGCATATGAAAATTACACGCATCCTATCGCTCATCACATTCCTTGCCACCGTCCTCTGCCTAAGCGCACAGGACACCACCACGGCACAGAGCGCCCCACATACAGAAAAGGAGGCCAACGACTCTATCTCCGAGAAGAACCTTGACGAGGTGATGGTTGTCGGGCAGACCGTTGAACGCCGTGGCGACAAAGAGAGGGTAACCATAACGGCCAACATGAGGAAGGGCGTCAGCAACATCATGGAGATGCTCGGGCGCATGAACGGATTCCAATACAACTATGTCTCGCAAAAAGTGACTTATCTCGGCTCGGATAACGTAAAGATATTGGTCGACAGCATCGAGAAGGATATGGATTATGTGCGTCACATGAACCCGAAACGTTTCGACGTAGTAAACATCGTGTACCAGCCCACGGGACAATACCGGGGATATGACGCTCTGATAAGCCTGCACACGAGGCCGGAATACCAGGGTGTGGACGGCCTTGTCTATGAAGCCGCCGCGTTCCATCCGAGCAAACGCCATGCCTACAAGATAGCGGAATGGGACAACCAAGGCGAGATAACCTACACCAACCATAAAATCAGCACGTATGCCCAGGTCGATTATTCCATTTTCAGGAACAGTTTCTGGTGGATGGTAAATAATGAGTATCCTATGAACGGCATCACCGAACAGCAAGTGGAGCCACCTGTCAATGATCCCCCGAACCGAAACCGCACTAACCGATTCAACGTCTTGGCCGGAGTCGACTACCGTCCGTGGCAGAACCATGTGTTTTCCGCCTCATACAAGTATATGGGAGGTCGCCACGACCGGTCTTCACATACAGACCAGATAATCACAGGACCCGGCTATACCGAGGACGTCACACTCGATACTTACGTAAAGCAACTGGATGTGGCAGGACATTCCATGGGGTTGTTCTATAACGGCAGCCATAAAGAATGGTCCTTCTCGGCAAACGGGAACTATTATCTGACGCACAATAACCAATACTCAGGCTTCCACCGCAGCGATGACGTAGCCCAGGTTACCGACCGCCATTATAATTTCAACGGATTAAGTACGAACGCCGATGCGACCTACCAACCGGCCAGCGGTAAATGGGCCGCCAATTTCGGCATAAACTACGGCTACCAGCGTATGGACTACCGCGACCTGGCCACGAACGCACTTATGAGCCGCAACGAGACAGATAATGTCAACGTATATATCAGCGGCGGATGGTTCCCGCGTAACAACCTGAGAATGGGCGCCAGCGTGAACGTGGTTTACAACAATAACAAGGCCAACCGGGAGGGATGCAGCACGACTATGCCTCTCTTCGGGGCATGGGTTTTCTACAACCCCGTGAACTGGCTGGTGGTACGCGCCAATTATAACAGCTATGCCGTAACTCCATACACGGAACAACTGAATCCCGAAGGACGGTTCGAGTCCGCCCTTATATGGAACCAGGGAAACCCGCTGCTACGCGCCGGGAGCAACCATACAGCCAAAATGAACTTCGGCATACTCAACTCACTGCAGGTCGGAGGGGAATATTCTTGGTCGCACAACGGAATCACCAACATCTATGGCGTAGCCGAGGGCATGACCCCGTCGGGCATCGACCAGCCGTATGTCACATCCACCCCACAGAATTACACCTCCCGCACCTGGAGGGTTCATGCCACATACGAGAAGACATTTTTCAAACATCTGCTTATCAACGGCTGGCTGGCATATAAGCACCAGTATGCAAGTTTCGAAAACATGTCGAATAAAGGCGGTCAGGTGAGCGGTAGCATACAGGTCGGATTCGTGGATGATACGTTCCATGCCATCCTGCAATACTTCCTTTCCGATGACCGCTGGATAGCACCTCAAAGCTATAGCCGAGGCCAGACCGATATTTTCGTATTAGAAATCTATAAAAAACTCTTCAAAGGGAAACTGGAAGTAGCCGCAAAATATCGTCCCCCCTTGCATTTCAGATCATCGAGACTGGATACCTTTACCGACTCACCTAATTACAAGCAGTCTACCTGGAGCCGCCAGGCGGAAGCCAACGACAACCAGGTGATACTCCAGGCCGTTTGGCGTTTCTCCTCCGGCAAGGTAGTGCCACGCATAGAACGCCAGCTCCAGTCGGCCGGCATCAACTAACCACCTCTTTTAGAGGGTTCAATATTATGGATATGACAATTATACGTACCCTTATATTCGCCACATTCCTTCCCCTATCTTTCTGTTTGTTTGCGGACGACAAATCGCAGAATACAACAGAAGTCGGGAAGGAGGCCAACGACTCCATCTCCGAGAAGAATCTTGACGAGGTGATGGTTGTCGGGCAGACCGTTGAGCGCCGTGGCAACAAAGAGAGGGTAACCATAACGGCCAACATGAAGAAGGGCGTCAGCAACATCATGGAGATGCTCGGGCGCATGAACGGGTTCCAGTATAACTATACCACGCAAACCATCTCATATCTCGGCTCGGAGAATGTAAAGATATTGGTTGACAGCATCGAGAAAGACCTGGATTATGTGCGCAACCTGAACCCTAAACGTTTTGACGTGGTAAACATCGTGTACCAGCCCACAGGACAATACCGGGGATATGACGCCCTGATAAGCCTTCACACGAAGCCGCTGTATGTAGGCGTGGATGGCGAAATAGTTGAGAAAGGAGTATTCCTTCCCAGCAAACGCAATCCCGACCATGTTAGTGAGTGGTATAACAAAGGGCAGATAACATTTACGAACCACAAAATCAACATGTATGCCGATATAAACTATATACAGAGGCATCGAAATTGGTCAAACGTTTTAAGGAAAGAATATCCCATGAACGGCATCATCGAACAGGATCAGCCTGCCCCCGTAGATGACCCGAAATTCCGCGAACAAAACAAACATTTTTACACTATTGCAGGCTTAGATTACAGACCGCATCCTGACCACGTTGTTTCCGCCACATATAATTACCAAGGATATGCCAGAGACCACACATCCCATTCCGACATGATAGTAACCGGCAAAGATTATAAAGAAGATGTGGTATTCGACACCTCCGAAAAACTCCGAAACTTTGCAGCCCATTCAATGGGACTGTTCTATAACGGCCACCACCGGGAATGGTCGTTCTCAGCAAACGGGAATTACTATCTTACACATTCCAATCTATATTCAGGCTTCGACCGTAGTGATGAGATAAATGTAGACAATGACCGCCATTACAACTACAACGGATTGTTCTTGAATGGTAATCTGTTCTACGGGCCTGCTAACGGCAAATGGGAGGCAAGCGCCGGTATATCTTACAACTACCTACGCATGGATTATCGTGACTTACCGACAAATGTTCTGTTAAGCCGAAATGAGAGAAATATAGCAAGCGTCTACATCAATGGAGGGTGGACTCCATACAACAACCTAAGCATATGGGCCAATATAAACCTAACCGTAAACAAGAATGAGGCAAATCGCGAACGTAACAACTCCACTATGCCGCTATTCGGGGCAGGAGTATTTTACAGGCCCACGGACTGGCTAATAATCCGTGGCAATTATGATTCTTATGGTTTATTCCCTGAAGTAGACCAACTGAATCCTTCAGGTTCTTTCGTGACCTCTATGATGTGGGCTGAGGGTAATCCTCTCTTAAAAGCCGGTCATATCAATAATTTAAAACTGAATTTCGGTCTTTTCAACTCCTTACAGATAGGAGCGCAATATTCGTGGAACAATAACAATATCTCTAAATTATTCGGATTCGCTGAAGGAATGACACCTTCAGGCATAGACCAGCCATATGTAACACTGATCCCATATAACTCCATCTCGCGCAATTGGAGAGTGTATGCCACCTATAACAAGTTCTTCTTTAAAAACCTGTATGTAGATGCCATGATGGCATACGACCATCAGTATGCACGATTTGAAGAAGAGTCGAATAAGGGCGGGCGTATTTCGGCAAATATATCCGTTGGATATGTGGATAACACATTAAATATCCTGCTGCAATACTTCCTACAACCTGACCTTAGTATTGATCCACAATACCATACCAAAGGACAGACCGACTATTTCACATTGTTTCTTTACAAATCGTTCTTAAAGGGAAAACTTGGCATACAGGCACTTTACCGCCTCCCGCTACATATCGCCTCCACAAGAATGGAGTCGTTCACCTTCTCACCTAATTACATCACGACAAGCTGGAATCGTAACATCCTGGCATCCGATAACATGGTGTCGCTAACAGCCGTATGGCGCTTCTCGACCGGCAAAGTAGTACCTCGCATACAGCGCCAACTCAAGTCTGCCGGCATATAGTAATCTTCTCTCACCTGATTAACCGATAGAAAATGTGAGACGGAAGCTGCGGTTTGAACAACAACGCGATTCGATGCAGTGCGGGGTGGCCTGCCTTGCGATGGTGTGTTCGTGGTGGGGACGCCGGGTATCGTTCGCAGAGGCCGACTCGTTGTGCGGGGCCACCGTGCAGGGTGTATCGCTCAAAGGGATAGCCGATGCCGCCGCAGAACTCGGCCTGAAAAGCGCAGCCTACCGCATGACCGCCGCAGAACTGGCCGGGATGAGGACGCCATGCATCCTCCACTGGGATCAGAACCATTTCGTGGTATTGGAAAAGACGACCCGCCGCGGACGTCTTTTCCATATCGCCGACCCGGCAAAGGGGAGGTACACCTGCCGCCGGGACGCATTGGAAAAACATTGGGCTTTCTGCGAGCCGCGCCATGGGGACTGTTCCGGCGGCAGACGCGGGATAGCCATGACATTCGAACCGACCGAGAGTTTCTACACCGACCTGCGCCGACAGGAGGGGCAGCGCCGTTCGCCGGGACTCCTTATGGAGTATATGCGGCGGTTCAGCGGCCACTTCATCGTCATCCTCGCCGGACTGCTGTTAGGATGCATCCTACAGCTTGCCATGCCGCTGCTTACGCAGTGGATTGTGGATATAGGCATAAAGCATGAGGATATAGGGTTCATATGGTTAGTGCTTCTGGGGGAACTGCTGATCGTAATGGGGCGTGCCGCCACCGACTTTATCCGAGGCCGGCTGCTGACACATATCTCCGTGCGAGTGAACCTCAGGTTGGTGAGCGACTTCTTCATAAAACTGCTGCGGCTGCCGATGTCGTTTTTCGACACCAAACTGATGGGCGACCTGCTGCAACGCATCAACGACCATTCGCGTGTGCAGTCGTTCCTCACCGGGGAGGCGCTGAACGTGGTGTTCACACTGCTTAGTTTCATAGTGTTCGGCGGGGTGCTGCTTGTCTACAACCCCGTGATCTTCCTGACTTTCATGGCCGGAAGTGCCGTCTACGGTTTGTGGATAGCGCTATTCCTCCGCAAAAGGCGCGTACTCGACTACCGCCTGTTCGAAGCCGAGGCGAAAGCCCGCAACCATACCTACCGCTTTGTAACGACCATGCAGGAGATAAAGCTGCAACAATGCGAACAGAGGCGCCGGTGGGAGTGGGAGGATTCCCAGGCCGACCTCTTCGAAATCGAACTTGAATCGCTGAAACTGAGGCAGACCCAGGAGGCCGGGTCAATCTTTATAAACGAGGTGAAGAACATTGTGGTGACCGTGCTGGCCGCCACATGCGTAATCGAAGGCTCCATAACCTTAGGTGCCATGCTGGCCATACAGTACATCGTAGGGCAGCTGAACTCACCGGTGGCCCAGATGATGGGATTCGTGTATTCGCTACAGGACGTGAAAATCTCGCTGGAACGCATAAACGAGATACATTGCGGGCGCGAGGAGGAATCCTCCGAGGCCACACGGCAGAGATTTGACGGCGCCCGGGGAATCTCGGTCCGGGGAGTTGACTTCCGTTACGACCGCCATAACCCGGAAAAGACTCTCGATGATATAGACTTCGACATACGGCCCGGCTCCACCACGGCCATAGTCGGCGCCTCGGGCTCGGGCAAGACCACGCTTATAAAGCTGATATTGGGATATTATCCGGCGGAGAAGGGGGAGATAACGATTGCAGGGCATCCTATAGGGGAATACAACCTGCGCTGGTGGCGGTCGCGCTGCGGGGCAGTGATGCAGGACGGCGTCATATTCTCGGAATCTATAGCCCGCAACATAGCCGTGGACGATTCCGACATCGACACGGAACGTATGCACCACGCAGCCCGGATAGCATGTATCGACACCTGGATTGATTCGCTGCCGTTGCGTTACGACACCAAGATAGGGCCTGACGGCCTCGGCATAAGCCAGGGGCAGCGCCAGCGGGTGCTGATAGCCCGCGCCGTCTACCGCGACCCTGAGTTCATATTCCTTGACGAGGCAACGAACTCGCTCGATGCCGCGAACGAACGCGCCATAGTCGAAAACCTGTCGGGATTCTACCGTGGGCGTACCGTCCTGATTGTGGCACACCGGCTGTCAACCGTTCGCCATGCCGACCAAATCATAGTGCTCGACAAAGGCCGCATCGTAGAGACCGGCAACCATGACACCCTTATCGGCCTGCGGGGAGCATACTACAATCTTGTAAAAAACCAACTCGAACTCGGCACATGAAACAACCCTCCACGCTCTCTCCGAAAGCGGCCCGTATGCTCGGACGAATTCCCCGGCGGCTGACCGTGCCGGCAATAATAGTGCTGGCAGTAATATCGGCCTTGTTGGTGGCTGCCTGCATCCTCCTCCCGTGGCCTTACGGTGGCGGCGAATCAATCGGCGCCCATATTTTCGGCAGGGTGGACATTTCGTAGGATGAAATCCTTACGATTGAACTGTGCCATCAAACGGTAATGATGGACTTGCCGAAAAATGCCGAGAGCATTGCGAGGGTCGAGATTGTGAAGTTATGTTCTCCGCTTAACCAACGTGTAACCTCATTCGGACGTTTGCCCATCGCCTCGGCAAGCTGTTTGCGGTTCAGCCCACGCTCTTTCATCAGCGCGTCAAGTTTGTTGGAAATAGCGAAAGAAAGCCGGGTTTCCTCGCGTTTTTCTTCCGGTATCTCGTTGAAGATTTCTTGAAGATTGATATTCGCGGTTCTCATAGCTCAAATGTTTTGTCTGTGATTATTTGACTCTCTGTGATTTCCACATTACCCGAGCGGACTTCCTGCTTCAAAAGTCGCTCGAATTTCTGCAAGTCCATCACATAGCCTTGCAGAATATTATCTTCCTCGTAGGAGCGCGTTTTCTTTACATCGCCATTACCGATTACAAGAATCTTGTCTGTAAGGCGAAGACAATATAGGCGAAGTTTGGACTTAAGAACCGGCAGGGCAACCACTGAATCACTCATTTTGCCCTCACGGCGAAAATATCTCTCCAATGCACCATTGACCATAATCTGTTCAACAAACCGCATTATGGCCTGAAAATCAGGATTAAGTTCAGCGTCATTTCGGAATTTGGTAATGAATTTGTCAAATTCATTGGTATCGTCCGAAAGGAACTGGATTGTATAAAGGGTACACTTATCGCTGCTGTCGACAATAAGGAGTTCTACTTCGCTCATATCGTTGCGTTTTTAATTACAACGCAAAGTTACGAAAATTGTTTTACATAATTGTAAAACACGAATTGCTTTTCATAAATTCTCGCGGCTCTTTCATTTAAAATCAGGTTATAAGTAACTGTTCAAAATAATACTAACGGGTCTGATTATTTCAAGGCGGTTGTCAAAATTCATCATTTTAACAACCGCTTCTATTATATAACATCTTTGGCAGTGGTAACTTTATAGTGGCGCCGGACCTCCGGGACGGCAGGCCACCAGAAGAGGCA
>CAJUBM010000092.1 GCA_910584735.1 uncultured Muribaculaceae bacterium
TTGGCGGTAGATGCCGCTTAGCCTATGAATTATTTTTTTAACGAACTATTGTTATAACTACTTCTATGTATTCCTCATAATCGCTTGTGTGAACATTGCTACTTTCCCGTCTGCAATAAGAGGGGTATTGATTGCTCTTGGTAATCATTCCATGAATATATGGATGGTACACACATATTATTGCGCCTACCTCTTCCGAGATTTAATCTATTCGTTCCGTTACCCGGTGGTAATCTTTGCCATTGTAGTCCTTCTCAGCCTGATTACTTCTATTGGTATAAATTCCATCTGCCGTCCTATTGAACAAGTTGTCTTTAAACGGCGAAGGGGACAAACAATAATTCCATCTTCGAAAGCAACTGGACAAAGTTGAAGACGATACATCATTTTAACAATGGCAAAGAAAACTAAGATAATCCGGGCGTTCACGGTGTCTAACTCCATATCATTCATCAGCGGGATGCTGACGGTGCTGACGGAGAGGTACGATGTCGCAGTGGTGGCCTCACCGGGAGATTGCTGGGACTGTTTGGACGGGTACGGTGAACATGTGGGGCGTATTAAGGTGCCTATGGAGCGTCATATTTCACCCATGAAGGATTTACGGTCACTGTTGCGCCTTGTCAGGGTATTTAGGCGAGAGAAGCCTGGAATGGTTCATTCTATGACCCCTAAGGCCGGGCTGCTGTGCATGATGGCTGCATGGGTATGTAGAGTGCCGGTGCGCGTTCATACATTCACCGGCCTGGTGTTCCCCACTGCTACAGGACTGACACGGCAGATTTTGATGCTCACTGACCGAATAACCTGCGCCTGTGCCACCCATGTGATTCCTGAAGGAGAGGGAGTGAGACGCGACCTGCTCGATAACAGCATTACCCGTAAGCCAGCCAGGGTTCTCGGCTACGGCAACTGCCAGGGGATTGACCTTAAACGCTACGATCGCACACCCGAGGTCATGGCCGAGGCGAATAGGTTAAGAGCCGATGGAGTATTTACTTTCATCGCTGTTGGGCGTGTGGTTGGTGACAAAGGCATCCATGAACTTGTGGCGGCTTTTAGACGCCTGAACCTTGAGATGCCCTCCACCCGGCTACTCCTTGTCGGCAGGTTCGAGCCTGAACTTGACCCGATAAGAAAAGGAACTATTGACGAGATTGATGCCAATCCGGCAATCGAGGCCGTGGGGCAGCAGACCGATGTGCGCCCATGGCTGGCATCTGCCGACTGCTCGGTGCTGGCCAGCTACCGCGAGGGATTCCCCAACGTGGTGATAGAGGCCGGGGCTATGGGGCTACCACAGATTGTTACCGACATCAACGGTGCTAACGAGATTATCGTAGAGGGGAAAAACGGCACTATTGTTCCTCCAAGAGACGTAGATGCCCTCTACCGGGTTATGAGGCGTATGGCTACGGATGCTTCATGGCGTGAATCGCTGGCCTCTAACGCTCGCGAGATGGTGGCCTGCCGTTACGAGCAATCGTTTGTAAGCCAATGCCTATATGATTTTTATAACGAAATATTAGGGAAAGTTAGGGACAGCCGCACCGATTAGTGCGAGCTATCTTCTGTTTGGTGAATATATTTGAACAACATACAGCATATGTACCGCCTTTTTTTCAAGAGATTCCTTGATTTCACCTTGTCACTTATAGGACTTATATTGCTTAGTCCCGTTCTGCTGGCACTTTATATCCTTGTCCGCGTAAAGCTTGGCTCACCGGTCTTTTTCAGACAGATGCGCATAGGAAAGGATGACAAACCTTTTATGATGATCAAGTTCCGCACTATGACGGATGCTCGCGACAGGGATGGCAACCTTCTTCCCGATACGGAGCGCTTCACTAAGTTTGGTGACTTCCTGCGCAACAGCAGCCTTGACGAATTGCCAGAGCTATTTAACGTGCTAAAGGGTGATATGTCGCTTGTGGGACCAAGGCCTCTTTATCCAATTTATCTGCCATACTACACACCTGAAGAAGAGTTGCGCCACTCTGTGCGCGGCGGCATCACGGGATTGGCTCAGATAAACGGGCGGGCTCTTTGTCGGTGGAAAGATCGGTTTGCCTACGATGTCATTTACGTCAGGGAACTTTCGTTCGCCAATGACATAAGGATTCTTTGGCGAACATTCTTCAAAGTGGCGGCCAAGGACGATATAGGTACGCCGTCTGTCACCGATGAAGGAGGGCTTCATATCATCCGTGAGATTCAGCAGCCCGACAAGTTGGAGGTCGTAAACCGTATTCTTGCCAAAGATAAGGCATTAGTATGAAAAACTGGGAAGTGGGGAGTACGTGGTACATAACCCCTAGGGATGCCGAAAGGTCAGTTTCTGCGTATTGTCACTTAGATACGCCTGATGGCGTGACCTTTCTGTCAACCTGCCGAAGCGCTATCGCGCTGGTGGCGAAAGAAATCGGTAGTGTCGGAGGAACGGCGCTCGTGCCGGGTTTTACATGCCATAGCGTTATCCGGCCGTTAATTGATGCGGGCTACAGAGTCTCTCCCTACGCCATAAGGCCGGATCTCACTATTGACATCGAGGCTCTTATCAGTCAGATTGAAAGACTGTCTCCATCTATAATATTGGTACACGGCTATTTCGGTCTTGACACATTAGGGGAATTTGCAAAGGTGTCGAATATTTTGAGAGACAGAGGTATCATAGTAGTGGAGGATATGACGCAGACCATGTTCTCATCTTTCCCCCGGCCAAATTCAGATTACGCGTTAGGAAGCATAAGGAAGTGGATGCCGGTTCCCGACGGGGCTTTCGTAACTAACGTCAAGGCAGACCACCTTGAAGAGGATACTGAATTGTCCTGCGCCAAGACTGAGGCAATGTTAGCAAAAGGAGTATATATAGTGAATGGCGTGGGAGATAAGCAAAATTTTATGGACCAGGCTACAGCAGCAGAAAGACTGCTGGATTCCAGAAACGGACCTTTTGCGGCCTCAACTTTGACAATGGACTATCTTAAGTCTCTGGATATTTCCATGTTTGTAGAGACGAGGCGTGAGAATTATTCTCGTTTGGCCGAAAGGTTGGTAAGGCATGGGGAGATACGTATTCCACGCCCTGAAATCAAAGATGGGGAGGTTCCCTTCATGCTGCCTGTATTCATAAACCGCCGACGTGCTGAATTACAAAAGTATATGGCCGCGCACAACGTATATCCCACGATCATCTGGAAATGCCCCGATGAATTAGCTGGAGAGATTGACAGTTCCACAAAAAACATATACGACAGCATACTCTGCTTCCATATCGACCAAAGGTATTCGGCGCGGGATATGGAGGCTGTAGCCGATATTGCAGATATATTCTATAATACTTCGATCATATGATGAACAACCGACTGATGATATTGGGTACTAACGAGTACCAGAATCCACTAATTCTCCGTGCCAAAGAGCTTGGCTACGAAACGCATGTATTTGGACTACCACGTGGGGAAATCGGAGAGAAAACGGCCGATTTCTTTTATCCTGTCGACATACTTGACTACGTGAGGCTATGGGAAGAATGTGAGAGACTTAATCCGTGTGGAGTTGCATCTATCTGTTCCGAACTCGCCATGCATCCCATGAACTACCTGCTCCGCAGGATGGAGATTCCGTGCAATTCGGTAGAAACAGAGATATTGACCACCAATAAGTATCTGATGCGTAAGGCAATGCAGGATGGAGGTGTGGACAGTCCCAATTTTATGCTCGTTAGAATGGGACAGTCGGTAGAGGAGGTCGAAACTATAGCCAAAGACTTCGTATATCCCTTGATTATAAAGCCGTGCGATCTCAGTTCGAGTCGTGGGGTTTTCAAGATTGAGACACCAGCTCAGTTGGAAGAGGGTATGGCCTACGCTCTCGGGTGGACAAAGACTGGCGAGGCGGTACTGGAGGAATTTATTGAAGGCCCGGAATACAGCGGCGAGAGCATAGCCTATGAGGGAAATTACAAATTGCTTGCAATAACAGAAAAATCAACAACGGGAGCCCCGCATTTCGTAGAGACTGGTCATAGGCAGCCTGCACGTCTTTCCCCCATGATGGCCGCAAAGGTTGAAGAGACGCTTTATAAGGCGTTCAGAGCCCTTGATATCCGTTACGGAGCTATCCACCCGGAGTTCCGAATTACCCCCGACGGTCGAATTCTGTTTATGGAGATTGCCACACGTATGGGAGGCGACTGTATAGGCACCGATCTCGTACCCCTCTCCTCGGGGTATGACTTCATCGGTATGGTGATAGACATATGCTGTGGACATGCACCCGGGATGAGAAAGATTCATTCACCCCGAATTGCATGTAATCACTACATCATTACCCCGGAAGACCTGACCCGGTTCAACGAGCTAAAGAAACTCGCCCCGCAACAAATCTGGCGCCATAGCGATATCGGACCAATCTCCGAGAATCCGATTCTTAAAAGTGCCGACAGGGCCGGATATTATATCACAGTAGAATAAATCAGATAATACAGATGAGTAAGACAGTATTAGTAACCGGGATTGGTGGCCTCACACCTCGCTCGGTTGCCGGGATTATACGGGAAAATCACCCGGACTACCATATCATCGGAATAGATGCCAACCGAAAAGCCGTAGGATTCTTTATGGAGGGGCTGCTTGACGAGCATTTCGTATGCCCTCGTTGCGATTCACCCGAATACTTCCCTTATATAGAACGGCTTGTCAAGACCAAGAAGATAGATTATGCTTTTGTGCAGCCGGAAAGCGAGATTGTAGAATGGGGTAGATACTATGAGGAAAAGGGGCATTTCCCATGCGCTGTATTCATGGGATGTAAGACCCTCTCCGAATCACTTCGCGACAAGTCTGTGATGGCCCGATTGCTCGAAGGAACTGACTTTATACCCAAAACCATAAAGGTCACGCAAGAGAATCCGCGTTATGAGGATGTTGAAAAGAAGATAGGGTTCCCGTGCTGGATACGTGCTACAGAGGGAACCGGCGGCCTTGGCTCTCTCAAACTTGAGGATATGGCTAGCTATAAGAGTTGGCTGTTCATCAACCGTGCTATCCCGGAATTCACCGTAAGCGAGTTCCTTACCGGGCGTCATCTGGCAAATGAGATGCTCTATTATGACAATGAGTATGTAAAAGGCGCGGCTCTTGAATGTGCCGAATACGTGATGGCAAATACTGCTCCGTCCAAGGTTACCGGCAACACAGCCTTTGGTCGTTTCTTAAATGAGGATCGCATCAACAAATTCTGCGATGACTGTATCAAATATCTCTGTGGCAAACTCGGTGTCCAGGCTCATGGCATACTCTCCTTTGACTTGAAAGAAGATAAGGAGGGTAACCTCAAGGTGACAGAGGTGAACATCCGCCATATGGCCTATGCAGGGGTTATGGCGCATGTCGGATTCGACCTGATTGAAGACACAATCCGAATAATGGAGGACGGAAACGCTAACCACGTTGCGCGCGCTCCTTATTTCCATTACGACAGACCATACGTTTTCCTCCGGGATGTTGATGTCGCTCCGATTATCCTTGACGGAGAGGAGCGGTTTACATCTCCATCGATTTAATCTTTAGTATTATATATTTGATGGAAAAACTATCATTGCTCCAGATAGCATAAATTTCGTTTAGGGAAGATAAAGAGAAGCTTTGCCAAAAATGAATTGCACCCCGAAAGTTAGACAAAAAACTTTCGGGGTGCAATTCATTTTTGGCAAAGCCTCTTCATTACTTATGTGAATCCTCAAATAAGGGATTAGGGGATGGTGACTTTGCGGGTGGTGCGGGCAGAGGTTACCAGGTAGATGCCTGCCGGGAGGGGGATGGTGGAGGAGAGGGCGGCAGGGGCGGTGGCAATAAGGCGTCCGTCAGGGGTGTAGATGGAGACGGGGGCGAGGGCATTGGATATTACCAGGGCGCCGGGGAGGGTTGAGACGGTGAAGGAGGTTTCGGCCGGGGTGTCTATAGAGGATTCGGTGGGGTTGAAGTCGTTGGAGAACATTGACTCTCCGGCGGAGTAGAGGACGGTGACGTTGTAACTGTGGTTGCCGTCGCCGCAGTCGGTGTCTTTAAACTCGTTTTCTTCAACCGGCATGTCGTTGATTTTTATGCCGTCACGATATACGTTATAGCCGTTTATTGAGAAGGCGGCAGGTGAACCTACGGGGATGTAGGTAACATCGTCAACCATCAGCACGTATTTGCCGAGCGAGATATTGCGGATTGCGAAGCGTTTCGCCCCATCGGGGAGCTCTACTTCATAGGGGGTGTATTCGGAGGGGATGTCCTTGAAGGTCTGGAGCGAGATGAAATCGGCAGGGTCTACCGAACCGGTGGAATAGAGGACTTCGAATGTCTCAAAATCAAGCATGCTGTAGCTACGTGCGTTGACAACTATTGTCTGGGCGCCGCCGAACAGTTCGGGTGATATGGCCCAGTCGTCATTCTGCACATATCCCTCCCCTTTTATACCTGACACCATAGATGCAAGGAATTTATTCCCGGACAGAGTGTTAAACGAGCCGTTATTGAAGTCTTCGTGGGAATTGTCGAATACCCACCAGGATTGCTGCGAATAGTCCGCGATACCGGGCATATTCCCTTCTGAGAAGCCGGAAATCTGGGCTTTATCGCAATCTACGAATACCCACTCCCCTACGTTGCTATTAGCCCATGAATCATATTGGTCAAATGTCTCAAGGGTTTCATAAGGTCGTGCTTTAGAAGTATCAGGTTCACCCCAGTTAAGCGAAACGATGCCATTGTTTAATGAACCGCCTAAATCAGTGACTATGGGATAGGCGTTCTTACGGACTGTCACCTTGGCCTCGGAAGTGGTATTATTCTCCATATCTTCATCTGCGGCATAGGTTATTACAGCATGGTAGCTTATCTCTTCGGGAGCCAATATACCCTGAGTATGGGTAAACGACACCATATCATGGGCGCCTACGGGCAGGGCTGTCCCGTGATAGGAACCAACTTCTTCTTCATCACAGAAAAGCGTCACGGCATAGTCTCCCGAAATCTCGGAGCCGAAATTCAGTACGTCTACCGTTATCTCGAACGGTTCGCTGCTCTTTACTTTTTCCGGGATTGAAATGCCTTCGGCTTTAAGGTCGTGACGGAAGATGTTGGAAACCGCGATATTGTCAAGGAATAGTTCGGTGTTATTTTTACGACGTCCGATAAAGGCAATGCGGATAGTCTTACCTATGAATTCGTCAAGGCGGAGAATGGTCTTGTTCCATCCCATGGCAGGAGCATATTCTCCGAACGATTTGGAAACTCCGTCTGTGGCCGTCACGACTACCTCAAGGGTATTGTCGGCGGGATCTGCTCCGGCAATATTGTAGGTGTAGAAATTCAAGGTAGGAGCTGTTGATGGCGACAGGTCTGTAAGGCCGGTAAGCATGGCGGACGCGCCTCCGATCTTACCATTCAGGTAAATCATGCCGTTGTCCCCGTCAGAAGATGACACATCCTCGAAATCTGTAGTCTGGCTCCAATAATTATTTCCGTCAACCACTATGGATGTGAACAGGTGCGATGCACGTCCCCTTGCAAAGGATTCATTATATGGCATAGTATACGGTTCTCCCATCGGCAGCGGATTGCTTTTAACCACGCCTGCGGTTCCCTCGGAGGTCTTGGCCACGACGGAATAGATGTAGAACTGCTGGGCAGGTGCCGGTTCGGCGTCCGGATCATCTGTCACCACCGGTTCCGGGAGGGTGTCTTCAAAGTTCAGCCCATCGAAATTTTCCACGACTGTCTCAGACTCGTTGCTGTATAATGGGGTACGTATAACATCATATTTCAAAAGAGATGCCGGAATAGGATAGCCGTCACGGTCGACCGATGGTGCCTCCCATGTAATCCGAGCCTTCCGATTGGCGGTATTTTCAACCGTGAGATTGTTTACCGGGGCCGGGGTGTTTATCCCGACAAAAGTCGTGGCCGAAGCCATATCGCCTCCCCCGGCCTCAGTGAACGCCACAACCGAATAGGTATATATCGCGCTCACAGCCACTATATTCTCCACGCGTTGGGGTGTACCCGGGGTGGGATTCGGTATAGTCTCAACCAAATCGCCGTTACGCCTCACTTCGATTTTTGATAATGCTGTGAGTGTGGAGTTGTCTTTCGCCTTAGTCGGGGCGGTAAATGTTATCACGGCCTTTTTGTCGCCCGTCGCATCGGGAGTAACTGTCAGATCGGTCACAGCGGCAGGAGTTACCATGGCCACTCCATTCTTTATATCCAAGGAAGCGATGCCTAATTTCTGTCCCGGCTTCCCTTCCGCATGGATGCCGATGTAGTAGTCGCCGGTAGTTTCCACGGAGACTACCGCATTGAAAGACCACAGGGAGTTTCCTCCTTTTTCAGGCAGCCCCGATTTCGGCACCAGCACAGTAGTCATTGCCGTGCTGTTCTTCGACTTGCCGAGCTTTATCTCAAAAGCCTCAGGGATAGCGGCAAACATCAGTTTTGCCATAAGGAACTTCACATTATAGGTTTTCCCGGCCTCAAAACGTATTGACGGGGAGTACAGCCAATCGTCATTCTGGGCGTTGCCTATGAAAGTCGGCGTCATGTACATTGCCGATACCGATTCGTTGTCAAGTGCCCTAAAAGTAAGTTCGGTGGTTTGCGGAGTCCAAGTAGTTCCATCACCATTGGCATCCACCACGCTGAATCCTAATGAGCTAAGATTGGACGTGTTGAAGTCGCACGAATAGTAGCTCGCTTCTTCGGCTACGGCAACATGCGGCATTGCAAGCACAGAAACAGCCAGCGACCCTATCAGACCGGCCTTTCTTAATAACGATTTTTTCATGCGCTGATATTTGGTTTATAAATTTGAACAGTTACTTATAATCAGTTACGACATCAATCCGTAACCATTACTTTTGTCGGTCTCGCCCCGGGGGCACAGACCAGATATATCCCGGCGGAAGGTAATATACACACATTTGTTCCGGCAGAAATCATACGCCCGGCGATATCGTAGACCGCCACCGGTATATCTGCATGAAGAACCCTACCATTAATGGCAAACGGTATTTCCAAAGATTCCCTCTCGGTGGAAAATATCGAACTTTCATCTCTCGTAGTGACTGCCACTACATTCGAGCGCAAGGAACGCAGAGTGCCATTATCGGCAACAAGGCTATAGTAGTAGGTTGTTCCCGGCATCAGTCCTGTAACTTTCATACTACATGCTTTCCCTACAGGATACTCCGTAAAACCTTCTACTGCGACATCATATAACGGGCCGAAAGAATACACTTTTATGTCATCAATCGCAACAGCCCCCTTCGTAGGCCGCTTAAACGTGATACGGATACGCTGGGCCTTATCGTCATTAATCTCTATATCTGTTGTAGTGCCGCCTTTCTCTGTAACGACCTCTACCGTTTCAATATCATACCAAAGACCGTCTTTAAGCATGCTTACTTCCAAAGTTTCATCATCGGAGGTGGAATTTCCTCTATGCCAGAATGAGAGCCGTTCTATCCCATTGCCATAAGGCGCCGAGACTATCTCATCGCCCTCAACCGACAGCCTGAGGGAAGGTGCGGATTCTCCACTGTAACTCGCCATGCCGTAAGATGCGGTAGATGTAGAAGTCCATAGCGGAGGAAGACTCTCCACTCCACCGGTGAAATCAACCGACTCCACCACACTTTGGCTATGTTTTTTGAAATATACATCCAAGAAATAAGTTTTCGCCTCCTCCATCGCCTCCCATGAGGCTATAAAAGAGTTAGTCCCTATTTCCTCAGCCTCTTTAGCTACCGGGGCGAAATAATCAAATGTCGGGTCAAGAGTGCGAAACTCGACAGATTCACATTCCACACTGCCGAAAAATCCATCATCAGCAGTGACAGAAAACCGATAATCTGTGGCCGGAACCAATCCTGTTACCACATAAGAATTGGTAAGACCGACATTCCATCGGCCTAATACCATGTCCAAATCGCCGGACGTTGCCCCCGCAGCCATTGCAGCCGACTCCTTATCCGCCTTTCTGCCATATAGTGTAAGTGTATAGCCCAACGCCCCCTCTACCTCTCGCCACCGGGCGGTAAACCCTCCGGCGAGTATATCTACGGCCTCGGCTGATGAAGGTGGTTCTATATCAGAAGCCCCACCATTAAGACGGAACACCAGGCGGTCGCCTATCTCGGTAATATCCGAAATAACCACTCCGAGATTTTCATTGCTCCATGAGCGCAAAGAGGGGGATGTCGAATAGGACAATTCTGTAACTCCGGCTGTACCCGGGAATGAGTCACCATCGCGTGTCGCCGTGGTACAGACTCCATCCGCTTCTATAATATCGACATGATTGTGGTCAGCCACATTGTTAACCGAATTCTTACGCCAGACCTCCGCGTCATAATCTATATGCCATACGAGCATACCATGCCCCGGGACAAACTCATCCCATCCGTTCTGCTGACGGTTCTCCAGAATAAAATATTCATCAGCGACCGAGGTCGGTATCATGTATGCATCGCCACTTTCAAGGGGACGGAGGGCGATGTTTCCCGTTCCAGACAGGACGGTCGGCTCCAGATAGCCCAGCGCGGTTCTCTCCCAGGCAGAATATTGGGGAGGTGTGCAGCCATCATTATTATACGGCCCGTAATCCATAGCCGACCATGCCCCGGGCGTGAAAGTATCTTCCTCGTAAGAGGTAGAATAAAGGTCAGGCAATCCCATCACATGAGAAAATTCATGGACGAACGTACCGATTCCCACCGGGCGGTAGCCATGGCCCAGATCAGACAATTCCCATTCATTGGAACATGCATATCGCTCCAGCTTCACGCCATCGAACTGATACACCATGCCCGGTTCAGCCGATGAAATCCTCCACGCATGCGGCCAGACGCAGTCGCTGCTACCGCCGGAGGCCTCACCGCGCCCGGCATATACTACGAACACATTATCAATTAAGCCATCGCCATCGCGGTCATACTGGCTGAAATCGACTTCCGGATTTAACTGCCGGCAGGCCTCGATAACCATCTTCTGCGGAGCGTTATCCTGTCCCCAGGCATCATTGCCCCCATAGTAGTCACGTGTCTTTTGAAGGGTTACCGGGCCATACACGTCAAATTGAGGTGTGAATTTCCCGCCGGAAGAATGAGAGAACCAGTCACGCGCGCTTCCTGTGGCCCGATAGTCAGAAAAGCCTTCCTCGTTCAACATACGTGTGAAATAATCAAGCGGATCGGAGAGATTAAATTTAACGTCTTGGTATTCAACCAATACTACTACCGCTTTCTGTGCGCCTATAGCCGGGAATGTTGTTCCTTCTACCAATCCGCTCAACGAGCGCCGCTTTATAGGTGACCGCATCAGTTGTTCCTTTATCTTCGACTGACTCATGGACTGCCTCGCAGCTACAAGCCTTCCGGATGGCTCCATCTGTGCCGGATAGAAAGTATCACCATCACGCAACAGAACACCGCCACTTTCAGCCTCGACATAATAATGGAAGTTTTCATCACCGACAAGATACACCTCCATCGGCTCTCCGTCAGGCTGTGTCACCCTAATAATACCGGGACGAGCCGGGATTCCCATCATTGGCTGCACGGCAGCCCCGGATATCGTAATATAGAGCAAGAATTTATAAAACTGCTTCATCTTTTGATATTGTGTTTTCTTCATGGCGCAAGATTTTTATCAAAAATCTTGCAAACATCGGCAAAGTTAGCAAAATTTTCATATCAAACAACGCTTGGCAGATATTTTGTCAAATTAATAGCGCTTTTATGGAATTATGCATTTTGCATAATTTATTTTGAAAGGCCATAAACACTGATGGCTGGTAACGTGAAGGTATGCACGTTACCAGCCATCCTGAGGAGATACTACTCGGTATATTCTATGTATAATTTATTATTGCTGTCCGATAAAACTTTTTGAGACATCGAAAAATTAGGGCTGATT
>CAJUBM010000093.1 GCA_910584735.1 uncultured Muribaculaceae bacterium
TTATTTCTGCTGCGCCTCTTCGGGTGGCCTGCCGTCCCGGAGGTCCGGCGCCACTATAAAATTACCATTGCCAAAAGTGTTATATAACAGAAGCAGGTGTGTCAAAAAATGAATTTTGACACACCTGCTTTATTACACTTATATCCTTACAGTCCGAAACGGAAGCCCACCTGCAGCACACCCTGGGCGCCGAAGCCGAGTTCGCCGAACATCGATACAGAGCGTGATATATTGAACTGCGCACCGAGCGGAGAAATCTGATATGCGAAATATGTGCAATTATAGGCATCGTGGTGACGCGGCATCATGTGCGAAATCTCACACCCCAGACCAAGGTGGCCGTAGAGCGAAACAATAGAATTACGCCAATAATGATAACGTCCGTTAAGCATAATCACATGATATGCGATTGACGAATGTTCCGGCCCACCCTTGGTGGTAGTCGAGGAGAACGAATAACTCGGACCAATCCAGAAATTACGCGCCACATTGAAATTCACACCGCCGGTAACCGCACCCCAGGCATTCTTTACATGATCCCATCCGTCATGACAGTCGGTAGCATCCATCTGGGTGTAACCACCATAGCTGAAAGCAATTTCGGCCTTCTGTGCCGAAGCTGTAGACGCTGTCATAACCATGGCGACAGCAGCAACAAGAGTTAGAAGAAATTTTTTCATAATCAAAAAACACTTATAAATCCGATATTAATATTCATAAATCCCAATCCATGCGGAACACCTCCGGCAATGGTAAAAATGCGTTAACAAATTCAATTATTTTAACATTCACCTCCTCCGATAGGTTCACGGCTATTGCCAAAAAGAACAAATTTAAAGCCAAAAAGAACAATCAGTTTATGTTAAAAAACATGTCTTAAAACGCACTCAATCGGCAAAAAAGACCTGTTTGCCGATTTTGTAAGAAAGCAATCTCAAAAAATTATGTGAAAAATTTGCATTTTAAACAATCCTGACATAACTTTGCGGACATCACATAAACCATTGTATAAGAATTAAATAATATTCGTTAAGAGTATGAATATTTCATTTTTATGCAATATGCATATTCCTTATGCACTAATCAATATTTTCTATCACATAACCGGAAAAAGATGAAAAAAATCTACTCCCTCATGTTAGCTCTGGCGGCTGCCGCAGTCACACCTGCCGCAGCCGAGACTGTCACACTAATTGTTGACAACCCGGAAGCCATCAGAATAACACGCTACGACTACAATGTCGGAAGCGAAGTGGACGTTGTTTCCCCCATTGAGGCCGTAAACCAGATCGAATACAACATAACCGATTACTGGAGCATAACCATCAAGCCTCAGGACGGTTTCAAGCTTGACAAAGTACTTCTTGACGGCAACGACAAACTTTATGGCAACTCGATGTTCTATCTCTATCTCGATGCCTCGCAGGCCGATGTGGTGTACAACGTGACGACTAAAAATCTCGCGGAATCACGCAACTCCACGGCAACATTAACCGTTGACGATGCGTCAAAAGTGCAACTTACGCGCGGTGATTACTCAGAGGTAACACTCAGCAACGGCACCAACATTGTAAAATTTGATGCTGCCACCGAAACTCCGTTCATGCTCCGTTCAACAAACGGAGGCGACCTTTTCTCCGTAACACACAACGGTAATTCTTTAACACCCCAATACGGTTGGTACAAACTCTATGTAGAGGACGGCTCGGAGATTGACATTAAGGCAGACTTCCCCGATGAAACCCACCTCGTGAAGATGACCGTGCCTGAAGGGTGCGAGGATTTCGTAAGCTCGGTTGTAGATGCCAACTACCAGAATATCGAGGGCGACATCCTGGCAGGGATATCCATGAAGGCCGGAACAAAGTTTACCGTAAACTTCAACACCGCCTCATATGCCATTGACAAATTCTCTGTCAACGGCAAACAGATGACCGACATCTACAGCTCCTATACAACCACAGTGACCTCTGAGGACTTATTAATGCAGGCAGAGGTTCATCCATACGGCTCTTTCGACGTCGTATTCAACGTAGACGACCCCACACGCCTGCAGATGTTCGAGGGATATAATTCCTACGGCACAGCCTACAACCTCGTTGCCGGTGATAACACCTTCTCATTCCAGGAATCACAATACAGCACTCCGCAGGTCTACATGCAGCCCACCGCAGGGAATATCATCCAAAGCGTGACACGCTACAACGGTGACAACGAGCCTGAAGTAATCGAGTACTTCCCCATGAACGTATATAAGGGTGACCGTATCGAAATCGTCACAGCCGAGAAAGTGCGCGACCAGGCCATCCTTCTGTGGATCGACCCGCAGGCCTACGATAACATAAGCGCCATACGTTTCCAGAACTATAACGAAGCAATTGCCAACGGCCCGTACGAAGCAGGCACCAATGAGGTGAAATTCGCATCTGCCGACATGCCGTTCAACATGTATATCGATGTCAGGCATCCGGATCCCATTCCCGACAATTACCAGCCCTGGCAGCCGGTGGTATTCCTCAATGACCTGTCTCTGAGCGGCACAACATCCTTCTACTTCACCAACGACCCTGCCGGCGAAATCTATCTGGCCTCAGGCGATATGCTGCGTATATTCAAGGACACTCCCGTAATGCACATTGTAAACGTGACATTCGCCGACGGCACACCCGCTGAGAACTTCGAAATCAGCGCCGACACACAGGCCGTGGAAGACTGGGCCGAGGCCGGATTATTCACCGCCTACGAACGCTCTACCATCAGCGTGAAATGGAACAAGCCGGCCGATGAAGAAGGCTTCTATTTCGTACACTCATGCAATCTTGACGGCACAGACCTTACCCCTGACGAGAACGGCGTATGTACCTTCGCTGTATCCGGCGACCACACACTTCTCCTTACCCAGACCAAGAACTCCGGCATAGACAACGTGGTTTCCGCCGAAGGAACAGCCGATAACGCTATCTATAACCTCCAGGGAATAAAGGTAGCAGACTCCGCTGCCGAACTCGACCGTCTGCCCGCAGGCATATACGTATGCGGCGGCAAAAAAATCGCGGTTAAATAATGGCTGTCAGCAAAATAGCCACTGACACGTATCACTGATTCCACAGACAACCCAATATATGATTTTCGCAGTTTTCTACCCCTCCGTCGAAAGGATGTGTAAGAACTGCGAAAATCATTAAAAAGAAAAATACCTCTGTCTCCGGAACCTCTCTATCCTTAAAGCTATCCATGTCCGCCAAAGCCGGACACTTAAAAGCGACATAACGGCCATCAAGGCATACAAAGCACTTTTTTCAAAGATACTTACTCATCAAAAACATCCTTTATCAACGATGAAGAAATTTATCATCAGCGCTGCATCACTGGCCATAGCCATATCATCGGTCTATGCCGTAGAAGGCGCCCTTGACCTTCGCAGTCGCGCAACCCTGCGCCAGATTGTGATGGAAAAAAAGGCCTCATTCTCTCCAAATGCAGGCCGAGGCATGCGTACGCATACCGGCAAGCTCGCCGACAACCTCGCCCAAAGCGGTTTTGTAGGAGCTTTCGTAAAGCTGGCCGACGGAGCCACGTCTGAAGACCTGGCTGAATTAGGCATCCACGTAATGACCCTAAAAGGCAATATAGCCGTATGTATGGTCCCGGTAGACCGCGTAGAGGAACTATCCCTTACCGCCCCGGTAAAGGCAATGAGTATCGGACGCAAGGTTCACACCAACATGGACCGCGCACGGCAGGCAGCATCGCTTGACGCTGTACACGCCGGAGAAGAAGCCGGCAATCCCGAAGAATCACGCCTCCCCTATACAGGTAAAGGGGTTTTGCTCGGCGTTTTCGACGAGGGCATCGACCCCGGCCATATGAACTTCCTCAATCCCGACGGCTCCCATCGCGTGGCCTACCTGTCGCATATCGTAGCACAGCAGGCAGAACCCGGATATGCCATACGCGGATATACGAACGAGGAAATAAACATGTTCCAGCCCATAGCGAATTTCTCCACCGATGAGCCGGGCGCCTACCACGGAACCCATACCCTCGGCATCGCCGGAGGCGCCTACCGTGGCAACGTCACCATGGCCGACTACTCGAAATTCACCGACAAAGACACACCCGTGCCACTTATCGACACGCCCAACCCCTACTACGGAGCAGCACCTGACGCTACCCTGACGGCTTCATGCGGTATGCTCGTGGACCAGTTCATAGCGCTCGGCATCGACCAGATGTGCCAGTTCGCCTACGAGTACAACCTCCCTACAGTGCTCAGCCTCTCGCTCGGCTCGAATTCAGGACCGCACGATGTGAACTCGTTCATGAGCCAGTTCTTCGACCTGACCATGACAAAGGCCCCGGACAACCCCAACCCGCCCATCATCTGTATCTCCGCCGGTAACGAAGGCGACCATAAAATCGCCCTTAAGAAAACCCTCACCAGCTACGATGATGTGCTGCAGACCATGATATGGCCCTATTACATGCAGTACGACCCCGATGTAGAGGGTTCCATAACCCTGCGCCAGGACGACATAGCCATATTCTCCGCCGATGACACAAAGCTCGATGTCAAAGCCGTTATCTACAACAAGAACCGTGGCTACCGCGCAGCCTTGCAGATGCCCGTGGTTGGTGACGGCATCGGATCTTACTACATCACCGATGAGTATTTCCAGGTAACCGAAGAGGACCAAATCAACGCCCAGCTTGCAAAATGGTTCGACGGAATGGTAGGTGTAGGTGGCGCCATAGAGCCTGAGACAGGGCGCTACTACGCCATGGTGGACTACGCTCTGCAGAACAGCCAGGCCAACCTCAACGACGACTACATCTTAGGCTTCGAGATAAGAATCCGTCCGGGCGAGGAAATCCCCGAAGGTGGTCTCAAGGTTGAATGTTACTGCAAGGGACAGACAACCGAGATGTACAACTACAACCAGCCAAACTTCGACGACGGGTCGCGCAACGGCTCCATCTCCGATATGGCCGTAAGCCCCAAACTAATCGTTGTCGGCGCCTACAACTCGCGCGAAGACTGGCTCTGCCTTGACGGCCTCCGCTCATCCTACATCGCAAATGACCCGCTTTATTTCAAGCCCGGATACGTAAGCGGATTCTCCTCCTACGGCACTCTGTCAGACGGTCGCAACCTACCTACCGTCTGCGCCCCAGGCTCTTCCGTAATCTCCTCCGTGAGCCGATATTTCTCGCGCCAGATAGAAGAGAACGCCGTACCCTACACCTTCCAGGCCAAGGCCACCGATGCCGATGGCAACATCAATTATTGGAAACAGGAGCCTGGCACCTCCATGGCATGCCCGTTCCTGGCCGGAACCATAGCCTGCTGGCTCGAAGCCGACCCCACGCTTGAATACAGCGATGTCCGTGATATAATCGAGAAGACAGCCGTTGTCGATGACCAGGTACGTGCTGCCGAAGACCCCGTACAGTGGGGTGCCGGAAAATTCGACGCGCTCGCCGGCCTGAAAGAGGTGTTGAGACGGAAATCGTCCATAAACTCCGTAATAGCCGATGCCGACCAGCGCCTGATTGTAACCCCTGCCGGTGCAAACACCTACAACGTATTCCTCGGGCAGGCCACTGAGCTTGATACCCGCGTGTACAACACTCAGGGCATGCTTGTGAAATCACTGTCAATCCGGGGCGATGAACTGACACTCGACCTGTCCGACATGACTCCCAGCGTATATGTCCTGTCTGTAAACGGACATTCCAGCCGTATCTTGGTAAAATAATAAACACTATCAATAAAAACATCTACAAATGAACATATTACGCAACCTGCTGATGGCAACCGCCATTATCGGCACGTCATTTGCATCAAATGCTGCCGATGACCTTGGCGAACCGGCCGTGACCATCAAGACAGAAATGTATAACGTGCAAGGGCCTACCAACGACTTCTCCATTCTGCTCTCCACCCGCACTCCTCAAACCTTTGATATCGATATGGGATTCGGCACACAGGAAGTAGACGTGGTGCCGGCATATATCGAAGATGGAGCCTGGAAAGGAACTTTCATCACATGCCGTGTGTCCCAGGCCGGAGAAATCAAGATTTACGGCGATCCCTCCCAGATTGATGTAATCAATGCTGCCGGAGCCGGGATAACAGAGATTGCTATGGCAAACTGCCTGAATCTTGAGGTACTTGATCTCTCGCATAATTACCTGAAAGGGATTGACCTGACCCCGTTCAGCAAACTGATGGCCATCTACCTTAGCGATAACCCTGGAACCGCCCAGACACCAATAACCATAGGAGGGCCCAAAAACGACCTGGCGATACTTGAAATCGATATAATTGATTATATTGATCCTAATTTCGACCTGCGCCTGTATCCCAACCTCACTACTTTCGATGCCTACGCTACAAAATCGCTTAAGAAAGCAGACCTTTCAAATTCAAGCAAACTGGTGCAGTTAGTCCTCGAGATGACCGCCGTAGAAACCATCGACCTCAGCGGATGCCCCAACCTGGTACGTCTTAACGTGTCAGAGTCCCGTATATCCCAATTAGATCTCTCCCCCGTAACCAAGCTCCAGAGCCTTAACTGCGGCCATTCCTCCGGAACGGTGAACACAGACATCACCATGCCCCATCTTGACCTGAGCCATAACCCGCAACTGAATTATCTGGCAGCAGAAGGGAATGACATGGAGACTCTTGACATCACCAAGAACCCCCTGATTCAGAACCTCTACCTTCAGGACAACAAGCTCACCACCCTCGATCTGTCGCAGAACAAGAACCTGGTAAGTGTGAACCTCAACAACAACAACTTCACATTCTCCACCCTACCCGCAGAGCAGAATACCTGGCTTGAATATTTCTACAACCAGCGTCCCTACGCCGTAAACAAATCTTATGCCAAAGGCACAGAGATTGACTTCTCCCCCATGATACGTCCGGGAACAACCACCACCGCCAAGGTTATGTACCGTCCGATCAAGGCCGCTGAAAGCGATGAGACAGAGACCGAATATGCCCTGCCGGAAAGCGAGTACACATTCTCAGCCACAGGCAAACTCGTCGTAAACAAGACATACACCGACTCTCTCTACGTAGTATTCTCTAACAGCGCCTTCGTTCCCTCGAATGTATCTACCGGATACTCGCTCTATTCCTCGCCGTTCATGGTGAAAGAAGCCTCGGAAATCGGGCAGCCCTCGCCTATCATCAGCTTTATGCCCGTATCTGCCGCCACAAACATATCCTTCAAGGTAGGTATGGACGGCGCTACCTCCACCACACCGCGCAAACTGCTGGTAGATTTCGGCGACGGCAACCGTAAGGAATTCAACGTAACTTCTTCAACTGCTACCACTACAATCTCGTCAAAGCCTACGGCAGGCAAGTATATAACATTGTATGCTCCCGAAAACGAGATTATCACCGCTTTCGAAATAGCAGACCGCCCGCTTGTATCAATCGATATAACCAAAGCTACCGAACTCCGCACCCTCTCTATAACAGGTTGCTCGCTCGGCACTATAAATCTCGCATACAACCGCTGTCTGACAAAGCTCGACCTTTCGCGCAACAACCTCAAAGCTCTTGACCTCAAAGGTGTACGTGGCGATTACGAGAAGTACGCGCTATCCGATGTCAAGGCTTCCGACAACAAGATTACGGACGTCAAGATTATCAACACCACCGGAACCCTCAGCCTCGACCTGAGCAACAACCTGTTAGCTGAATTCACCCTTAAGGATTACGACAACCTGCAGAACCTTGACCTGAGCGGCAACAAACTTTCCACAATAATGCTCTCATATATGGGCAACATACGGAAAATCAACCTCAGCCGCAACCAACTGACCCAGCTTGAAAACTTGGTAGACATGCCTTTCTGCACGGATTTCAACGTATCAGACAACAAGCTCACACTTGAAACGCTACCCTATTTCGAAGCCAACATTCCGGCCAATTACGTATATGCCCCCCAGCAGGCACTCGCTATACCCTCAAAAGGCCCGGGCGTGAACCTGTCGAAACAGAACCGCGTAATCAACGGCGTCGGAACCACCTATGTATGGAAGACCGTTGGCGGACAGACCCTCGTGAACGGCACTGACTACCGTATCACCGATGATGGTGCCACACGCTTCCTCAACACCTCCACAGGCCCGGTATATTGCGAGATGACCAACCCGGCGTTCCCCGCTTTCACCGGCGCGAATGTATTCCGCACAACCGAGGTAACCCCCATGGGTGCACCCCAGACCCTCGTGGCAACCTTCACAACCCCCAAGGCTGTGAAAAACGGCTCACTGTCCTTGGCAACAAAAGGGGTTGACGCTCTCTACATCGACTGGCGCGGTGATGACACCGACTTCGTACCCTACGAGACAAAAGACACCTACACCCTCTATTCCGATATAGAGACATACGCAGGGGCACAGGTAAAAGTCTACACCTACAACTCACCCGACAATGTCACCGTATTCTCCGTAAGTGACATACCGATGAGTGCCTTCGATGGCTCCTACATGACCTCACTCATCAACTTCACCCTTGACGGGTCTGGCATATCCCCCGAAAACCTCGTATGGCCCTCGAAAGAAACTATCTCCGAGCTCTTCATCAACAATGGCGGTTTCACGGAATTCGACCTCAGCCAGTTCCCCGCACTGACCCAGGTAGGGTTAGCTCAGAACAAGCTCACCTCGATTGACCTTTCAAAGGCTCCCAAACTGGAACTGGCAGCCTTCAACGCCAACGAAATCACCTCTGTTAAATTCAACAACCCCAATCTATGGTACCTTGACCTCACAAGCAACAAGCTTACCTCGATCGACCTCAACGGCATGCCCATAATGCATCAGCTCGTACTGTCGCACAACCAACTGTCTACCATTGACCTCACCCCTGTTAAGAACACCCTACGCGCACTCCTGCTTGTAGGTAATCATTTCAGATTCACCACCCTGCCCGTGCCTTCCGACTACCCCCTGCTTGAGGCAGGCGTCTACCATTACGGAAAGCAGTCTGAACTCGAAGCTGCAATAGTAGACATGAAGGTTGACCTTTCATCACAGGCTGTTGCCGCCGGAACCCCGACAGTCTACCGCTGGTTCCTTGACGGTTTCGAAATCAATCCCGACACCGGCATGGCCGAAGGCGAGGAACTCATCGTTGACGATGAATACACCGTGGAAAACGGCGTTACCACCTTCGCATACAAGTTTGACAAACCCGTGCAGGCCGTTCTCACCAACGAAGCCTTCCCCAACCTGTACCTCCAGACAGGTCTTCTCTACTTCGACTCGGCAATCGAGGCAGTCGAGGCCGACGGAGGCGACACCAACGCCCCTGTAAACGTCTACAACCTCCAGGGCGTGGCCGTACGTACAGGCGTATTACCCGCCGAAGCTCTTGACGGACTTGCTCCCGGCATATATATCGTGGCCGGCAAGAAGGTCCTCGTCCGCTGAAACCTCTAACGGCTCCTTAGCCTATAACCTCTGATAATCAGTTCCCCGCATTGTTATGCGGGGAACTTTATTTTTAATACGACTACCCGGCGGCATCAAAACCTCACAAATATTTTGGCGTTAAACCGAAAATCCGTATCTTTGTGCGCTTATTATGCATATCATATTCGCAATATAATAAACAAATCATAAACCATTTAACGTTAAATGTCTACACTTGAACAAATCCGACAGCGCCCCATCCTGATTATCTCGATACTGGGTGTGGCCTTGCTGCTGTTCATCCTCACGGCGGTTGACCGCCCGCAGGAACTGTTCTCCGACAACCACACCGTTGCGAAAGTGGACGGAGAGAAAATCGACTACCTTGAATTCCAGAAACGCGTTGAGCAGGTTCAGCAGAACTACCAGAACCAGGGCTACAACGACATGGACCGCGACCGCCTTCAGACAGAGGTTCTTCAGGAAATGATCCAGGAAGCCCTCCTCAAAAAAGAATACGAACGCCTCGGCCTCACCGTTACAGACAACGAGCTTTCAAAAGCCATCCTCGGCGAGAAGCCCCACCCCTACGTGATGCAGATGATGCAGCAGATGGGCGTAGGCGACCCCAAGATGTTCTACGAAGCAGTCACCAACCCCACCAAGCAGGGCATCCAGGATCCCCAGCAGATCGCACAGTTACGCGATGCATGGAGCGCCCTTGAAAAACAGACCGAGGAGATGCTCATGGCCTCCAAATTCCAGAACCTCCTGATGGGCTCGCTCAACGCCAACAAACTTGACGCACAGGCCGCCTATGCCGAGGCTACCAAGTCGTGGACCGTGGCGCAGGCCGTGAAAGACGCATCCACCCTCCCCGATAAAGGATTCGAACCCACCGATGCCGAACTCAAGGCAGAATATGAGGCACAGAAAGGCCTCTTCCGAATGGCGGAGCCTACACGCGTAATATCGTATGTGTCGGTCGACGTCCTCCCCTCGGAAAAAGACCTCCAGGCCGCCCGTCAGATTGTAAATAAAGCCATCGCCGACCTGCGTCTCAACAACGGCACGGAAGGTCTGGCCGACAACAATGCCTTCGTGATTAACCGCGTGAACACTACAGCTTCCGCCATGGCTCCGCAGCTTCGCAACGCCCTGCCGCGCCTCCAGGCCGACACCGTAATCGAGGTTTCGTTCATGAACAACACCTACACCCTCGCCAAGCTCATCGGCGCTACCTCGCAGGTTGACTCCGTACTGGTTGACATCGCAATGGTCGCCGATGCCGCCATGACCGACTCCGTTATGGCCAAGCTCAACAGCGGCCTCAAGGTAGCCGACCTCGGCAACGACAAGGTACAGGGTTCTGACAGCATCTGGGCCTCCCTCGTAGACCCCCAGATGGCAGCCTTCAAAGAGGAGATTGCAAATGCCGAGACCGGCACATATTTCGCGCCCAAGGCAGCCCCCCAGCGCGGCATGCTGCTCCGTGTGCGTCAGCGCAAAGCCCCCGTCACTGTTTACGACATAGCCCAGGCCACCTACGTGGTAGAACCCTCGGCCGAGACAGTTGACAAACTTAACGCCGACCTGCGCACATTCCTCTCATCGAACAACACCCCCGAGAAATTCTCCGCCAACGCCGTAAAAGCAGGCTATTCGCCTTTCGACAGCTATGTGACCCCGGGAACCCTCCAGGTTGCAAACCTGCGCGACAGCCGCAACGTCTGCAAGTGGGCCCTCGGAGCAAAGAAAGGTGAGGTTTCGGGCGTATTCACCGACGAACGCGGAAGCCGCCTTATGGGTGCAGCCCTTGTTGACATCTTCAATGGCGACTATCTCCCTCTTTCAGACAAAGAAGTTAAGAACTACATCACACAGCGTGTGACCACCCGCAAGAAGGCAGAAAAACTCGCTGCTGACTTCAAAGGTAAGGGCAAGACCGTTGCCGAATACGCACAGGCCATGGGTGTTGCCGTAGACACCACTACCGTATCCTTCGGCCGTGGCGCAGATGCAGTCCTCTCAGCCAATGTTGCCGTATCGAAGAAAGGGCAGCTGGTAGGCCCGGTAGTCACAAACCGTGGCATCTCTGTCTTCCAGATTGTAAACGAAGATACCCAGGCACGTCCGTTCAACTTCGGACAGGACAGCCAGGCCTTCGGTTACACACAGGGAGGAATGTCGTTCCAGCGCTCATTCGGCGCCGTTCTCCGTGGCAACAAGAAGATTGACAACCGTATACAGAAATTCTATTCCGCCCGTCAGGACTAACCCCGCCACGCGACATAGCGAATAAAAAGAGATGTGCCAAAATTAAATTTTGGCACATCTCTTTTTTATATAACACTCTATACAGCAGCAACTTCACAGACATGCCGGATGGTAGTGGCGCCGGACCTCCGGGACGGCAGGCCACCCGAAGAGGCGCA
>CAJUBM010000094.1 GCA_910584735.1 uncultured Muribaculaceae bacterium
TAAATATTAATATTTTAATAACAGTGGTAAGATTTTTATCGCACCACTACTAATGGCAGTTTGTAATGTATTTACCCATCTATGCGCCGTATCAAAGTCTGCGTTTTCTTGCCGTGTAAGTTTGTCACTATGGCGGTAAAGGAAACGGATAACATTGAAAAGAAACGGTGCAGACGGGAAGAAAGAGGTGGAGGTCAGATATGTCGTTATTTTGTTCAGAGTGTCAGTATCGTAAGATTCATTATCTATTTCTTTACGAATTTCTTGATGGGATTTATGTCCTTTAAAAGCCTCTACCACATAGAGATTGTATTCTTTCAAATCTTCATTGTTGCTGCCTTTATATACGATGTCGTATGATTTTTTGTTGGATGGGAGTTCTTTTTCAAGGAATTCAAAATCATATTCACGGTATTCACCCTTTACATATTTTTGATGGGGGAATTCTTTTTGTTCCAATTCATATGGAGACTGTATGTCAGAACGCAGTTTGTCGTCAGCAAAGTAATACTCTACGCATATGTCGTTTTCATCGTCAACTATATGCTGGTCCGTCATTTGTCGGAGTAAGATAGCTGCTTTTTTCTCTAACGGATGTTTTATATGCTCATCAAATTCTTTTTGCTCTTTCCCTTTTTGGGAAAATTTGAGATCAAGATTTAAAAGTTTGATGTCCTCCAGAGCCGCACACAGTATGCGGAGATTCGACTGGGTGGTGATAAAGATATGGTCTATATAGGTGATATTCAGGATGGCGTTGAGTATCTTTACCCACTCTTGATGTAGATGGCGACAGTGAATATCTGGCATTAGAGGGGATATAAACCCGTCAATGGTTATTATCTCGTTATTACTTGCCTTGTCCGGAGGGAGTATGCTTTTCCGCAATGATTTGCAGAATCGTTCTATTTTGCGTAGGAATATACGTATTTCATTCTGGATTTCGAATGTTTCAGGATTCTGACACTCCAGGATGTTTTCGCCGTTATGTTTTATAACCTGTGAAATTTTGTAGGAATACTCGCTGTCGGAGAGGTATTCTCCGACTAATATGGATTTGAAAAGATTAAAGAATATGTCGAATGTTATTTTGTTGATTTGCAGACTTACATCTTCTTTTGAAGAATGTTTTAGCAGGTACATGCTTAGGAGGCCGCCAGCAACTCTGCCTTTCAATTTTGCTATAGCGGTCTCTAAACGGACGTCTTCGTTATAATTATTATGCTGAGATACAGATTTTAATGTCTTTAATGCCTTAAGGGCAAATTCCACCTTGTCAGGCGTATGCTCGAAAGATATCTGAGTATAGCCTCTCTTGTTTTTGGGCGAAAGTTTAAAAACCTTTTTCTTTTCGTCCCAATAGTAATATTGTACGCTGAGGCCGGCGCCTAACAATAGTGTGATGAAAGCATCCAGTTCGGCGTTGTTGATGATATGTTCTTGAGCAAAATTTTGAAATAAAGGTTCATAGAGTCCCAAAGGATTGTCCGTGAATTGGGAGATTATGTCTATGGCAGTGTCAATGTAGCTTTGCTTTGTATCGTTCATGGCGTAAGGTCAAAATAATAGGAACCGGGTAATCCGGGTGCGGTCAGCAGGAGTATGTCGTAATATAGCAGAGGGGGAGTACTTGTCCTTATGCAAGTACTCCCACCAGTTTTGCGTTGAGGGCTTCCACCTCATCTGTATAGTCGCCGTTGAATTTCATCTGCTCGAACAGCGTAGTCTTACCCCATTTGGGCAGTTCGGTGTGAACGAAATCCACTATCTCGTTCGTTTCCATGTTAGCGAAGTTATCGGCAATATCATCTATTGCTTGGTCTAACATTTCGGTTTCATTCCCAATCCTTTCATTGGTAAAGTTACCAGGTGGCAATAATATGAAATCGGCAGGGTGGGGTGTTTGGTCGTCATCGCGCTGGCATGCTTCTACCTCGGAGCGGACATAATCGAGGTTCTCGTAGATGTCCATCTCTACCCCTCCGCGAGGTAGAGCGGTGAAGCGGAATCCCGCGAACGCAGATTGCGGAACTAACGCCTGGCCTTCGTGGAGACCTATAAACCTGATATACACCAAGTATATCAGTTTCATGAGTTTTACGTTAGTTTCGTCAGCAATCGGTCTGTTGTCAAGCAGGCGGGTAAGGATGTAGGTTGCCGCCTGGGTTTTGGTTCTAATTATGCACATGACTAATATTTGGTCTCGACATATAATGTCGAAACGCGGGCATTACTTTGAAATGTCCGTTTTTTATAGAACAAGGAATTGGCTTGCAAAGTTACTAACTATCATCTAAAAAAACAAGCAAAATGTTGAAATATTTGTCAAATTGATAATATTGCTTGTTTTTAGGCGTGTATTTGATGGTGTTTATGTCGGTGATGCTGTTGTGATGGCTGGGTTGGCGGGTGTTTTGTTGGCAAATTGATATATGTTCTTTTTGTTCCTCTTTTGTGGGGTTTGGTAAAATGCTTAAAGTCGCTTAAAAAACGTGTAGCGGCCAGGGGTTATGTGGGTATAGTGGCGGAAATTGCGTATCTTTGCAAGTTACTTTGGAGATAAGATGAATTACAAGTTAGATTCAGCATATAAACCTACAGGCGACCAGCCGGAGGCCATAGCCCAATTGGTTGCCGGGGTCAATGCGGGCCTGCCTGCTCAGACCCTTTTGGGGGTGACAGGTTCGGGAAAAACATTCACCATGGCTAACGTTATAGAGCAGGTGAAGCGCCCTACTTTGATCCTGAGCCATAACAAGACCCTTGCTGCACAGCTTTTTAGTGAGTTCAAACAGTTCTTCCCGCAGAACTCGGTGCAGTATTTTGTGTCGTATTACGACTACTACCAGCCGGAAGCTTACATTCCAACTGTCGACAAATACATCGAAAAGGATTTGATGATTAACGACGAGATTGAGAAGCTGCGTCTGGCCACGACGTCGGCCCTCCTTTCGGGGCGCCGCGATGTCGTGGTGGTAAGCTCGGTATCGTGTCTTTTCGGCATGGGTAATCCCGAGGACTTTAATTCCAGCGTCATAGACGTGCGGGTGGGGCAGAAAATTACGCGTAACGCTTTTCTTAGGCGTCTTACCGAGGCTTTGTATTCGCGTAACGAGATTGAGTTGAACCGTGGCAACTTCCGTGTGAAAGGTGATACGGTAGACATACGTCTGGCCTATGAGGAAATCATATGCCGGGTGGTTTTCTGGGGCGATGAGATTGACTCCATAACAACACTGCATCCGCTTGACAACACACCTCTTGGCAAACAAGACCAGTTCAAAATCTATCCGGCCAATCTCTTTGTTACTTCCCGTGAACGCCAGGCAACGGCTTTGGCGCAGATGGAGCTTGACCTGGGGCGTGAGGCAGGTTATTTCCAGGCCGAAGGGAAGCCCCTTGAGGCTCATCGTCTGGAAACGCGCACATCTTACGACATAGAGATGATTCGCGAGGTAGGGCATTGTCCCGGCATAGAGAACTATAGCCGCTATTTCGACGGGCGCCAGCCCGGTATGCGGCCTTTCTGCCTGTTGGATTACTTCCCCGATGACTTCCTGACTATTATAGACGAGAGCCATGTAACTATTCCCCAGATTCGTGCCATGTATGGCGGCGACCTGTCAAGGAAGCAGAACTTGGTGGATTACGGTTTCCGCCTACAGTCGGCCATCGACAACCGCCCGCTCCGCTTCGAGGAGTTCGAACAACTTACGAAGCAGACAGTCTATGTGTCGGCCACTCCGGCCGATTACGAGCTTGAGAAGAGCGAGGGGGTGGTTGTGGAGCAGGTGATACGTCCCACGGGGCTGCTTGACCCTGTGATAAAGGTGCGTCCGTCCGAGCACCAGATTGACAATCTGCTGGAAGAGATAGAGATACGCCGCCAGCGCGATGAGCGCGTTCTGGTTACGACGCTCACCAAACGTATGGCAGAGGAACTTAACGATTATTTCCAGAAACTGGATATAAAGACGGCCTATATACACTCTGATGTCGACACGCTCGACCGTATAAAGATCCTTGACGGCCTTCGTGCGGGGCAGTATGACGTGCTGGTTGGTGTGAATCTGCTGCGTGAGGGGCTTGACCTTCCGGAGGTCTCCCTTGTGGCCATCATTGATGCCGACAAGGAGGGCTTTCTGCGTTCGCACCGCTCGCTGACACAGACTGTGGGACGTGCGGCACGAAACCTTAACGGCATGGTGATAATGTATGCCGACAAGATTACCGACTCTATGCGCCTTACCATAGAGGAGACCGAGCGCAGGCGTGCCAAGCAGCTTGCCTATAACGAGGCCCACGGCATAACTCCGCAGGCCATAGTGAAGGCCCGCAACCATATCGTGGGGCTGGATCTGGAGGAAGAAGAGGCCTATACGCAGTCTTCCTCAGGAATCTCGCGCCGTACTGAACGCAAGAAACCGGCATCGCCGGTGGTTCTGCCCTACGAGCGAGAATACACCACCTCGGTAGATTTGGCGGCTGACCCCGTAGTGCCTTACATGAGCAAGGCCGAGATGCAGAGAGCCGTCACGAAGATGCGTTCCGAGATGGTGACGGCGGCAAAACGGATGGAGTTTATGGAGGCCGCGCGACTGCGTGACGAGATTATCAAGATGGAGGCACTAATAGAGAATTCATGAACGGGCTATCAAAGACAACTGCCGGGTATGCGGCCAACTATCCCCCGGTGACGGATTTTCTGCCTACCTCGGTAAAGGAGATGAAGGCACTGGGGTGGGAGTATGTGGATGTGGTTCTGTTCTCCGGCGATGCATATGTCGATCATCCCTCTTTCGCGGCCGCTGTAATCGGACGTACTTTGGTCGAGATCGGAGGCTACCGCGTAGCTGTAGTTCCCCAGCCCAACTGGCAGGATGATTTGCGAGATTTCCGAAAATTCGGACGCCCACGGCTGTTCTTCGGTGTATCGGCCGGAGCGATGGATTCGATGGTGAACCATTATACTGCCGCCCGCAGGCGCCGCAGCGATGACGCCTATACCCCCGGAGGACGGCATGGTGCCCGTCCCGACTATCCCACCATAGTATATTCCGAGATTTTGAAGAAGCTCTATCCCGATGTGCCGGTGATTGCCGGCGGGATAGAGGCATCGCTCAGGCGCCTGTCTCATTACGATTACTGGCAGGATCGGCTGCGCCCGTCTATCATGGCCGATGCGCCGTTGGATATGATTATCTACGGCATGGGGGAAAAGCCTATTCTCGAGGTTGCACGGCGTATCGCGTCAGGGGAGGGTGTATCTGAAATTACAGACGTTCCCCAGACTGTCGTATGGGCCTCGGAGAAAGGGGAGGGGATAGAACTGCACTCTTTTGATGAGTGTAAGCGACATAAGCTGAAGCAGGCACAGAATTTCAAGCATATCGAGCAGCAGAGCAATCGTTATGAGGGAGAGGCGCTGTGGCAGCGCCATGGAGACCGGTATGTGAAGGTGAATCCGATGTATCCGCCGATGACAACCGGTGAGATTGACCGCTCTTTCGACCTTGCATATACCCGTCTGCCGCATCCGCGTTATAAGGGAAAGCGTATCCCGGCGTTCGATATGATTCGTTTCTCGGTGAATATGCACCGGGGGTGTTTCGGCGGCTGCGCGTTCTGCACCATCTCGGCCCATCAGGGGAAGTTTATCGCCTCGCGTAGCAAGGAGTCGATATTGCGTGAGGCGCAGAAAGTCTGCACCATGCCTGATTTCAAGGGATATATAAGTGATTTGGGTGGCCCTTCGGCCAATATGTACCGTATGGGAGGGAAGAATACCGACATATGCCACAAATGTATGCGACCGAGCTGCCTGCATCCAAAGCCATGCCCGAATCTGAACACCGACCATACCCCGTTGCTTGACATATATCATGCCGTGGACGCATTGCCGGGTGTTAAGAAATCGTTTATCGGTTCAGGTGTGCGTTACGACCTGTCGATGCACCACACCGGCGACAAGGATGTTGATGCCGCCAACCGCCGTTATAACGAGGAGCTTATACGCGACCATGTGAGCGGGCGCCTGAAGGTGGCTCCGGAGCATACCGAGGATTGTGTGCTGGAAGTTATGAGGAAGCCCTCGTTCTCGCAGTTCTATGATTTTAAGCGTATTTTCGACCGGGTTAACCGCCAATACGGCCTGAACCAGCAGATTATTCCCTACTTCATATCCTCACATCCGGGGTGTAGGGAGACCGATATGGCCGAATTGGCAATAAAGACCCGTGAGCTTGACTTTCATCTGGAACAGGTCCAGGACTTTACACCTACGCCGATGACTGTGGCAACGGAGATTTATTACACAGGCTACCATCCCTATACCGGCGAGAGAATCTATACAGCCATACGCCCGGAGGATAAACTTGCCCAGCGCCAATATTTCTTTTGGTACGACCGAGCTTATCGCCGTGGTATAGAAACCTCACTGCGGCGCCTGCATCGTCCTGATCTTCTGCGCCGTCTGTTCGCACCCCGACATAAATAATTGGTTAAGTAACTGTTAAAATAATTTCGACCAGTTACTTATTCGGCTGATGTGTCGGTGGTGGCCGGGATTTTGATTATGAAGAACATCAGTGCGACAATCGCTGCTATTACGGCTATAGCGAGCCATAGGTTGGAAGAAGGGCTGATAAGCAGGACTATAAGGGTATAGAGGGCGTAATAGCTTGATATGTCGGATAGGAATTTGCTTGTGGGAATCTTTTTGCTCTTTCCAAGCCAAAACCACAGGGCATAGGCTATGAATATTGCAAAGAACAAGGCTCCCGACAGGACTGCTATGATATTGAAACGTGTGTAATCCATCAGTAGCAGGGATAGCGCGGTGCCGATAGAGGCGATGTTCAGAACCGAACTTTTATAGAAGGTATATAGTCGGGGATGGAATATGCTTGGTAACATGGCGGGAGATTTTATAAGGTGGTATGAGATGTATTATGCGTGGTCATGATGCATCCTCGACCAGACGTCTGTTGAGGAAGAAACGGCGTGTGGCGAAAATAAGGAGCAGTGTGCCGCCAAGTTGTAGGAACGCTGCGGTCCAGAAAGCCCAGGAATAGGTGCAGAATTCCACCAGGACGCCGCCAATGAGAATCCCTATGCCCATGCCGATGTCCCACGAGGTAAGGATTGATGAATTTGCCGTGCCGCGTTGGTCGTGCCGCGCCACTGAGACGAACATGTTGAGGAACGCCGGGTACATATGCCCGTTGCCGAGACCGATGAGCAGGGCCGATGTGTAGTAGGCCCATGGAAGCGGCACGGCGGCGAAAAGCGTGTAACCTGCAAGTGACAGCAGTGTACCCATTACCGCGTTCTGTGTCAGTTTCCCTTTCTTCAGGGCTTTGGAGCCTTGCAGACGCGAGGCGAAAAGTCCAAGGGAGAGAATCATGAAGAACAGGCCGGTGCCGTCGGTTATGTCAAGTTTCTCCTTGCCGTAGATAGCCACATAGTTGCTCATTATGCCCCAGCACACGGCGAAGAAAGCTATATTTATCGCCATCAGCCACGCCCGTGTCAGGAAGAAGCGGTCAAGAGAAAGGGGCTGTTTGTTCTTTACCACGGCACGGGCCGGCAGGCGTATCAGCGCTACAGATACGAATCCTCCCATTGCCAGGAAGAAAGCCAGCCAGAACAGCAGGTCGAAGTTGTGGGTAGCCGTATATATCCATATCCCTACCGAAGGGGCGAAAGCCATGGCAAGGTTGTTGCTCAGTCCGTAATAGCCGATTCCCACATTGCGGTGGCGCGAGGGAAGCGAGTCCATGGCAACTGTTGAATTAGCCACGGTCACCGCGCCGAAAGGCAGTCCGTGTATGGTGCGTACTATTGCGAAAAGCAGCAGTGTGCCGGCTCCCACATAGCCTAAGAAACAGATGAAAAAGAACAGGAAGCACAGCATCAATACCTTCTTACGGTCGAAGCTGTCAACAATGAAGCCGCTGAACGGACGCACAACCAAGGCCGCCACCACGTAACCCGAAAGTACGAACCCCATCATATGTTTGTCGGCCCGGAACTGGGCGTCAAGGTAGATGGGAAGCAGGGGTGTGAGGATATAGAAAGCAAAGAACAGCAGGAAGTTGCTAATCATTGCTTTCCAATAGTTGGAGTTCCAAAGTTTCTCAGCCGCCTCTGTCGTAGCCGTGGGTGCGGAAGCGTCCGAAAGTATTTCTTCATGCTGTTCCATACGGCGGAGGCGGGGTTAACGCAGGCGGTCGGCGGCTCTCAGCAGTTTCTCGTCATGGCGTATGCAACGCAAGGCCAGGATTGAGAACAGAAGCGCTCCGAGTTGCAGGAATACGCCTCCCTGCCAACGCAACGGTTCGGCTACGGTACCCCAGCCGAGATACATGCACCATTCGGCTATGTTGCATGCCACTATAAGGAAGGCGGCAATAACAATTACGCTTTTCTGACGCGCGGTATTCCGGTAAAGGAATATCGCAACGAGGAGAAGCAGGGCCGTAAGGATGTTTACGATTAGGAAAATCGGCATTTCACAGGGCGTGATGAACTGATGTTCAGGCGTAGGCGCCTCAATCAGGAACACGGGGGTGAAGCAGAAGATTGCCATGAGCAGCGCTGCGCATAAGAGCCACACCGACTGCCATCGTTGTATTACCATAGGGTGTAAGAGTTTAGTTGTTTGTGTCTGTCCGCAGCCTTGACACTCCGCCAACCGGGGTGCCAAGGTAGAGCGAATGGATGTAATGATGCAAAATTACGAATAAATTTCGCATCACAAATAATTTTATCAGGATGTGGCGCCTTTTTCCGGGGCACCTTATTCTATAGAGTAGAGCAGGGAATCGGTTAGGAGCGGGAGAAGGTCAGGCTGAATTCCGAGGCGCGAGAGTGCGGGGGTATCCTCGGCTATATCGGAGATGAAACCCTCCACTGCCTGCGATATAGTTAGTGCTTCTTTCTCTTTCCTTGCTGATATGTTCATGCGGTAGGAGTCGAGGGCTTCCTTGAAATTTCCCTGGATGAGATGGATGTGTCCGAGATTGAGATAGTCGTTGGGTATATGCCCTGTTTTTTCCATCGCCTTTTCAAGATAGCGCCGGCTCTGAGCGGAATCTCCGTTCATCAGTAAAGCCCAAGAAAGCTGCCGCAGCACCTTTTTAGGGTTGGCGCCGAGGTATTCGGCTTTGAAATAGGACTTTACAGCCGCGTCATATTGCTCCGACTGCAACTGGCAGTAAGCGCATGAGAGGGTCAGCACAGGATCCTCCCCGCAGCCCGGGAGTGCCGTGGCCTGCCTGAAATACTCCATTGCTTTCTTATAATTCCCGGTCTGCATGTGGCATCGTGCCGTGTTTTTAAGCACCCACAGATTGTCGGGTTGGACGAGGAGTGTCATTTCGAAGTATTCCAACGCCTTTCGGTAATTCCCTAATTTCATGTTGGCATACCCCATGCGCTGTATCAGCATCGACTGGGGGCTTTTCGGGTCGGTTACTCCCTCGGAAAGATTGCCCAGTCCGGCAGCTAACGCAAGGCCCTCCTCATAATAGCCGTGCGAGAAATAGAATTCGCATATAACCTGCACGAGCGAGGGGGAGTTCAAGGATTCCAGTCCCGGTATGCCTGAGAGATTTATGGCTTGCGCGAACGGATTGGGGAACTCCCCCTTGCGCCGGAAAAGGCGGAAGAAACGGAACAGATTCTGCACCTGTTTCCGCAGCAGGTCGCGGCGGTCGGACATATCGGTATTAAGCATTGCCGAACGCAGTTCGTTGAACTGGTCGGCCTGTGCGTTGAGTTGCTGCATTATCAATGCGCGTTGCGGGGCCGGGGCGGCTGTGAGCGACAGCATCATGGAGTATTTGTCGGAGTCGCACAGCATCGGCATGGCGCTTATTATATCGGCCAGTGGCTGTAAATCCGCATTTGATTGGTCGGCGAGTTCCGTACGGTCGGTATGGAAGGGGAGGAACCAGTTAGCGACCTCATGGAAGAACGGGAAGGATTTCAGGTGGGAGAAGGTTCCCATCATCACATCGCCTCCTTCCTCCTGTATCTCGCTCATCTCTCGGAGTTTGTCGCTTATTCCTGATTTCTCTAAGAGCTCGTGCCATTCGGGATTCTCTTCCATGTCCTCCGGGTCTACGGGGAGTTCGCCGGAGAAACGGCGTGAGATTTCGGGGCGCAGCTTCATCATTTCCGGCACCACCTCGTCGCGTATCTTGGCCGTTATACGGTCGGTGTCGCGGGTGCGTGTCAGTTCCTTGTAAGCCATCTCGGCATCCGTCTCCCATGAAGAGGTTTCCTTTAGAGCCTCCAGTCTGTGGCGTAAGCGAGGTGGCATATAGCGTCCACGGCCTTTGTTAAGGGCTAACAACAATCCAATCAAAGAGGCCGACTGCAGGCGTGGCGAGGTTGCGGTACGTGCCGACATCAACAGTTCCAGCCGTCGTGTATCATAATATACCAACGACCCAAGGGTCACTGCCCAGGTAAGGAGTATGGCGAAATGCTCCGGGAATATGCTTTCCGAGAAAACTTTTTCAAGACTTTCGGCATCGGCAGCCGAAAGAGGATGTGTGACCCAGGCTTTGTTAAAAAGACGAGTCTCAAGATTCTCGCGGCGCCTGAGGCTTTCGATGTATTCGTCGCGGCGTTTGGAGCCGGTTATGAAATCGAACATCGAGCCTTTCCCTGTCAGGGATGCATATTCCTCTATCAGCGAAGCTATGCTTTCTCCCGGGCGCGTGTTTTCAAAACGCGCCACATTATTATATAGGGAGGGCTCGTCAATCATGAGGTTGGCGCGTTCCAAGGTGTCGGTGGTAGATAGCAATACCTCTCCCAACTGTTCGGACATCTCGGAGCGGCCCGGGTCCTCAGCGCCTGATGCGGCATATCTCAGCATGTGCCGGTAGGTTTCCTCGGCGCGGGCCACGGCATCGGAAGCCTCGAAGTTCATAATGGACTCGGCCAGGGAACGCGTGGTGGAGAACGCCTCGCGTAGCCTCCTGGCCTTTACGAGATGTTCTATCTTATCTTTTATTTCAGAGAAAATCTGTTTTTTCATTCGTGTAATTAAAGTCCTACAAAGTTAACAAACAAATATGCAAATATCTTGCCAAAAATGATATAAAAAACTATGGCCGGAAAAATCGCTTATCCGTGGCAAAAAAACTGTAGATTCACGGGGTTGTGATACAGGTTGTCGGCAGTGGGAGAAAAGGGTGTGCAAAATGCCGAAAGTGTTTTTAAACAATAAAAAAATGTGCGGAAAAAGATAACCGTATTTGGGTTTTTTACCTATATTTGCCGCAGAATTAGTAAGGCACTCTCCAAAGATGAAGTGCCGAAATGAAAAACGGTTAACCTATCAACATCTTTTATCTAAACGGATATGGATATTAATAATATCATGAACACCCTGGAAGCTAAGCATCCAGGTGAAAAGGAATACCTCCAGGCAGTGCGCGAGGTGCTTCTTTCTGTAGCCGACGTTTACAACCAGCATCCTGAGTTCGAGAAGAACCGTATCATCGAACGTATGGTAGAGCCCGATCGTATCTTCACATTCCGTGTCAACTGGATTGACGACCGTGGCGAGGTGCAGACCAACATCGGTTATCGCGTGCAGTTCAACAATGCCATCGGCCCGTACAAAGGCGGCATCCGTTTCCACGCTTCCGTTAACCTTTCGATTCTGAAATTCCTCGGCTTCGAGCAGACTTTCAAGAACGCCCTTACCACTCTTCCTATGGGTGGCGCCAAGGGTGGTAGCGATTTCTCGCCCCGTGGCAAGAGCGACCGCGAGATTATGCGTTTCTGCCAGGCCTTCA
>CAJUBM010000095.1 GCA_910584735.1 uncultured Muribaculaceae bacterium
GTCGCATTGAACGCTTTTACATAGCGTTCACGCGCCTTTTGTGCGGATTGGGAATTTGAAATTGGGGATTGGGAATTGGGCATAAATGTTTATCTTTGCGCAAAGATTGAGAATATGGCAGTTATAACTTTTGAAGATCTCGATGCTTGGCGAGAGAGTATGAAGCTCGTCAAGGACGTTTACGCACTAACAAAGAAATTTCCACAGGAGGAACGATTTGGCTTGACAAGTCAGGTGCAAAGGGCGGTTGTTTCTATTCCGTCGAACATCGCAGAGGGGCATGGAAGATATTCTAAATCTGAATTTGCAAATTTTGTGTCTATCTCACACGGCTCACTAAATGAAGTGCGGACACAAATACGTATTGCTCAAATGCTTGGCTACATTTCCGATAATGAGGCAAATGACATCATAGCCAAATGCACTACTATTGGAAAAATCCTCGGCGGATTGATGAAATCACTTAAACAATAGGTATTCAACGGGTTTCTAATCCCCGGTCACCCATTCCTCTTTACAATAGCGTAGATCTGTAAAACAGTCTACCGCTATTGTAAAGTATGCGCCGGCAGCGCCGGAGAAGAAATATCGGTCTATCTCGTTGAACGATATTCGGGGGTCGAGGTAGATGCAGTTCTGCTCCAAACGGACTTTTTCGAGTATAAGGCGCGTTGCGAATTGGCGGAACAGCTCGCGCATGGTTGCCATACATTCGGCCCGTGCCTCCATATCTTCGGCGGCGTGTCGCATGGCGAAGAATACGGTCTTGATGCGTCGGGTGCGAGGTGTGTTGTTGAGGTCGGTGTAGCCGTCGGCTACGTCCGACACGCAGACAAATGCAGCGGTGTTCTGCATTTGCGCGACGGCTTCCTCGAAGCCCTCCAAACCGCTGACGCGGCAGAAGGTGAAGCCTTCGGCCAAAGCGAGGCGGTTGGTGGCGGTCAATTTCTCGAAAAATTTATCAGCCGCCCACGTTCCTTTGAGTTGGGTTGTCATTTCTTGTTGAGTTGGGAGTTGAGCTGTTTATACTCTCTTGCCTGGGCGTTGAGTTCGGTAAGTGCGCGGTGTGTATCGAGGGCGAGGACTTCGGCCTCTTTTGTGACATCGCCTTTGGTGAGGGCACGGATTTGTGCGTTCACGGCATCTTCGATGCGGGAACGGGAAATTGGGGATTGGGAATTGGCAAGCAGGTTTCCGTCGTCCGTTTCCGGGTTTCCAGAAAAGAAGTCGGGGTATCGGCTTGCGAGCGATGATTTGAGCGATGCGACCCAGTAGAAAATGGCGATGCGCTCGTCGGGGGCAAGCGGTGTCTTGATGCCGGGATATACCACGGAGGCGATTTCGTCGAGCAGCGTATCGTCCTGTGTTTGGAGATAGCCTTGGTAGAGGTTATCGACGATGATGTATTGCTCAAATGGCACCTCGTCGAAGTCGGCGGCGATGCCGGGGCGGTGTTTGAGTTTTACGGGGCGAATTGGAGAAGTCGGGAGCGAGCCGAGCCAATCGAGGTTCGGGAGCAGTTCGGCGAGTGTGAGCGGCGTTATCTCGAAAAGGATTTTTCCTTTTCGGAGCAGGTAGCCGTTGTTGTTTTGCTTGCCAATAACTTTGGTGCCCGTCCAATGGAGCAAGCAAAGGGTCTTCACCTCGTCGGAGGTGAAATTTTGAGCGAGCAGTTGATAAACATAGCGTAGCTGTTTATCGGAGAGTTCGTGCCACCCCTGCGGCACAATGAAATTTATTGAGATTGTCTGCATAGAAAAAGAGCTTTAACGCACTGCGAAAGTACGGTAAAGCCCTCTATGCGGAAAAGACGTAAAGTTAATGCTCGTAGATATCCATTAAAATAGAGCATTTGGCATCGGAAGGAATACGGCGGACAAGAATTGCACTACGCAAATATGTGAAATTCTCAATTTCACCGTCTACATATTCCGAGTCCTTAATACGGTCATAGATGGTGTTGAATTGATAGCGTTCTTCCCAATTATCATAACACCAACCATATTGATATGTTACAATATCACCTAAAATAAGCTGATACACGATAACAAGAGAATACTCGGAGAAATTGATGTTAGCCCTCACAAAATCCTCGGTACTGAAATACTTGTCTTCTGGCAATTCATCTATGGAATTGACGATAAAGATTTTATCCTTGTATTCGGTAAAGTCTTTGAGTTCCGACAATTTTACAGGCATAGTTTGTGTATTGAATTGTCGATGAATAGTAAGCGGTGTATATTCAGGCTCTCTATCTTCTTTGTTGCAAGATGTAAACAGGACAATAGAGAGCAGGATAAGGATATTGAGGATTTGCTTCATAGTGAGTTGATTGACGTTTGCAGTAATAACGCAATAAAACATTAAATATTGTGGTGGCATAGGTTGGCTACGGGTATGCTCAAAAGAAGTAGCCGGAGGCTTCTTTGCGGTTGCGGAACGTCGGGGGAGTGAACAATCGGGCGGTGTCGGAGCTGTGCCATTCGGGAAAATCGGAGGGGCGGTGGCGTATGATGTTGACAATATCGGCGAGGCGTCGGCTGTTGAACGAGCCTTTATGCAGGTAGGCGATGAGCTGCGCCTTGATTTGGCGGACTACATCGTGGCGGACTGGTGGCAGATCTCCGCGCAGGTTTTCTGCCCGGAGCGCTGACATCAGTTCGGGCGACAACCATTCCTCGGCCAACGATGCCTCCAAGTCTATGATTTGGGGGCGGAGTTCGAGGTATCGCTCCCATTTTGAGGATTGGGAATTGGAAATTGGGGATTGGGCGACAATTTCCAAAGTCGGAAAGAGGGTTGCGCCGAAGAAAGCGGCTTGGTCGGAGTTGAGCCACCGGCTCGCGCCCGGCAGCTCGGGCAAGAGCGCGGCGATGCAGTCGTCGCGGTGGGTCAGCATCGAGCCGACAAGCCGGTCGACACGCATCTTCGATGCGGCGACGAGGTTTTGGGTGCCGACGGTGGCGAAGCCGTTGGGCGTAAGCACAAGGTCGAGCGAGGGTATGGCACGGCGCATGGCGTCGGCGACGACGAGCCGGGCGGTGGCTATGCGGATAGGGTTGCTATCTGTGTAGCCGCAGATTGTGTTGTAGGTCGGCTCGGAGGTGAAAGTTTCCTTGACCCACGCCTCGGCGAGGTCGAGGAACGGAGCGAGTTTGTCAAAGAGCGGCGTTTCGCCTTTTATGGTAATAAGTTGATTTGGAATAAGCAAACGTAGCTCCTCGTTGCTGTTGATTATCTTTGCCATTATGTTTATGAGTGATGTGTGAATACCTTACGCCTTGTCACTTGTGACTTTGACCTCTTTTGCGTCTTGGTGTTCGTCGAGGGTTGTAAGTTGGATAAAAGGAACATCGACGGTCACGCCTTGCCAGGCGTTGAATTTGATGATGATGCGGTGGACGGTGAAAAGGAGGTCGTGATATGGCTTTTGGAGGGCCTGTGCTATGGTGTACAGCTCGCGCTTGTCGGAGCCGGAGTTGTTGGTCTGCGCCTTTCCGGGCACGGAGCCGACGAGGTTTGAGTGTACGCGCATAGTGAAGCATATCATATTGATAGCCTCCTGTATGTCGGTTTCCCAATCGCCGCCCTCTTTGGTGGCGTCGATTTTGTTTATCACAACGTCGTGCTGCTCCTTTCCGTCGGGAGTGATGTAGAAGGTGGAAAACCACGCTTTGCCGGAGTTTTCCGCGCCTGTGAGAAAATCAAGAATTGATTGTTTCTCACGCACGATGCGCTCCTGTTGCTTTCGGCGGTCGGTGATGCCCTCGGCACGGAAAATCGACTCCCAATATTTGGCGGAGATTTCGATTTGGTATTTTATGGGTGCGTGGTTTTTGAGCTTCGCCTCCTTTGCTATGCCGATGAGCTGCTTGATGTTGTACCATTTGCCCCTGAACAGCGAGGCATAGTAAGGTATGGGGTAATAGGTGGAGTCAACGGTGGGAATACGGCTGACGATTGCGAATTTTCGGTTGCGCGTCCGCTTGGCGAGTTTGTCTTGCAGATCACGCCACGGCGCGGAGGGGTCGAGCAGGTCTATGACCTCGATGTCGGAGGGTGAAGCGACGCACTTACGCCAGTTGGCGTAAAGGACGGAGGGTATTTTGCCGACGGTGTCGGCAGGGGCGAAGCGGCAGTAACAGGCTTCCTTACGCAAGAGGCGCACAATCTTTGTGCCGTCCTCGTTGAGAATAAGAACACTGACGGCGAAGCCGAAGTGCTTGAAGTCCTGACTGACGCCGAGAAAATATGCGGCGAGGTCGTTGTCTAAATAGAAGTCCTCGACTTCTTGTTTAGTGCCGGGTGATGAGAGAGAGGTATCGTAGCGCAGCCCTGCGCCATAGCACACCTCGGCGTTGAAGCATTGGCAGGTGGCGAGGGTTTCGTCTTTCTCTATGAGGTCGAGAATATCGAAAGGCATCTGATTGTCGCCGCCCCACGGGATATAGGAGAGCTTATCGTCTATGAGCGTCGGCACTATGTCGGTGTCCTCACGGAACACCGACTGCGAATTGACGGTGAACGCTGCACGGGCTTCAAGACCGGGCAGCTGCTCCACGGAGCTGAAATTTAAGTCGTCGGGGAAAAAAGAAAAGTCCATAACATTGAGGTTGGTGGCTCAAAGTTATGGACGATATGATGAGCGCGAAAAGACGCGGCAAGTTTACATTTTCACAACCGAATAATCAAATACTTTGCTACTGCTTTTCTTCTTGTAGATTTTGATTGGTTGAATTATTTGCAAAGTTACTTATTTTCGGCGAACTATCAAAGAAATACCTCCAATCCGTTAATGCGGAAGATGCAGCAGTCGCGCAGACGGCGGCACTCGCCGGAGGAAAGGATTTTGACGTTTCGCCAACCACCGTAAAAGGAATATCGCAGGGATATGACGTTGCGGAGTTCGAGGATAGAGCCGTCGCTGCGCCATACGGAAAGGTCGACGGGGTCGCCGGAGTTTAGCATCGTGCGAGCGGTTGATATGTGGACTGCGTTCATTGGTTTATGGGATTGTGTGAGGTATTATCGCGTTAGGGATATAAGCCCGAATGGGTCAAGACCATAGGCTTGACGGCTTGCCGCATTAGCCCGACGGCGCTGTGGCGCCGGAACGCCAAAACCATTAAGAGAAAGGGGGTTGGAAATGGGTGTCGAATATGCCGGGAGAGTATCGGGCGTTGAATTTGGGTCGGGTGTCCTTGAAGCGCCAAGTGAATTTCACGGAGTTGGGCTTGTCGTCGGTGTCGGAAAGTTCGGAGGTAAAATCGGTAATGAGGATTGGGAGCATAGCGTCAAAGTCGGTTTCGGCGAGGTTTGAGTCGGTGCCCCAGGGAATACGGACGACGGGAGAGGTAAGCATCTGCTCGACCTGCAAGCACTCGTCGGAGGTAAGAGGCGCAGACTGCACCTCGTATTCCTTTGCGGTGGTGACGTTGTAGAAGCGTGCGGATTTACCGAGGGTGGCGATAGAGCGGTCGGCCTTGATTTTGTGGGTGGTGGCGTGAGGGAGTATGAGCTGTTCCGCGACGTTGAAGCAGTTAGTGTAATGGAACGGGAGGGTGTCGGCGAGAGCCGGGTCGACAAAGAGGGTCAGTGAACGCTCGCCGCACCGTGCGGTGACGGAGAGCAGCGTGGGAGGTGTGGCGGCTTTGGTTGCGGCCTGTATCTTTGCGCGGACATCGGCGAGCATAACGAACTCGCGGTTTATGCCGTCGCCGTGCTGTATCATACCGTTGCCGGAGAGGACGTAGCGGTAGGTGGCGGTGTTGCCGTCGGTGTCGAGGTATGTAGCGTAGATGAAGAAAGCGATTGGCTCGCGGTCGGTGGCGAACCATTGCAGCTCGAAGAAGGTGTCGGGGGCGATGCGCCGGAAAGCGGAGAGGGTGAGGAAGTTTTCGAGGAGCCATTGCGAGGGGTCGTAGAGTCCGAGTGCGCGGTCGCAGTAGATGACACGGAAGGAGTGTGAGGCGGCGGATCCGTCGGGGCCCGATGCCTCGATGATAAATTCGGAGAAATTGAGGTCGGGGTTTCCGACCATATATTGCTCGATGAGAGAAGCGATGTCGGCGACGGTGGCCGAGCCGTTATAAGTGTAGTACCGCTCGTCGAGCAGCACGTCCGCGCCCGAGGTGAGGCGGAAGTCGACGAAGTCCTGGTCGGTGAAGATGCTGACGTCGGGGAGGTCGGCGGAGAGCATCACCGTGGGGGTGTAGAAGCCTATCCGTATCATAGGGGCAAAGTTACGGAGGGTGGCGGCGAGGCGAAAAGACAGTCAGCGGTCGCTTCCTTCCGAAGCGACCGCTGTGTGGCAGGGGTTAAAGTGTGGTTATCGAATTTGTCTTGTCAATCTTGCAGAGGCGCAGGGTGTAGGGCTGACCTCCGAAGTCGCTTTGCACTTTTATAAATTCCTCGCCGTCGCGCCAGCAGTAGAAAAGGGCGAGCCGTAGGGCATCGGTATCGGAGTCGGCGTAGAAGCGCCATGAGCCTTGTCGTGTGAAGCATTTGTATTCGTACATCGTCGTGAGATTTATAAGGTTGGACTTCAAGGGGAGAGAGAAAGAGAGAGGCATTACGCCTCTCTCGCGGCCTCGAAAGCGAGGCGGTCGTAGATGTTTTGGGAGATAACGGCACCGTACCGGGCTTTGAGCAGGTGCATATATCTTATCGCGCTTTGGGCTGTCTTGCAGCCGCACCCTACATTATCTTTTGGAGCCACGCCCTTGAAGTAGACGTACCAGCGGTTGAACTTGCGCTGCGCCACGATGAGTTTAGGGGTGAGGGTCGGCTTGGTATCGACGACGGGGGCCTGGGTCTGCTTCTTCGCACGGGTCGAAGTGGTTTTAGCCTTTTTGTTTTCTGCGGTTTTGGAGGTTTTCTTTGCCATGATTTTGAAGTGTTTGGGGGTTTGAGAAGTGAGCCGAGGCTCTTAATTTTTACGAACAATCAAAAGTGCGGTCGTAATGAGCTGCCAAAAGCAAGGGTGATTACGCTCTTGCAGGAGCTTGCGCCGAAAGAGGGGGGAACGCGGAGCGCACACCTGCCCTTGCGCCAGTGAATGACCGTACTAACTTTGTGACGGAAAAATAAGCCCCCGGCTCGCTCCCCCGGACATCTTCAAGGCAAAGGAGGCCGACCGCAGGGAACAATGGCAAAACCGCTCCGTGCGCAGATGCGGCTCGTGCTCCACGGTCGGCGAAGCCTGACCCTCGCACGGGCACGGCGGTGGCGGCAAGTTTGGCGTTGGGGAGTTTCAAGGGTTGGTGGTGAGAGGTTAGTGGTTGTAGGTTAGAGGTTAGAGAGCGCGATGAGATATTTGCATCTGCGCCCGTGTGGGGTGCGTGTTCCAAAACGATGCGACCGCCCGGGTCGAGGCTGTGGGGGTGGCGCACCCGGCTGCGGCCCCCTCTCCCCTTGCAGTCCAACCTCTCACGGCGTATGTGGCGAATGGTTCACGGTCAAGGCGCGGTGCTTGTCGGCTCGGATAGCGATGCGGTGCGGTATTCCGTTGGGTGGCGGTCGGCGTGAGGGGCTATGGGGGAAGGTTAGAGGTTAGAGGTTAGAGGTGGCCGGCGGTGGCCGGATTGTATTATGCTGCGTAGGGGGCGAAAGAGCAAAGTGAGAGTTGACCCGTGGGGTCAACCCTCTATCGTTGGAGAGGTGGAGATTAGTATTCGCAGGAGCCTTGTACCATAGTGTAGTCTGCGTCGGGCACCTGGGCTGCTGCCTTTTCCTGTGCCTCGTCGGCTGTCCGGGCAATTACATATACTATTTCGCTTTCGCCGTCGAAGGTGATAACTTCTACTTGATATTCTTTGAGGCGGCGGTTTGTATCGAGGGAGATGCAGCTAACGTATGTCATGGTTTTGAAGTTTTTGAGGGTTATTACTGTGCGCCGGGGCGCGTTTGATTTTTACGCCGCAATCAGGGAACGGTTGAGCCAGTCGGCACGACGGTAGCCAACAAGGGTTCGGGGCAAAGGGTTTATCCCCTGTGGAATACTCTTTTTTATGCTTGCCTGAAAAAAGGAAGATTTTTGCCCTGAACGTGTCTTGCCCTTGTCAGCGTAGGCGACCCGTTCTAACTTTGCGAAGTGAAATATCAACCGTGCTTCCGTGCGTGTTTACAAGTATGACTCCCTCAAACAACTGCCTCGCAAAACTATGATATATGTTTGCCTCCCACGGTGCGAGCCGTTGCATCACACCAATCTATGCCGTGAGGTTATCCCCGACGGCCAAAGCACTCTTTATTCTTATTGCCCGAACTGCCGATGATGCGCCATAGAATTGCAGCCCTGTGTCCTGTGCAGCCGGAACACCGCTGTAAGGCTCTTTGCGAATACTCCGCCTCCCGGAGATAGAGGCCGTAATGAACGGTCGCAGTCCTTATCTTTGCGAAGCGCCCTCGGAGTGATACCGCTCTCCCTCGGGGGTGGCCGAGGGGCACGGAATGGCAGCGGACTCCGGCTCTATCATCAGGATAGATCCGAAGTCCGCTGTCTATGTTAGCGATATACGCCCTCAACGGGTCGAGATTACAAGCTCGACGGCTTGCCGCATTAGCGCGACGGCGCGGTGGCGCCGGAACACATTAAGAAATTCCCCGACAATCGCTGCCGAGGATAATCTATGTTGTATGATTAGGTGTTTAAGGTTATTTGAAAATCCAATATGCCAACGACACCGAAAAAGTCCGTTGCTTGCCGTTGCCATAATAGGTTGCGGTCGCAAGTCCTAAATCGTATTCCGCCTTGATTGAAAAGTTGCGATACCCGATGTTAAGAGCGAAAGCGAGTCCTCCGTCGTTTCGGTTACAGGGACGATAAACCGTTCCGTCGGTGCCGGAAAATGTAGATGTCCTCTCGGTATATGGTTGGTTAAAGGCATCTACGCCGTCTATAAGCGCATACCCTCCGACACCTACGGCATAGTAGCCGCCTACGAAGGGTTTGATGCTGAAATGATTGCCTATGTTGAATTTATAGCCAATCATCACCGGCAGCTGTAAATAGTCCATTTCCGCAAATTTGATAGCGTTGATTTCGGTGCCTGACAAACGTATGCCGGAAGTTGTGGCACCCTTTCGGATATACGCAAGCCCTGCCTCCAAACATATTTTATTGGCAAGTTGGTATTCGGCATCAAGGCCAAACTTAAAACCGCTTCGGGCGGTGGCCTTATATTCGCTTACATCGAGGGTGTTGTTAACATATCCGGCTTCAATCCCAAAATTCCATGATTGAGCCATAATATCTGCCGGAACAGCAAACAGGGCGATAAGAATTATTGTGATAAGATGTTTCATACTGCGTTATTGTTCAAATGTTATAAAGGACTCCCGACTCTCGCCGGGAGCCCCATTCTTGCATGAAATATTTGTTGTCTATTTTGTTCTGCCGGACTGGTCTTCCTTGGAGTCACGCCATACTCCGTTGACTTTATCACGTCCAAAGCGGTAGCTTATTCCAAACAGCACAGCAGCCGGGTGGGCGTTGAAAGTGTGCCGTATGGTATAGTCTGCGTAATGCTCTTTTGATTTTGTCTTGTTCCACCCGAAGATGTCATTTGCACTCAATCGCAGATTGAGTCGGTCGTTGAGTAATGAGTATCTGAGGGAGAAATTGAGAATTTGGAATGAGTCGTAATTTATCAAGTTCTGCTGCCACGGGAAGAAGTGTGTAAATTGAGCACTGAAAATCAGTGTTTTTTGTCGGTTGAGCATTACGTTGGTTGTCAGTTCAAGTTTGCCGGACCAGTCTTCCATACTTTTGATTTTGAAATCGGGAACATCGCTGTGCGAATATGTGCGGAATACCTCACCACCGGCACCTATCTCCCAACGGTCAAAGAATGTGCGTCTGTAATTGGCATAGAGTCCTGTCTTGTTAGTAGATAGGCAATTATATGGAATTGTGCTTATAGTGCCTGTTTCGTCAAATCTGTTGACATATCCGATAGCATCAGATGCAAATGAGGTGTAGAGCACGGCATATAAACCTCCGAGTCCATAGTAATTTATCTCGGCATTGTTGTATATGGTAGGTTTTAAAGCAGGGTTTCCTGCGGAATACTCGTCGGTAGTGGAATAGTATCTGAACGGATTAAGCTCCCACAGGTTCGGACGACCCATACCCATTGAGTAACTTATATTGAAAGAACCGATGCGGTCTTTATTCCAGGAGAGGTTGAAAGTCGGGAATAGGTGTCCGTAGTTGTCGCGGTCAATTTGAGATAGGGAGATTTGTTTGCCTTTCGTCCACGTGTATTCATATCTCAATCCGATTTTACCCCAAACACCTGCGCCAAAACCACGGGAGGCGGTGATATATGCTGCGGCTACGCGCTCCGAATAGTCAAAAATATTGGTTTCGGTATTTGGGGTGGCACCGTTGCCATAAGCATACATCATAGAGTTGTCGGAAGAATTGAGTATGTCGGTATAAGCGACACCTGTTTCCAATTCCGCCCAGCTGTAAGGGAGTTTGAAGTCCGCTTTACCGCTGTGAAAACGGTAATTGCTCTTGCCGTCTTCGTGTACTTCATAAGGGTCGGAGTTAACGCTGTATGTGGTTGTAATATCCGACAGTTCAGGGCTATGACGGTTGAAATAATTGTAAGTCAGCTGTAAGGACTCGCCCTTGTTTCCGAAATTCCAGTCATAGAAGCCGGTAAGAGTAAGGGCATTGTTAGGGCGTGATTTGGAAGTGGTCTGCGATGATGAGGAATATCCGCCGTAATCGGTAAAGTTGGTTCCGTTGTTGGAGGAGGCTTCGTAATTGTAGTTTGCAATCAGGCCGATATTCATATCAGGGGTAAATTTGTATCTGAACAGAGCATTTACCCCGGCATCAAACAGGTGCAATTTATTCCGAGTGGAGGATAAACGGGAGGGGGTGCCGTCGGAAAATATGTATTCCATATCGTTGTCGTTGGTGCCGTAATTGTTCATCACGCTTGCATCAAGCGACATTTCGATTTTTCTTGTGGTATGGCTGACGCTACCGCTGACATATTCGCGTAGTTTATCCCCATAACTTAACGAGCCATACAGGTTGCCTTTGGAGCCGAGAGTTTCATTGCGAGTGGTGATTGAGATATATACAGCATTGGGTTCTGCTGCATATCGGGAGGGTGGCGTTGTCAGCAACTCGATTTTCTCAATATCTTCCGCTTGCAGGCTTTTAAGGCGCATAGACATGGCAGAAACATCGAGTTCCATAAGTATGCCGTCAATTATATAACGGACGGTTCCTTTGCCGGCAACGGTGACAGCACCGTTATTCACGGAAACACGGGGTACGCGGTCAAGTACGGATTCTCCGTCAAGACCCTTGGCATAGGGGTCGTTCTTGACGAGATAGACGAGCTTACCCTCCTGTTGCTTTACAACAGGGCGTTTTGCCACAACGACAACTTCGTTGAGTTCAAGCTCTTTCTCCCACGAATCCGTTATGGAATCGTTGGGAGCCTGTGCAAAAGCCGAGGCAGATGCCAGGATTAGAAGTGCGAAATTAGATAATATTTTCATCGGCGTAAGTTTTGTTGATTTTACTGATGCAAAATTACAGCCGTTGAAAATTCCTTGCCATACCCAAAAGTGTACGTTTGCATTTGCAGACGAAAATATACACTT
>CAJUBM010000096.1 GCA_910584735.1 uncultured Muribaculaceae bacterium
CCGCCTCTTCTGGTGGCCTGCCGTCCCGGAGGTCCGGCGCCACTATAAAGTTACCTCGGATAATGTTTTTTATTGGAAGATTGGTATCTCCGAATTATGACACATTTACTTGTTATACTTTAGATCCATTCATAAAACACATAGATCATAAAATTATCCACACAATGAATCAGATTACCGATAATTCCCCCTTCAATGAGATATGGGACGAGATGTTGAGTGGCCGGGAATATTACGCCCTACATCCGGCATTGACCTCACTGTTGACCCTGACACGTGATAAGATAAGAGATTTCAACGATATCCGTCCTACCGACATCGCATCTCTTGAAAAAGCCCTGCGCGATATTTTAGGCTCTTGCGGTAAAAACCCTACCGTGAACCAGCCTTTCAGATGCGATTACGGAGCCAATATACATATAGGCGACAACTTCTTTGCCAACTTCAACCTTACGATTCTTGACGAAGGGAAAGTCACCATCGGCGACAACGTTTTCATCGGGCCCAATGTAAGCATCTACACTGCCTGCCATCCGTTGGATCCGAAACGGCGCAATGAGGGATATGAATGGTCCGAACCTGTCACAATCGGGAATAACGTATGGATAGGCGGTAACACAGTACTACTTCCCGGCGTAAGCATAGGGGACGACACAACTATCGGCGCAGGCTCCGTGGTCACGCGCCCCATTCCTCCAAACGTTATAGCAGTCGGGAATCCATGCCGGGTATTACGTCCGATAAAGCCTGAAGAATAATCACTTGGTTTTCCCGGCAAGCCGCTCTTGCTGCGACCTGGCAAGTTCAAGCTGTTTTTGGAGCCGCTGCCGTTCTACATCACTATTCCTGCCGGCCTCCATAGCCTTTGCTAAAAGATATGCGTTCGCGATTGCCATTGTCTGCGCAGCCGAGAGTTTCATTGTCTTTCCTTTGCCCCCTGTGAAGCGGAGTGTCAATGGCCGGGATGCATTTTCGGCAGCGAACTTCCCGATGGAGTCGGACTGTTCGGGAGAGAATGTTATAACCTCACCGCCGGCTATACGGTAGTTGCTCTCCCCATCGTAAGGCACTGCGGGTGTGGTGGCCGTGCGTCCGCCGTCCGACAAAGATAGCGCCGTGTGTCCTACACCCGGGTTTACAGACGATACGATATAGAACTCACCTATTTCCGACACCCTGGCCTGTATGGCCGTAGTGTTCATAAACGAAGGGTTGTAAGTCTTGGCATCCACCCAGAATCCCTCTACCATACGCGGCTCGCGAACCCATTTCAAAGACTCTCTAAGTGCAGAAATCTGCTTCTTTGAAGCCTCCATGGTGCTGTCGCAACGATATATATCCTCCAAAGTCTGAATCTCTATCGCTTTAGGACGCAACTCTATGGCGCCCCTGACACATTCCACATCCGAGGGATAACCGTTCGTAAGGGAATCAAGCAAAGCCAACGCCCGTGCGCCCTGGTTGGCCGAAACGGCCTCCCTGGCCTGCTCCAACAGATTCTCCGCATCCGATGAGGATTGTTTATTCCCGGACGAGCATCCGGCCGCAAAAACCGCTGCCGAAAATAATATGATTGATGAGGATAGCTTCATATTCCTATGTATCTTTTATGGTGATAATCTATGCAAAGATACTTTAGTGACAATTTGACGCCAAAACTTTGCCTTATCACCCCGCTTTATTTTACTTAATTTAACAACCCGAGGCATCTTCAACGAGAGCGCTGCACATCCTTTACACCTTTCACCGCCTTGATTTTTTTAATCAACCCCTGAAGGGTCACCGTGTCAGCAACCCCTACGGTTATATGCCCCTGGAACAAACCATCGTTTGAGTCAATGGTTATATTGCGCATCGAAGCGTTCCTCTCCTTTGAAATTATAGATGTGATATTGGTTATTATGGCGATGTCGTCCGATCCCACCACCCTCAGGGTAGCCGCAAAATGTTCGCCAATCTTACCCGACCATTTTACGGTTATAACCCTGTAGGGATAGCGGCGGCGTATATCCTGTGAGTTGGGACAGTCGCAACGGTGTATCTTCACAACCCCGTCGGACGAGATGAAACCGAACACATCATCGCCGTATATCGGGTTGCAGCATCTGGCAAACTTATAGTTCAGCCCCTTTACATCGTTCCCTATCACAAGGACGTCCTCCGATGTCGCTCCACCCTGCTGCGCCTCCTGCGGGGGCATCAGTGTGAACTCCTCGGCAGAATGGCGTTCACCTTGTGAATCTGTCTGTGCATCGAAAGCAAGATACTTGTCAACCACCGTGGCAACATCCAGGCGTTCATCGGCAATATCATTATAGAAATCCGTAAACGTCTTGAAGCCCAACTTCTTAATCATCCTGCTGAGAAGAGCCTCGTCAAGTTCTATCTTCCGGTTCTTAAACCTGCGTTCAAGAATCTCGCGCCCCAGTTGCGCCAAACGGTTCTCCTGCTCTTTAAGTGTCTGGCGAATCTTTGAACGGGCTTTTGAAGTGACCACGAGATTCAACCAGTCGCGTTTTGGAAGCTGGGAAGAAGACGTCTGTATCTCCACCGTGTCTCCCGACCGCAGTTTATAACCGAGCTTCTCATTCTTGCCGTTCACACGTCCGCCTATACACTGGCATCCGAGCCGCGAATGAATGTTGAACGCGAAATCAAGCAACGATGCTCCTGCCGGCAGGCGGAAAAGATCACCTTTTGGAGTAAACACGAACACCTCCTTATCGTAGATATCCATACGGAAATTACGCACAAGTTCCATCGGCCCGGACTCGGCAGTCTCGAGGATGTCGCGCACATTGTTCATCCACGCATCCAACGCGCCCTCGCTCTTTATCCCCTTATAGCGCCAATGGGCGGCAAGCCCCTTCTCGGCTACGAGATCCATACGACGTGTACGTATCTGGACCTCCACCCATTTTCCTCCGGGGCCTGCCACGGTTATATGCAGCGACTCGTAGCCGTTGCTCTTGGGGATGGAAATCCAATCCTTCATCCTTGACGGATTTGGCCGATACATATCCGTTATTATGGAATAAGCCATCCAGCAGTCACTTTTCTCCTTTTCGGACGGAGTATCAATTATGACGCGTATGGCAAAAAGATCGTATATGTGGTCAAGATCCGTTTTCTGCTTACGCAGTTTGTTCCATATCGAAAAAATCGACTTGGTGCGACCCTTTATATCAAACTTCAGACCGGCGGCTTCAAGCCGTTCCTTTACGGGGTTTATAAAGTCAGATATGTAGGCATCGCGCTGCGCCTTCCGCTCATTCAGACCCTTTGCGATACGGGTATAGGTATCACGGTCGGTGTACTTAAGCGACATATCTTCCAGTTCCGACTTTATAGAATAGAGCCCCAGGCGATGAGCCAGAGAGGCATACAGATAGTTTGCCTCGTAAGCCACATCTCTTACAAGTCGCTCCGCCGGATGGTGGTTTATGAGTTTCATAAGCACCAGGCGGTCCACTATCATAATTATGATAACACGTATATCATCCGCAAACGCCATCAGCAGACGCCGGAAATTCTCAGATTCCACGGCAGCCCCGCGACTATAGAGAGTGGATACTTTCAAAAGTCCCCCTACCATCTTTGCCACATCGTCTCCCCATATCTTGCTTATCTCATCCAGAGACATACCGCCGTCCTGGCATAGATGATACAGCAGCACGGCCACCACCATGTTCCGGTCGGGACTGACGCGTTCACACAAAGCTGTAGCGGTAAGCATCGAACGTGTAAGATGGCTGAACCCGAACTTGTCCCGTCCGAATCCACCTTTTTCCGCTCCTTCCGATAATATGTTTCTAAGTCCGTGCCGTTCCGCATCCGTGCAGCAGTCACCTACGGCCCGCAACAAACCGCGATACAGACCGGGGACAGCCAGTAGCTCCCGGTCCTTCAATATCCCGATATCTTCTTTCTCCTTATTGGTTACAATCTTTTCTTCCATCACTATGCTATTGTACCTGTCTGTCTCATTCACTCAGGAACCGAAGCCGGTTCGGCTTCATCCTCTTAAACCGCAAAAGTAATGATTTTTTCTCGTTACAAGGTTGTTTTTAAAGTTTTCTTTTCTGATTGAACGATTACGACCTCAAAACTTTTCATACAAAACAGATATGTCAGGTATTTTGCGTAATTTTGTAAGCTAAAAACGAAAAACAACCGTGGGCAGTTTCCTAAAATATTTGTTCCAGATTATACTGAGTCCCGCAAAAGGCTGGGAAGATGTAGCTTACGACCTTGACGAACGTATCATAAACGTGCGCCACCTATATCTGCATGCCTTCCTTCCGCTCATCGGGATATGCTCTGTATCAGCCTTTGTAAGACTATTATACGGAGCAAATGACATGCTGGGATGTACGGCATCGGCCATCATCGGCTTTGTATCTATGTTCCTCACCTACCACCTGGCTATATACTCCATGTCCTCTTTCATGCCCCGCTTCGTAGACAAGGCTGCCGCCAAGAAACAGGACCAACGCAAACTGGCACTCGTGGTAATGATGTCCGTAGGATTCATCGCGTTGGTAATACTCCTCGCGAACGTGATAAAGGTGCAGCTTGCCATAATCCAGTTCCTGCCTTTCTATGTGATTTTCATATTGTGGAAGGGATGCGGATTCCTCGGGGTAGAGCCTCGTCAGGAAGGGCTTTATATGATTCTTGCCTCCGCCTCGGTGCTCGGAGCATATTATCTGCTTAACTTTATGTTCAACGCGCTTGTTTAAAAACCACGGAGGACATACAATCCGACAACTATGAAATTCAAAGAAGTAAACATAAAAAACCGACGCGCCACATTCGACTACGCAATAGGCGACACATATACCGCCGGGCTTGTACTCACCGGCACCGAGATTAAATCCATACGCCAGGGAAAGGCATCCCTGGCCGATACGTTCTGCTATGTTGCCAACAACGAGGTATGGGTCAAGAACATGTACATAGCCGAATATTTCTACGGCACATACAACAACCATACCGAACGGCGCGACCGCAAGCTGCTCCTTAACAAAAAGGAGATTCAGAAAATACAGAAATCAGGGGCGGAGGCCGGTTTCACCATCGTGCCGTTGAGGCTGTTCATATCCGAACGAGGTTTCGCGAAACTGGTGATCGGCATAGGTCGCGGCAAGAAGGAATATGACAAACGACAAACCATAAAGGAACGCGAAGACAAGCGCTATCTGGCACGAGTGATGCAGAAATAGGATAGCGCAATCTTTGTTCTAAAAAATTTTTATACTCCCTTGTGCAACCTTTCCCCTACGAGAAACATCAAACGTAAAAAACATAACGTATGAACCAGCAAAACGATAATCCGGAACAGCAGAACAACACCTCCGAATCCGGCCAGGAGCAACAGCATAACCCCGAGGGAACCAAGCAGCAACAAAACAACGGCTGGACCTCTGATAATCCACAGCCCGGTTACAACCAAGCCGGAGAGGGTGAATTCCGTCAGTCCCAGAACTTCCAAAACCAAGGTTGTCCGAACCAAGGTTATTACAACCAACAGTTTCAAGACCAAGGCTACCGGCAGAATTATCAGAACACAGGATACCAGCAGAACTACCAAAACCCACAGACACCTCCCAACCAAGGGTACCAACAGGGGTATCAGCAGGGATACAACAATTATGGCTATAACAACCAGGGGTATCAGCCGGGCTATCCCACAGGAGGATATATCTCTCCGAAAAGCCGCACCACTTTCGGTGTGCTAGCGCTTCTCCTGGGTTCATTCGGCGTACAATACTTCTACCTCAACAAAGTAGTACCCGGGCTGCTGTGTATCCTCTTCTCCCTGCTCACATGTTGGAGCATATGGCCCATCGTGACCTTCATACAGGGCATAATAGTGCTCGCCTCCATGTCTGATATGGAGTTCGAACGCAAGTTTGTCTACACAAACTCCTCGTTCCCGCTATTCTAATGGGGACAGATGATGCTTCAACATAATAACACCCGGGGGATGTCGAAATTCGACATCCCCCGGGTGTTATTATGAATACGGATAAATACCGATTACATATTCATACCACCATCAACCTGGATTACCTGGCCGGTAACATACGAGGACATATCGCTGGCAAGGAAGGTTGCGACATCGGCGATATCCTCCACCTTTCCGCCACGGCGCAGAGGTATTTTCTGGCACCATTCCTTACGCACCTCTTCAGGCAGCGCGGCAGTCATAGCGGTCTCGATAAAGCCCGGGGCTATGGCGTTGGCACGTATGTTGCGCGAACCGACCTCCTGTGCGATACTCTTGGCAAGCGCGATAAGTCCGGCTTTCGAAGCAGCATAGTTCGACTGCCCGGCATTGCCATGGACACCTACCACGGATGCCATATTTATAATCGAGCCATGTTTCTGGCGCAGCATTATGGGGAGCACGGCATGTATAAAGTTGAACGCGCTCTTAAGGTTCACGGCAATAACCGCGTCCCACTGAGCCTCGGTCATACGCATCATAAGGCCGTCTTTCGTAATGCCGGCATTGTTTACAAGGATGTCTATCGAGCCGAAATCCTTATGTATCTCCTTAACCACCTCCTCAGTCTGGGCAAAATCGGCGGCATTTGAAGCATAACCTTTCACTTTCACGCCGAGGGCGGCAATCTCCTCCTCGGTTTTCTTTCCGTTTTCGTCAATTACGAGATCCGTGAAAGCGATATTGGCACCCTCACGTGCAAAACGCAGCGCTATCTCCTTTCCGATACCACGGGCGGCACCGGTTACAACAGCGGTTTTTCCTTCAAGTAATTTCATAAATCTATAGTTGTATTTTCAGGTTTCCAAATCAGATAAAGCGGACAGACACCATGCCAAGATTATGATTCCCGTTTCAAGCCGCATAGGATAAACTCAATAACGGCTTCCTCGGAATCACCTCGGTCGAAACCGAAAGCCTCGAGCGATGCAGCACAGTTCGGATGGTCAAATCCCTGCATCACCACCACCGTCATAGCAGCGGCACGACGAGCCTGTTGTGGGGAAAACTCTCCGTCAGCCACCCCCTTTTCAAGAATCCGACTCAGAATCTCCACCTCTTTTTTGGCCGCAAGGCGACGTGTCTTTTCAGCCCTCTTGAAATCGAGACGCAGAATATCCGACACATTCTCGGGCAGGAAACGCCCCGTAGGACATTTTACAATGTCAAGGCGGGCATGTAGGAAATCCGACAGTTTCCGGGTAGCCGAAGCATCGCTGTCAAGAATCTGGCGCTGACGTGAGACAATCTGTTCACTCTCACGCTCTATGACTGCCTGATGAATCTCACGCTTGTTCTTAAAATAAGTATAGATGGTACGCCGCCCCTTTTCCGAGGCGTTGGCGATATCAAGCATGGTGGTATTCTCCACCCCCTTGTGGGCGAACAATTGACGCGCCACGTCAATCAGCTTATCGCGTGTCTTGCTTACCATCTTTTAAAAATATCTAAATTTTGTGCGAAGTTACGCATTTTTATTTGAAAACCTTTAGCCCTGAACCGTTTTTTCATCCTGCTGCCCTGTTTTTATATAAAAAATTTGGAAAGCGGACATCGAATTGCTAATTTCGTGGAATAAAAATGAAATATATACCACTACATATACCCCTCTTCCGGCTGTTTATAACGCTGTTTATAAGCTGTCTGCTATGTTACGCGCCTACCATGAGCGCGCTTCATACACAAACCACACCCGACAATATCGCACCACCCGACAGTATCTCACAGGCCGATACCATCCCCCCTCCGCCACTCGATGTTCCGGCCAAGGTTGGCATAATAATACGTGACCTCTCATCCGGGGAAGATATAGTGGAACGCAATCCCGACATGCCGCTATCTCCTGCGAGCATAACCAAATGCCTCACCGCCGCCTGCTGCATGCTCGATGGGAAAGAGGACATGTGCTTTACCACCTCAGCCTATATCGAAGGTGCCGTACGCGACCGCCAGCTATACGGCAACCTCGTAATAATGGCATCAGGCGACCCTACCACCGAAAGCCGACATTTCCCCTCAAACAAAGCCCTGCACGACAGTATCGCCGCTCATGTCTCCAACCTCGGCATAGACTCAATTCGCGGCCAGATTATATTCGACTCATCCATAGTCCCGGAAAGCGGGCCTTCCACCCACTGGATGACCGAAGATTTCAAATGGAGCTACGGGGCCGGTCATTATGCAATAAACTTCCGCGACAATACCGTAGGTGCAGACAGGGCTATGCCCGACCCTCCCGGGAATTTCTATGACGCGTTATGCGGAGCATTGGAATCTCGCGGAGTCTATATCCTTGATGAAGAAATTGATATAGCGGGGAAACCGACACTGATTTATTCGCGCCGGTCACCCAAAGGAAGCGAGATTATGAGAAGTATGATGGTACGCTCCGACAATATGTTTGCCGAGGGGATGTTGCGATCACTTTCACCCGGAGGTAACACCGATGAAGCGGTAACCCGCGAGAAAAAGCTCCTTGCCTCATCGGGGCTCAACCTGTCTACCCCGATGGCTATCTACGACGGCTCCGGGCTGGCTCGTGACAACCGTCTGACCCCTCGCTTCATGTCCGACCTGCTCGCAATGATGGCAAAATCGCCCTACGCCGGGAATTACATCAAACTGTTTCCGGCTGCCGGAGAGGAAGGAACCGTACGCCGCCTCCTAAAAGACACTCCCCTCGCCGGCAGATTAGTGTTGAAAAGCGGCAGTATGCGCGGGGTGCAATGTTACGCCGGATACAAACTTGATGAACATGGCGCTCCATCGCACGTTGTAGTAATTATGGTCAACGGCTTCTCTTGCCCCCGTAAAGAGGTAGTGGCATCAGCAGAACAGATGTTGCTCGACACCTTCATCGCTAAAGACAAATAAACAGCAGACTATGAACCCGATAATAGACAAAATGCTCACCGTCACGGCAGATATTGCCGAGAACCTCCTGTCTGCCAAAGACTCGGGAGCCTCTGTCCTTGATGCCGACACCAAACTGCTCATAATCCAGCTTGCCGAACTCGCATCAAACCTACCTGACAAGGACGAGGAAACCGGCGGCGAAACAGAGACCTCGGAAATATCCGAGGTACACATCTCCGAAGCTGCCGAAACTACACCTCCGGAAGAACCCGAAAGCTATATAACACAAGAGGAGCAAGACGGACAAGGGTATGAATATAAGGAAGAGGAGGAGAGCGAAGAGGAGGAGCCGGAAACAAACCTTCAGGAGCCGATACCAACTACCGAGGCCGTAGACCTGTCGCTTTGGCGACAACTTTTCTCTATAAACGACATGTTCCTGTTCCGCCGCGAACTCTTCAACGGCAGCGAAACGCTTTTCAACACCGCCCTCGGCGAGATAGGGCAATCACGCTCAGTGGATGAAGTGCGCCGGGTGCTTACCGACCGATACGGGATCGACCTAAGGCAAAAGACAGCTAAAGAATTTCTCAGTGTCATTTCAACAGTATTCGAATAATAAAATCCTATGGGCGAAGCTAACGGAAAACTCTACGTTGTACCCACCCCGGTGGGCAATCTAAACGACATGGCCCCGCGAGCCATAGAGACACTGCGCTCCGTGTCGCTGATTCTGGCGGAGGACACGCGTACCAGCGCCACACTCATGCGCCATTTCGGGATAACCACCCCTATGGCCTCACACCATAAATATAATGAGCATGAGACCCTCTCGAAAGTAACAGAATCGCTACTTGCCGGACAAGACATAGCGCTGGTGTCGGACGCCGGTACCCCCGGGATTTCCGATCCGGGATTCATGCTCGTGCGCGAATGTAGGCTGCGGGGTATCGAAGTCGAGACGCTGCCCGGCCCCACGGCTTTCGTCCCGGCGCTGGTAAACTCGGGTCTCCCCTGCGAACGATTCTGTTTTGAAGGCTTCCTTCCTCCGAAAAAAGGACGCGCCACCCGCCTGGCCGAACTCGCCGCCGATGAACGGACGTTCATAATATACGAATCCCCGCTCCGCCTCATAAAGACACTTGGTGATTTGATTGAAGCATGCGGCGCTGACAGGGATGCCTCAGTGTCGCGCGAGATTTCTAAACTGCACAATTCGACCCATAACGGCACATTGGGAGAGCTACATGATTTTTTCTTACAGAACAATCCGCGAGGAGAGATTGTTATTGTAGTGTCGGGCAATCGTGTCCGTAGCGAGCATAAAAAAGTTCATCAAAACAAATATCGGCCCTCCGCCACCACTGACGAGACAACATAGACTCATTCCTCTGTCCCGCAGATGCCGATAAGGCCGAGACCCTATTACGAAAAAACGTACTAAACTATTTAATTATGAAAAAGTTTGCAGCAATCGCCCTCGCCGCGCTGGCAGTAATGGGCACAGCATGCCACAACGAAAAAGGACAGAACGATGAGCAAGGGAACTATCCGACCACGTCCGATTCCTTGCGCGTGGCCCTGGCAAACCAGGACTCACTTCTTATGCTTATGAACGATGTCTCGGAAGGGTTGTCCCAGATTAAACAGATGGAGAATATCCTGGACGCCACTACCGGCATGTCGCCCGAGGCTCAGAACAAGCGCCAGCAGATACGCAACGATATCCTCGCCATCCAGCAGACCCTCCAGAAGAACCGCGACCGCCTGGCAGAACTGGAAAAGAAACTCGGCGATGCAAGTGCCAACAACAAAACGCTCCAACGCTCCATCGAGACCCTGAAAAAACAGATTGCCGACCAGGAAGGAACAATCCAGACCCTGCGCAACGAACTGGCTTCAGCCAACATAAAAATCGACCAGCTTAACAACTCGGTAGACTCGCTGAACACCACGGTGGCAAACGTATCGGAAGAACGCAGCGCAGCCCAGGCCCGCGCCGCCGAACTCAACGCCGAACTCAACACCTGCTACTACGTTATCGGCACCAACAAGGAACTAAAGGCCAAGAAGGTTATCGAAAGTGGATTCCTCCGCAAGACCAAGGTACTACCCGGCGACCAGTCTACGGCGAACTTCATAAAGGGAGACAAGACCCAGCTTCACTCCATACCCCTCTACTCGAAGAAAGCAAAGGTTATGACCAACCAGCCCGCATCGTCCTACGAACTCGTAAAAGACGCCAACGGCAGCTACACTCTGAAAATAACAAACCCCGGAGCCTTCTGGGAGAAATCGAATTTCCTCGTAATAAAGATTGACTGACCTTCGATTTCCAACTGATACAACAGGATTCTAATTCTTTAAAGGCGGTGTGTCAAAAAATTGAATTTTGACACACCGCCTTTGCTTTACAGTTATAGTAGCCGGATGGTAGTGGCGCCGGACCTCCGGGACGGCAGGCCGCCCGAAGAGGCGCAGCAGAATCAAAAATGCTAACATCCTCTCAAAAAATAGTTGACTATTCTCCGACTCCGCCTCTTCGGGTGGCCTGCCGTCCCGGAGGTCCGGCGCCACTA
>CAJUBM010000097.1 GCA_910584735.1 uncultured Muribaculaceae bacterium
TCCGCCTCTTCGGGTGGCCTGCCGTCCCGGAGGTCCGGCGCCACTACCATCCGGCCACACAAAAAACAAAACAAAAAAACACGGGGCATAAGGAGTATAACAGGTGGGGCTTCAGTTCTTTTTGAGAGGATGGCAATGCATAAAAGAAACCGCCGTGGGGGGAATCCGTCACGGCGGTTTATGTGTGGGGGACAGGTGGGAGCGCGGACGCTCTCGGATGCGGCGGTCTGACGGCGGGTCAGGAGGACGCATCCCTTATTCCTGATTTACGCGGTTCTTGGCTTTTGTCTTGTTTTTCTCCGATGACGATTTGTCAAGGTCTTTCTCTTCTTTGAGGTCAATCTCGTTGCGCTCTGAGTCGAGCACACGATATTGCAGATAGGCCAGTTCCTGGCTGGGGAGGATTTTGAACCGGGCACCGAGTTCCATGCGCCAGCGGCGGTAGATGGAGATTATGCCCTTCTTAAGGTAGGCATCGACAAAGGGATGGACATACATCACGAAGTCGCGGGCCTTCATATCCTTCACCAGGTAGGTGAGCTTCTGATGGAGCGTGTCGGTGAACAGCAGCGACGGCTGCACCTCCCCTTTTCCGAAGCATGAGGGGCAGCTCTCGGCGGTGATTATATCCAGCGCCGGCCGCACCCTCTGGCGGGTTATCTGCATGAGGCCGAACTTACTCAGAGGCAAGATGTTGTGACGGGCGCGGTCATTGGCCATCACCTCGCGCATATGCTCGTAGAGAGCCTGGCGGTGCTCGGGCTTGTTCATGTCAATGAAGTCAACGACTATGATGCCGCCCATATCGCGCAGCCTCAACTGGCGCGCTATCTCGTCGGCGGCACGGAGGTTCACCTCCAGGGCGTTGTTCTCCTGGTCGGTACCTGCCTTGGTGCGGTTTCCCGAGTTCACGTCTATCACGTGGAGCGCCTCGGTGTGTTCGATTATTATGTATGCTCCCGATTTGAAGGAGACGGTCTTGCCGAACGACGACTTGATTTGTCGCGTGATGTTGAAATGGTCGAAAATCGGCTCGTCCTTCTTGTAGAGCTTTACGATGTCCTTCTTCTCCGGGGCTATAAGGCTGACATATTTCTGTATCTGCCCCATAATCTCGGCATCGTTGACATAGATGTTCTCGAAGTCGGGGGAGAATATGTCGCGCAGCACCCCTACGATACGGCTCTCCTCCTCGAATACCAATGCGGGAGCCGTGGCGCGGCGGGCGTTTTCAAGTGCGTCCTCCCAGCATTTCATCAGGGTCTTAAGCTCGTGATTGAGCTCTGCCACGGATTTGCCTTCGGCGGAGGTGCGCACTATCACGCCGAAGTTGCGCGGCCGTATGGACTCTACGAGATGGCGCAGACGCGATTTCTCGCCGCCGGTACGTATCTTCTGGGAGATGGATATTTTGTCGGAGAAGGGGATAAGCACCATGTAGCGCCCGGTGAATGAAATCTCGGTGGTGAGCCTGGGGCCTTTCGTGGAGATGGGCTCCTTGACAATCTGCACCAGCAGTTCCTGGTCTTTGGCAAGCTGGTCTACGACCGTGCCCTGTTTGTCGATGTCAGGCCGGAAGGTGAGTTTCTGCACCTGTGGCATGGGGGCTTTGGAGTCCCCTTTGGGGAGTTCCTTCATGAACTCCGCGAATGAAGAGAAACGTGGACCAAGATCCAGGTAATGCAGGAAGGCGTCCTTTTCGTAGCCGACGTTGACAAACGCCGCGTTCAGGCCGGGCATCAGCTTCTTGACCTTCGCGAGGTATATGTCGCCGACGGCATAGGCAAGCGTCCGGCTCTCCTTCTGCAGAGAGACCAGACGCCCGTCCTCAAGGAGGGCTATGGAGACCTCCTTGGGCTGTACGTCAACGATTAGTTCGCTTTTCATTATTACTCGGAATGGTATGGTGCGGGGGCGCAACGCCCCCTTAAAAAACCGCAGCGCCGCCTACCGGCCGCTCGTGGCAGGCCTGGCGACGGCGCCCTGCGGAAGAAATCTCATGGCCGTGAGGCCGCATTACTTCTTCTTATGGCGGTTCTTGCGCAGACGTTTTTTACGCTTGTGGGTGGCCATTTTGTGGCCTTTTCTTTTCTTTCCGCTTGGCATAATCAAATATGATAGTTAAGGGTGAATGGTTTTCAGGCTTTTACATCCTCCATGAAGCACTTTGCGGGCTTGAAGGCGGGGATGTTGTGCTCGGGTATGATGATGGTAGTGTTCTTGGAGATATTGCGGGCTGTTTTCTGCGAGCGGGTCTTGATGATGAAGCTGCCGAAGCCGCGAAGATATACGGGTTCGCCGTGAGCGAGGGAATCTTTAACCACTTCCATGAACTTTTCGATGGTTTCGAGAACGGCAGCTTTTTCAATGCCGGTGGTCTTTGAAATCTCGTTTACGATTTCTGCTTTAGTCATAGCTTTGTGTTGCTGTTAATATTTTATGTTACAAAAATCTGTTTGATGCTGAATGTCAGCAGAATAACGCACACCTGTCGAGGGTGTGCGGAATTGCAAGTGCAAATATCGCACTTTTTTTTGAATCACGCGCTATTTCGGAGCCAAAATCAGCAAAAAAAGTTCTAATAAACTTCTCAACCTCGCAGTTTTAGCTTCCGGGAGCATATTGCCTGCGCAGTGCCGTATGCAGCAACAGCGCCCTTATGCGCTCATGTCGGGGAGGACGTCTCCAGCTTTCTGAGCAGGGATACGGCCCGCACCGTCACCGGGAGAATCATTATCTCGTAGAGGGTTTTCAGGAGCGTCTGCGTAACGATAAGCGACACAATCACATCCGCCGGCAGCACACCGGCGAAAGCACAGGGAAAGAATATCAGCGAGTCCACCCCCTCACCCCACAGGGTCGAGACCACGGCCCTTAGCGAGAAACTCCCGGCGCCGTCGCTGCCACGCCGCACGGCGGTGAGCTTCATGCGGTGCATCACCCATGCGTTCGTCATCGAGCCGCATACGAATGCGGCAAAACTCGCGGCCATTATACGTGGCACGGCCCCATAGACCATCTCCATGGCCTGCTGTCCGTGCCACTCGGAACCTCCGGGCAGCGCTATGGCCAGATTGAGAAACACGGCGGTAAACAGGCTCATGGCAAAGCCCGTCCATATCACCAGACGGGCCTTGGCAAAGCCATATATCTCCGTTACGCAGTCATTAATTATATAGGAGAGGGGGAAAACCGCCATCCCCGCCGTCACGGTAAGCCCAAAAGGAAGATCGACGGTCTTTATCTCTATAAGGTTGGCTATGATTATACACACCACGAACACCACGGTGAGTATCATGAAGGGCAGGGACACCTGCCGCCGCGCCCAGCCGGGGGCGGATTCTGCTGTAAGTCTGTTCATAAATCTTGTTTTTTACGAGGTAGCAAGCACTCGGCGGAGAGATAGTGGAACGCCCCGACAGGGCAGAGCCGATCAATCAGCTTACACGGATGTAGCTCACCGATGTATAACCCCAGCCGTTACCCGGGGGATAAGTGATAATAAGAGAGGAGCCTCCGTTATAGGCCACCCCGCAGTTCATTCCGTAGGATGGGCCGTAATCGGGGTAGAAGGTGAAATATATACTGCCACCCTCACAATAATAATCGAACTCGAGATAGTCGCCGTCATAGGTCTGCCAATACCCTGTGCCGTCATAATAGAACGTATAGGTCTCGGAATAATCCTGCACGTTGGCCCAGGTACCGGTCAGATACCAGTCGTCACCATAGCCGTAGGGGTCATCGTCCTCACACGAAGTAAGGGCCGAGGATGCAAGCAACAATCCCAGCGACATCACTACGAAAGTCAGATAACGCGAGACGCGTCCCGCAGATTTTGTAAGGATAGCCATTTTGTCGTTTTTTCGAGTTTGCAAAATTAACGTGTTTCCTCCAAACAGAGCGGGGAGACAGCCGTCTTTAGATATTATTAACAGTTCAACACGCCTGATTGTTTCCCGTCCTCGAAGGCAATAAATAGCCGCTTGCAGCGTTCATCAATTAATGAATGTATTCTCCCGCATATCAAAGATATTAGGCCACCCGAGATGCCGGATGCTCTATGCCGCAGCGATAACGGCGGCAATATGGCTCACACCCCAATATGCCGGAGCCGCAGGGCGGCTGAACGACAAACTCCTCAACCGCCCCTACACGGACCAACGGCGCTTCCATCTGGGATTCTCCGTGGGGATGAACTCCTTCGGGATGAGTTTCCACCACAACGGATTCGTGTCGGACGATGGCCAGACCTGGTTCATGTCGCAGCCCTCCTACTCCCCGGGGTTCTGCGTGAACGGCCTCATGAACCTGCGTCTGAACGACTATTTCTCGGTGCGCGTGACGCCGGGCATGTGGTTCGGCAACAGGGTGATAAAATTCCTTGACACTACCAACGGCACAGAATACCGCCAGGACCTCAAATCGGCCTACGTGGTGGTACCGATCGACTTGAAATTCTCCGCCCAGCGCATGCGCAACCTGCGGCCATACGTTGTTGGTGGTGTGATGCCTGCCTTCGATGTTGCAAAGAAACGCACCGACTTCCTGATGACAAAATCATCGGACATATTCCTCTCCGTAGGCTTCGGCTGCGACTTCTACCTCCCATATTTCAAATTCATCCCCGAGGTGAAATTCTGTTTCGGGCTGTCGGACGCCATAAAGCATGACCGCCCCGACCTGGTCGACGACCCTCTCAAACAAAACATCTCCAACTCCGTGAAACGCGCCACCACACAGATGATTGTCTTCACTTTCTATTTTGAATAATGAACCGGTCAGCAATACTTTTCGGCAATATACTCCGTAGATACGCCCTACGCAGGCCCCTACCCCGTGCACTGCCGCTGCTGGCGGCATTTATGGCAGCCTTTGCACTCCCTGTGAAGAGCCACGCGCAGACTGACGCCCAGTTCTCACAGTACTACGAGGTGCCAAATTATTACAATGCCGCCGCCGGAGGCCTCACCGACCTTCTCCGCATACGTGCCGGCGCCCGCCTGCAATGGGTGGGAATCGAACACGCCCCGCAGACATTCCTCGTGGCCGCCGATATGCCGTTCAAATTCATAGGCAAGCGTTTCGGCACCGGCCTGGTGATGCAGCAGGAAAGCTACGGCCTCTACAAGAACCTGAATATCGGAGCCCAACTATCATACAAGCAGAAACTTCTCAAAGGGCAGCTAAGCATCGGTGTACAGGTAGGGTTCGTAGACCAGTCGTTCAAGGGAACGGACGTGTTCATCCCCGACCAGGATGACTTCCACACCGGCACCGACGACGCCATCCCACAGCAGGACATACGCGGCAACGCCTTCGATGTAGGAGCCGGCCTGTTCTTCACCCACAAGCTGTTCTGGGTAGGCGTGTCCGGCACCCACCTCACCCAGCCCTCCATAAAGCTGAACGCCGAATCGGGGGAGAACACCAACGAGAAGAACTACGAATTTACTCTCGGACGCACCGTATATTTCATGGCCGGGAGCAATATTCCGCTAAAAAACACGTTATTTGAATTGCAGCCCTCAGTGCTGGTAAAGTCGGATTTCACCTTCACCTCGTGGGACGCCACAATGCGCTGCCGTTATAACAAATTTATCACCGCAGGCGTGGGCTACCGCTGGAAAGACGCAGTGTATGCCGTGGTATCGGCCGAGATAAAGGGATTCTTCATAGGTTTCTCCTACGACTACCCCACCTCGTCGATAGCCCGGGCTTCCTCGGGGAGCTACGAACTCTTCGCAGGCTACTCGCTGAAGCTTGACTTTTCCGAGCGCAACCGCCACAGGCACAAGAGTGTGCGCATAATGTAACCTCTCGTATCATACTCCTACACCTACAAACGACAATGAAGAAACTTTCGTTATATATACTGCCGGCAATACTTATAGCCGCCACCACAATAAGCTGCGCATCCGGGCGCCGCTCGTCTGCGGGTGGGGAAGTTACCGGCGTGGGCGGCTCGTACTTCAGCGAGCCCACACCCTACGGAATGGTGCTTGTGTCGCGAGGCTCCATGGAAATGGGTCCCCAGAAGGCAGACAGCGCCTGGAACCTTGAGGCCGACACCAAAGGGATGTCGGTAGACGCTTTCTGGATGGACGAGACCGAGGTGACGAACTCGAAATACAAGCAGTTCGTTTTCTGGGTGCGCGACTCCATCATCCGCGAACGCCTGGCCGACCCGGCATATGGCGGCAACGAGGCGTTCAAAATCGAAGAGGACAAGCAGGGGAACCCCGTGACACCCCACCTCAACTGGAGCAAGCCCATCCCCTGGCGCAACCCCGGCGAGGATGAGGCCCGCGCCATAGAGAGCGTGTACCGCACCAACCCCATAACAGGCGCCCGCGAACTCGACCCCCAGCAGATGAACTACCGTTATGAGGTGTTCAACCACACGGAGGCCGCCCGCCGCCGCAACCGCCTCGACCCGCGCCGCCGCCAATACAATACCGACCTCCCCACCCCCACGGACATCCCCGTAATCTCCAAGGACACGGCCTGGATCAACGATGAAGGGGAGATTGTACGCGAGACAATCCAACGCGGTCTTACCGGCGACTACGACTTCCTCAACACATATATAGTAAACGTTTACCCCGACACAACCTGCTGGGTAAACGACTTCGAAAACGCCTACAACGAACCGTATGTGCGAATGTATTTCAGCAACGGAGGCTACAGCGAGTACCCCGTGGTCGGCGTAAGCTGGGAACAGGCCAACGCTTTCTGCAACTGGCGCACCGACTATCTGCGCCGCTCGCTCGGACGTGACGGCATATATATCGAGCCCTACCGCCTCCCGACCGAGGCCGAATGGGAATTCGCGGCACGTGCCGGAGAGAACGAGAACATGTATCCCTGGGAAGGAGAACTCCCGATCTCGGAGGATAAAGGATGCTTCTACGCCAACTTCAAGCCCAACGACGGCAACTATGTCAAGGACGGCCATCTGATAACCTCACGCGTAGGCACATACTCCCCCAACGACTTCGGCCTCTTCGACATGGCCGGCAATGTCAGCGAGTGGACATCCACGGCCTTCACCGAGGGTGTGGCACATCTCACGAACGACCTCAACCCCGAATACCGCTATGATGCGGCTATGGAGGATCCCTACAGGATGAAGCGGAAGATAGTGCGCGGCGGCTCGTGGAAGGACGTGGCCCACAACATCCGTTCCGACATACGCATGTGGGAGTTCCAGAACGAGCAACGCTCCTACATAGGTTTCCGCTGCGTACGCTCCCAGATAGGCTTCGCAAAGGGGCAGAAACTTGACAAAAAGAACAAATAGGCCGATATAGCCCAATAACATTAATATCCTCCACCAGCCCAAAGTCATGGTAAAGAATATCAAACAATACAAACGCGGAATCGGCGCCTGGATCTCATCCGAGAAAGGACAGCGCTTCTTCAACTTCGCATATTCCATAGGCGCGGCCATCGTAATATGGGGCGCCCTCTTCAAAATACTCCACCTCCCGGGAGGCAACCTGCTGCTCTGTATAGGTATGGGTACGGAGGTACTTATGTTCACCCTTACCGCCTTCGACCGTCCCCCGCGTGAATACAAGTGGGAGAACGTCTTCCCGGTGTTCGACTCGGAAAATCCAGAGGACCGTCCCGACTTCTCATCAGGCTCAGGCGTGGTGATAAACGGGGGCATAGCCGGCACGGGGTCGGCCAACCCGCAGGAAGGTTCTGCCGGCAACGCGCCGCAGCCCCGCCAGCCGCTGGTCGCTCCCGATCTCACAGGTGCTGCACCCGGAGTAATTATGGGGGAGATTACCAACGCCTCGCAACTCTACGTCAACCAGATAACCGAGATGACCGAGCAACTGCGCCATCTCGAAGAGACCACTCGCTCGCTCAACACCGTGTCAGACGTGCTTCTGGAATCCTACCGTGCCATAACGGAGAATTCCGAGAACATCACCCGCTCGTCGGGGGGCTATGTGGAGCAGATGCAGAACCTCAACCGCAACATCGCCGGCCTGAACACCATCTACGAGATACAGCTTAAGAGCGTGTCTTCACAGCTTGACGCCATCGACCGTGTGAACCGAGGCATAAAGGACATCTCCGAAATGTATGGTCGTTCATCCGAATCATCGGCCCGCTACTGCGAGGAAACCGAGCGCATGGCTCTCTATATGCAGCAACTCAATGCCGTATATGCGAAGATGATACAGGCCATGACCATAAACATGTACAACCCCATGGCCGCCGCTGCAGCAGCGGCAAACGTGCCGCCTCCACCCGCAACCCCATCGCCTGCGCAGACCGCACCGACAACCCCGCAGGAGGAAGACGGCGCCCCTGCCGACATACAGCAGCCTTGAGTAACCCGCTTCCACCATTCCCCATCAACAAAACACTAACTCTTGCCTCTAACCACCGATAAATGAGTACAAGCAACAACAGACTCTCGCCGCGTCAGAAGATGATCAACCTGATGTACATCGTGCTGACAGCGATGCTGGCTCTGAACGTGTCGAGTGACGTGCTCAACGGGTTCACCCAGGTTGAGGAGGGGCTTACCCGCACCAATACCAATGTAGAGCAGCGAAACTTGGCGATTCTCAACACTCTGGAGGCTTTCGCCCGCCAGAACCCCGACAAAGGGCAGCGCTGGTATGACAAAGCTCTAGAAGTGCGCCGCGCCACCAATACGCTCTACCTAAGCATAGACACCCTCAAACGCCTCATCGTACAGGAAGCAGACGGCAAAGATGGAAACGTTGCCGACATCCTCAACCGCGACAACCTTGACGCCGCCGCAGTGGTGATGCTCAACGCCCCCCACTATCGCGGACGCCGCCTGCGCGGACAGGTCGACACGTTCCGTGACTATATCGCCTCGCTGATGCCCGACACCGTGAAGCGCAACAACATAATGAAAGCCCTCTCCACGGCCCCGGTTCCAAAAAAGGGAACGCTCGTCAAACAGCAGTGGGAGGAATCGAAATTCGACACACAGCCTGTTGTTGCTGCCGTGACGCTTCTCACAAAGCTACAGAACGACCTTAAGTATGCCGAAGGTGAAGCCTTGCAGACCCTCCTTGCCAACGTGGATGCAGGCGATGTACGTGTAAACGAACTCAACGCCTTCGTGATACCCCAGAGCCGCATCGTGATGCGCGGCGGCAAATATTCGGCCAACATCGTTCTGGCCGCAGTCGACACAACGGCGCGTCCGGCTGTCTACGTCAACGGCGCCAAGCTCAACAGCGCCAAAGGCCTTTACGAGTTCACACCGGGCTCTACGGGGAAATTCGACTACAAGGGGTATCTCGAAGTACCCCACGGCGACGGCACGGTGAGCAAGCTTCCGTTCCAGTCGTCCTATACGGTAATCGAACCTGCGGCAACAGTCTCGGCAACCATGATGAACGTGCTTTACGCAGGCATAGAGAACCCCATAGAGATATCAGTGCCGGGTGTGCCGATGAACGATGTCTCAGCCTCTATGACCAACGGCTCGCTCGTAAAGAGCGGCAACCACTGGGTGGCACGCCCCTCGGCCGTGGGAGCAGACGCGGTTGTTACAGTAAACGCGCAGATGGACGGCCGCAGCCTCACCGTGGGTTCCACCACCTTCCGAGTGCGCAAGCTCCCCGACCCCTCGCCCTACATAGCATATAAGGACGCCAACGGCGCCGAATCACGCTTCAAAGGTGGTCGCGGATTCCCCAAAGCCTCCCTGCTGGCCGCCCCCGGCATAAGCGCCGCCATTGACGACGGCCTGCTCAACATACAGTTCAAGGTACTGAGCTTCGAGACCGTGTTCTTCGACTCCATGGGCAACGCAATCCCCGAGGTTTCCAACGGGGCACAGTTCTCCCAGCGTCAGAAAGACTCGTTCAAACGCCTCAGCCGAGGAAAGCGGTTCTACATCTCGCGTGTGAAAGCGGTCGGCCCCGACGGCATAACCCGCGACCTGGCCCCTATAGAAGTGATTGTAAACTAACAGGACGTTCGACAATAGATTTTTAAGCAACCTCCAAGCCAACTCCACATAACGATGAAGTTTCTTACAAGATATATATTTGCCGCTATAATAGCCGCCGGTACTATCCTTCCGGCTATGGCACAGAACAACGGCTCCTCGTCAAGTTCGATGGTGCGCCGCCGCGACGGCGCCGACCGTAACCGCCGTGGCTCCGAGCAGACACAACCCGGCGTCACCCCCCGCATGCAGCAACGTCTGGCCGGAGAAAGCGACATATCCGATGCCGACCGCCAGTGGATGCGTGTCATATATCGCGACCTGGAGGTGAAGAACCCCAAGAATACATCCCTCTACTATCCGGAGGACGTTGTCGATGGACAAGAAAATCTGTTCCGCATCGTTATGCGCCTACTTGCCGACAACCGGATCCCGGCCTACGAGTATCTTGACGGGAAGGAAATCTTCTCCGACCAATACCGCCTGAAAGTGCGCGATATGCTTGACCGCTTCCACGTACTCTACTCAGATGCCAAAGGCTCTACGGAGAAAAATCCGAAATTCACCATCGAGGAGTCAGATGTGCCGGCCAACGAGGTACTTTCCTATTACCTTCTTGAGAAATGGGAGTTTGACTCGCGTACCAACAAGACACGCCGCAACGTGGAAGCCATATGCCCCGTCCTTCACCGCACGGATGATTTTGGAGGCGAAGCCGTACGCTACCCCATGTTCTGGGTAAAGATGACTGACCTGCGTCCATACCTTGCCCAACAGTACATCTTTATCGATGACGACAACAACCTGCCCAAATACACCTACGCCGACTTCTTCAACATGGCCATGTACGACGGCGACATATACAAGACCCGCAACCTCACGAACAAGTCGATGATGCAGATGTTCCCGGATCCCGATGACCGCAAACGCGCCCAGGATTCAATACAGAACCGCCTCGACTCGTTCGACAAAAAGCTGTGGGTTCCCTCACGCGAAGAGGTGATAGCCGCCCGCGAGGCACGTGAGGCTGCCGAAGCTGAGGCTGAAGCCGCGAAAGAAGCCGCCGAGGCCATCCCCTCACGCGATGGTGACGGCGGGGCAGAAGCCACAGAGGCCACAGAGTCAACCGTGAAGAAGTCAACCCGCTCCTCACGTTCCCGCCGAGGGTCGGCCACCAAGAAAGAATCCAAACCAAAAAAGAAAGAAGCCAAGAAACCAAAGGCTTCCAAGCCAAAAACCTCATCCTCTTCAGCAGCCCGCTCAGTGCGCCGCCGCAAATAAAACATAGGAAACCATATAC
>CAJUBM010000098.1 GCA_910584735.1 uncultured Muribaculaceae bacterium
GAGTGAGCGAGATTCGAACTCGCGGTACGCTTTTGGCGCACACACGCTTTCCAGACAACTTTCTCCAATCGTAAACGACTGGTTAATAATTAGTTGCTTAAAGCCCGTTCCTGCTTGCGCGTATGTTGCGCGCAAGATTTACGCTGCAAAGTTAATAATATTTTTTGATGTGGCAATAACTTTCGCGCCCTTTTTATCATTTTTTTTCTTGAGTGTAAGAGATTCCATTGGCTGTTAGTAGCTCTCGCAAACGCCATATTTCTTCTCGTAGGTCTATCTCCCTATCTCGGCAATCGTCGTATTTCTTTTGTAACTCATCAAGCCGGGAACATAAACGCGCGTTGTCATCGCGCAATCTTTGTATTTCTTCATCATCGCCCCCTCTCGCCTTGTCTGTGTCGCGGTCTATGCGCTCCAGGACTCCGAGTATCTGCCGCAAGGCTTCGGGGTCATTTATTCTAATCTCCGAAAACTTATTGTTGCTGCCTACCGATTCAAGATAGCGAGGATATTCTTCCTCATCAATTTCATATCTCGTAATGTCAACTCCGGGGAAGGCTTTGCGGAGGTCGGCAACTCGCTCGTCGGGAAAAGGATTGCGACCCTTTTCTACACTTGACAGAAAGCCCTGTGTTACGCCGAGAGCTGCGGCAAGCTCTTTCTGCGTTTTGCCGTTTTCTTTTCTCAATTCAAGTAGTCTGTATCGTGCCATTACAAGTTTTAGTAATTATTACGCAATATTTAATGCTAATATTACGTTATATCAATTAAATTAGCTACCTTTGCATTGTCGTGATCATTCACAACAACAAGCAATAAGATTATTTCTTGATGCAAAGGTAACTATTATTTCCTAATATAACAAATATATTGCGTAATATATTTGTTGCCCAATGGTTAAAAAATGTAAATACGATTATATGGAGCAAAAATCACTAAAGGAACTCTACCTTGAAGAAAAGGAGAAACCAAATCCGGCACAGGCTTTTATATCAAAAATAGCCGAAATAACTTGCCGCGAAGAATCAACCGTAAGGCAATGGCTGTCGGGTATTCAAACGCCTAATCAAAGAGCCAAAGAGCGCATCGCAGTTGCTTTCGGCTCAACTGTCGACGTGCTATTCCCGGAAACAGTTAAATAATAAGGTTCCCGTATATGAAAGCTACCGAACCCCAAATTATTGCAACTGCACGTTATTCCATAAGCCAAACCTGTGAGCTACTTGGAATACACCGCGATACCTTGCGGCTTTATACCGATAAGCAAAGAATTATCAAATGCGGCTATCGTACTATCGGAAACCGCAAAGTAAAGTTCTATCTCGGAAGCGAAATTTTACGCTTCTGGAAACGACAGGTGTAGCCATGATAGCGCAGAAAACGATAGACGCTGTTCTCGACGCGGTGCAGATATACGATGTCGTGAAAGATTTCGTGCAGTTGCGGCGCAGCGGCTCCGGCTGGACAGGGCTGTGCCCTTTCCACTCCGAGCGCACGGCATCTTTCCATGTCGACCCGCGACGCAACATATACAAATGCTTCAGTTGCGGCGAGGGTGGCGGAGCCGTGAGATTCCTTATGGAAAACAGGAATATGTCATACCCCGACGCTATACGCCATATAGCCGGGCTGTATAACATACCCGTCGAGGAAGCTCCCCACAACCTTACCGACGAGCAGCGCAAGCTCGCCCTTCAGCGTGAGGGCGACCTCGCGGCACTGGAAACGGTGCAGCAGTTTTTCGAGCAGTCGCTTGTGGCCGGCAACACCGCGGCCAAACGCGCCTGCTCTTACGCCTCGAAACGCTGGACGCTTGAATATTGCCGGGCAAACGGGATAGGTTATGCTCCTTATCCCAAAGAGTTTTTCGAGTTCGTCAAACAGAAAGGCGTCAGCCTCGAAGCACTTCTTGACACCGGCATGATCAGGAAGAGAGAGGACGGACACTTCTCTTTCATGTTCGCCAACCGTATCACCATACCCATACGCGACAGGTTCGGGCGCGTGATAGCATATACCGCCCGGAGCCTTGACGATAATACGGACTGCAAATATCTCAATTCCACGACCTCATGCGTCTACAAGAAAGGAAATACCGTTTTCGGCATCGAGATAGCAAGGAAAGCCGCGCGAAAGGCGGGGTTCCTGTATGTGGTGGAGGGCGCGCCCGATGTGCTGCGCCTCCAGTCTGTCGGCAGCGACAATGCAGTGGCCGCCCTCGGTACGGAGTGGACTGCCACGCAGTTCGAGGCCATTAAAGGTATTTCCGACACTCTTTGTTTTATACCCGACAGCGAGATACCCAAAGAGGGCGAGATTTATTCGCCGGGGACAAAGGCCGTGATGAAGAACGGACGCGAGGCCGTAGACCGCGGATTCCGCGTTGTGGTACGCGAGATTCCGCTTGACAACGGAGCAGAAAAGAACGACCCCGACAGCTATTGCACCACTCCGGCTATCCTTTCTTCGCTCGAAGAACAGGATTTTGTGCTGTGGTATGCCGAGAAAGCATTTCTCGCCCCCACGACGCAGTTAGGACGCACGGAGGTTATTAAGGACTTGTGCGCCATGCTCGCAGCCATAGAGGACGCGACACTCGCCTCTATGTATCTCGAACAGCTTATCAAGAAATATAAGGAACGCACCGCCTGGAAACTGGCCTTTAACTCGGCGCAGATGCGCAAGCGCAATGAATCGGGCAAGGACGGCGCGGAGAGCGAGAACGAGCGCGACCTGTTCAGCCGCTATGGGTTCTTTATTGCCAATAACTGCTACTGCACCTATGGCAAACAGAGCGAGGTCATACGACTTTCAAACTTCATTCTGCTGCCTATGTACGATATTCCCGACGAAGGCTCCATGACGAGGCTTTATAAAATCGTCAACGACCTTGGCCACGACGCCATTATACCTCTGGAGCCGGACGACCTCGTGAATCTCGCTCTGTTCAGAAAGAAGATAAACATTGCCGGGCGTTATGTGTGGCTCGGCAAAATCGACGACCTTATGCGCGTCGAGGAATACATCTTCAGAAAGAGCGAATCGGCCAAACGTATCCGCACCCTCGGCTGGCAGCCGGAGGGATTCTTCGCTTATGGCGACGGCATTTATACAGACCGTTTTATCCGCGTCGATGAAATAGGAATGGTGAGCCTCCGGGGTTACGGCATTTTCTATCTCCCGGCTTTCTCGGTGATGTACCGCGACAACCGGCTGCGCTTCGCTTTCGAGAAATCTTTCACCTATACCCACAAGGCCGACGTGTCGATGGCCGAGTATCTGAAACTGTTTGTCGACGTGTTCGGCGACAACGGCAAGGTGGCGATAGCTTTTATTTTCGCCACGCTTTTCCGCGACTTCATTTTTGAACAGTTCGAGTTTTTCCCGATTTTCAATATTTTCGGCAAGCCGCAATCGGGCAAATCACAGCTTGGCAAAGCCATGAAAGGCTTTTTTACAAGCTCGAACAAGCCGATAAATTACGAGGGCGAAACATACCCGGCCATTAACAAGGCTTTGGAACAGACAGCCAACTGCCTCGTGCATTTCGACGAATACAAGAACTCTATCGAGTGGCGAAAGGTGGAACTGCTGAAATCAATGTGGGACGGCGTAGGACGCGGCAAGATGAAAGACGGCGATGTGGAACGTGTCAACGTGAACTGCGGCGTTATCCTGTCGGGTCAGGAAATGCCGACTATCGACCCCGCCCTGTTCACGCGTATTCTGCACATAACTGTCAACAAGACCACATACACACTGGAGGAACGGCAACGCTTCGCCGAGCTTATGGAGCTGAACCGTCGCGGTGTGTGCCACCTTACTATGGAAGTAGTAAGACACCGCGACCGCTTCGTGGAGGATTTTCCCCATTTTTGCGCACTTACCCGTACAGAGGTAGTGAACCGTATCGCCCGGAGCGGCAAAACTGTGTCAGACCGTATGTATATGAACTGGGTTGTGGTGCTCGCCTCATTGAGAACGCTTGAAAAAATCCTCCCTGTGCCTTTCTCTTACGAGAATCTTCTTGATATCTGCGTCGATATGCTGGTTGAACAGCACTCGATCACAGAACGCTCCGACGAAGTGGCCTCTTTCTGGAACTTTGTTCATGTGCTTTATCAGGAAGGGCGGCTATACCAGGAGGGCGACTTTCGCATTAACCGCAATGTGTCGAGCCTGAGGCTTCACGGCACTTCCGCGACAAGAGAGTTTTCAGAGCCGAAGAATATACTCATAATACGCGACCGCCGTATTATTCAGCATTATCAGACCGATAAGGCGCGCTCGACAAAACAGCTTATACTCTCCGAAGACGATATGCGCAAGTATCTTGAACGCTCCGCGCCATGCCTCGGCATTGTCAAGCGCAAGTTCTATAAGATGAACCAGTACGGACAGCCTGTAAAGGAGTTTGGAGAGGGCGGCACCGCCGGACGGCAGCTTTACGATGTCGATACGGCACTGGCTTTCGATTACGACCAGGTGCAGCAGCTTTATCACCTCTATCTCACCGCCGACACCTCGGCCATGACGGAGGAAGAACAGCAAGAGCATGAAAATCAAATCAGTAAGCCTTCCACGGGCGGCTCCGGCCAATCAAGCCTTCCTTTTTGATTTTTTCAGCAAATCTTATGAAAACCGATAGTTACCACAGCCACCGCCGCCACTGCGCTATAAATCAACACTTTAATGTCTGCAACCTTTGACAACCGCACAGCCACCGCAAGCCACCGTTTGCCGGTTTTGCAACCGCCGACAACCGATTTACCTTATTTTTCTCTTTTTGAAAAGAAAGAAAAATATCTTAAATGCGTGGCTTCGTGGGGATTGCCTTTGCCTCTTCCGGGCGGTTGCGCGGTTCCGGCGGTTACACCTCTTTTCCCACTGAATTAACAATAAAAATATAAACCTAAAATACCCGGATATGAACGACTTCCTTATTTACCTCCCTCTTGAAGCATTTATGGCGCAGTGGTTCCGCCACAGGCACGGCGGCTCGCAGTACACCGTGCGCCTCGTGCGCGGCAGCGTGGAATCCAAACGTCTTAAAGCCCTCCTCGACGTGCCGCCGTCGGACTATGTGCTCCGGCCCGCGCCACAGGGCTGCGTGGCCGTGGCTATACCTTCCTTCCCGGCCAAAGACCCGCGCCAGTTCAACTATGTATCGCCGCAGGGCATTAACGCCCTCGTCGAAACTCTACGCGACCTGTTCGACCTCGAACTGCACGACTATTATGTGAAAACATACATCAAAGGCTCGCGCATTGACTATATGCTGGAGGCATGGATGGCGATGCACGGCATAGAGTTCAATGATACAAACTACAACTCGGTCAAAAAACGCCTCGACCGGGTTAGAAAGAAAATATATGTCAAGCGACACCGCGACAAAGGAAAAAACAGCGAAAACTGAATAAAAATCGTACCGAGTTCAGCGCGGTTTTATACTGTGCAAAATATAGGTAATAATCGTTATATCAACAATATCTGTAATAATTATGTCTGAAACGACCAAAATCTGCTCCGGCTGTAACCGCGAGTTACCGCTGGAGAGCTTCGGGAGAATGGCATCGGCTCCCGACGGCCTGAGTTACCGATGCAAGGAGTGTGTGAACGCCGCGAAACGCGAATACCACCACTCACGAAAGAAATTAAAGAGAGTGTTCACCAATCCCGACCTCGCCAACTTCACGCCCCGGCAGCTTATCGACGAGCTTAAAGCCCGTGGCTATTCCGGCGAGTTGAAGATTACACAGACGATTAAGGTATGAAATCGCCCCTCGTACCGAAACTGTCGCTTCCCGGCATACGGTTTGTCGGGGTTGTCGACTGCGAGAAATTACAGCCCAACCTGCGTGAAATGGCTATGGCCGGGCTTACCGTGGCCGCCCATACCGATGTGGAGGAAGTGCCGTTTGCAAACGCTACCGCCGAGGCGGTCAGCGAGTGCAGCCACGGCGCGCCCGTGGAAACGGCGACTTTGAAATTCCGCACATCGAAATTTCTGCGTATAGATATTCAGATGGGGTTTGTCATTACCGACGTAAGCGGCAGGTCTTGGCTGATCGGCGCAGCCGAGCCGCCATTTCCCAAAGTGTCGCTCACAAGGAAGACGGGGCTTCCCGGTGGCGACCCTGCCGTGTGGGAGATTGAGGTTAAGGCGGTGGGGCAACGCTCGCTTTTGCCATGCGTGTTCTGAATGGGCTGCCTTTCGCCGACCCACCGAGGGAGGCTTGCGTTTTCAGGACTTGAACACATGGCTGTTATCCTGATGTAGCCGTTGATAGGATAATGCGGTCATTGGCGGCATATCCGAAGACACTCATTGCCCTGCGTGGCCGTAGCTTGCGACGATATGCCGGGCTTCCTCGCACTGTGCGCCGCAGTTGCAGCCGTGGACGTCAGGCTCACGCTTCGCCCACTCATTATTATTCGGACGGTCTGCCTTGTGGCGGACTTTCCTTTTTATATATGGCACTGTTCCTTCCTCCTTTGGCTTTCGCTGTTTGGCTGTGGTAAGTTCTCTCCGTATGGAACATGAATCGTTGTCGGCAGGGCAAGCCTCGCGGAGTTGATGTTTTGCCGTAGTAGCAGGTGGAGATTTCAACGCCTCCGTTGCCGCCGTATGGCGTATGTGTGGTTGTCTGTATGGCCGTTGGCAGTGTCGTTGATGCCCCGGTGGGTTCGGGCTGTACGTTGTATGTGTCGCGGCTGTCGATACCCGACACTCCCGGCTGGCTGATTTTCTTTCATTGTGAACCGAGGGCATGATTGATTTCGCGCCCTTCCTTTTACTCCGCAAAGTTAATAGCTCCCTGCGGCGCGACAAGGCTAAACTGCATCTTTCTGAAAATCTTCCTCTTGCAGAGCGTATTTTCTTTCAGAGCCTTGTCTTGAAACACCGCCGGGAGCAACTTTGAGGGCAGCGTAAAAGAAAGAGCTTTTACACGAAATCATTCATTCAAACCCTCAATTCATACAGACATGAAAGAAATTCTTAACGCCAACCTCCCTCTCCGTCAGGTTATCATCGACCGCCTCGAAGAACTCGACTACACGCCCGAATCGCTGCGCGAGGCCATCACCGAACACGAGGCCGACTACCGCGACGAAAATCCGTCGCTCTACTGCGGAACATACGCCAAATACAACGGCGGCGACCTCTCCGGCCTGTGGGTTGACCTCTCCACCTTCGACAGCTACGAGGACTTCATCAACTTCTGCCGGGCTTACCACGCCGACGAAAACGACCCGGAGCTGATGTTCCAGGACTACGAGAACTTCCCCCGTGAGTGGTACTGCGAAAGCTGCATGGGGCAGGAAACATGGGATAAAATCGCCGAATATATCCGGCTGTCGGAAATCCACGACAAGGAGGCCGTGGACGCTTTCGTGGATTGGGGAGGCGGGAGCCTCGACCACTTCGAGGACTGCTACTGCGGCGAGTGGGAGGACGAGGAAGCCTTTGCCCGGCATATCGTTGACGAGTGCTACGACCTCGACCGCACGATGGGCAATCTCGCAAACTACTTCGACTATGCCGCCTATGGCCGCGAATTGTTCATGTACGACTACTACATGGATAACGGCTATGTGTTCCGCCATTGGTAAAGCGTAAGCCTCTCTCCCTCGGTGGGTCGGCGAAAGCCGGCCTTTTTTTGCTTGACAGACTGATATAAAAAGGCGAAGCCGCGCAGACAAAATGCGCGGCCTCTTTTCCCTTTTAGAGTGCTGGTACCGGGACTAAAACCGATAGCTGCACTTATGATGTTGCAAAGGTACTTATTTTTTCTGATATAACAATGGCTCAAACAGAAAAGTTGTGATTATTTTACATTTGAGGCATCTAATCCGCTTATGTTGGCGATTATTTCGGCCACTTTGGGGGATTGTGAGTAGTGTCGTATAAGTGCCTTGATTTCTTCCACCATTTCATTGTAACGGTTTATCGAAACCTGTTTGAGCATATAAAGGACTACTGCTATCGAGCCGTTAAGATTACGAAAATTCCTGGCGCCCCGTACTTCTGCCGGGCCTCTCCTGATATATTTGAAAGGCACAAAATCATATAGCACATTACCGTGGGCGCAATAGTTACGGAGTTCCCTTACTATTTCAAGGTAGTTTTCAACGACCTCTATATAGCGTATGCCGTAATGATTGGCTATTTCTATCTTCAGACGCCTATCCTTTATTGCTTTATAGAGATTTATAACACTACCGAATGTCATGTATTCTATCGTTTTCCATGCAGGGGCGTATGTATCCTCCTGATGGACGCGGTGATGTTGCCTGATTACGGAGTTCAGTTTGAAACTGGCCGTATAAACCGTACTGTCAAAAGTCGACGCAAACTGTTCTGCCACTACCGTATCATCGACAAACCACTGCGGGTTATCTGTATAATTATTGGAAAGCGTGTAGGTCAGGAAGTTGCGAAAGTTTATCTCTATTCGGTTTATATAAAACGCAAGTATGCTCCGTAATTTGTAATCGAAATAATATAGCTTCACCGCATCATCGAAGTTGGCTCCGGCAACAAACTCATGTGTTCGATTTTGTTTTGCCGGGTAAGTCTTCTCAAATGGAAACCAATAGAAACCAAGACGATAATAACCGACGTCTAACAAAACCTCTTTGGCTTTGTTCTCGTCGGCAATAGTCATGCCTCTGCTTCGTAGAAGCCTGACCTGCTTATCTAATGTCATTGCTTGATTTCCCATTATGCAAAGTTACGAAATTTCCATGAATTTCAGTGTCTTTTAGCCGCTTTATTTACTGCGGTACTTTTGTGGCAAACAACGATTAAGATATGCCACAGCCCAAATATAACCTGCATCTGAAAGGCTTTGTCGGAGGCTACGACTTCGACCGCGATTATGTAGACTACATACTCGCAAAAAACGCCGGGAAACCCGTTAACGTACTTATCGACAGCACAGGCGGCTCACTCGCCACCGCACTTTCTATTTCCTCCGCTTTCAAGCTGCACGGCGACGTGTCGGTGCATTTCGTCGGCATGAACGCCTCCGCAGCGACTATCGCCGCCCTCGGTGCAAAGCACGTCAGCATCGACACCGCCGCCTGGTACCTCGTGCATAAATGCTCCAACGAGTTTTTCAAATGGTCGAGCCTCAACGCCGACCAGATGGCCGACCTAATTTCTGCCCTCGAAAGGCAGAAAGCCGACCTTGACAAACTCGATGCCGGAGTTGCCGCCATGTACGCCGCCAAATGCCGAAAAGACCCCAAAGCACTCCTTGACCTTATGAAAGTAGGCGGCTGGCTATCGGCCAAAGAAGCCCTCGAATGGGGTTTTGTCGATGAAATAACCGACGAGCCGGAGGACACCGCCCCCAAACTCACCGATTCCACCGCCTCGGCGATGGCGGCTGCCGGTATGCCTATACCCAATGTGCCCGTCGCCGACAGAGAAAGCGGCCTCGGCAGGTTCTTCGCGGCCATTGCCGCTATGTTCAGGCCCTCCAACGCCGCCACGCCCGTAATCAATAACCAATCAAATACTCCCCAAATGTCTACTATCATCTTCCCGGCACTGTGCGCCGCCCTCGCCCTTGATTCACTGGAACTTTCGGGCGACAAGGCCACGGCAAGCCTCTCCGTGGAGCAGCTTGCAAAAATCGACAAGGCTCTGAACGGCAACGCCTCCGAAATCAAGGCCAAAGACACCGAAATCGCCACCCTCAAAGCCCGTGTTGCCGAACTCGAAAAGACACCGGCGGAAACCACCTCCGCCATCGTCAGCACTTCGCAGCAGCCCGAAAAGCCCGAATCCCCTATGGACGCTTTCAGCGCATCGGTCAGACGCGCCCGCGAGATCTACGACCAACTGCCGTAAGCTCTATGCCGCAAATCCTCCCTCTGTAACCAAAATTCAAGTACATTATGCCCGATTTACTTCACTCTATCCAAATCACCGACCCCGACTATGAAAGGGCGGCTATCCAGTGGAAGACCGACTTTCTTCTCATGCCGCTCTTTGCCTGTGAGGAAGCCCTGAAATATATGCAGGGTATGCCCGGCGTTACCGCGCCTACAAAGCTCCCCTCCGTCGAAGGCGCGGGGCAGTTCGCCCCTTACCGACGCGACCGCCGCAGCGCATCGGCCACCAAAGTAGGCTACCGTGAGATTACTTCCTACCTCGGCAACGTGCGCGAGGACTTCGAGCCGCTGGAAATCATTCAGACCCTTTTAGGACGCGGCACCGCCACTCTCGGCGACGCACAGATGCAGGCTCCCTCGGCGCGCCTCGTCATCGCCGCCGTCATGCGCTCGCTCGGACACCACCTGCACGAGGTTCTTTTCACCGCCAGGCGCAATCCCGACGGCGACACGACTGCCGACCTTTTCGACGGCTGGGGAACTATCCTCGACCGCGAAATGGAAGACGGCAACATTTCCGTTGCCAAAAACAACCTCATCGAGCTTACCGAGGCTGTCGACGGCACTAACGCCGTCGATGTCGCAAAAGAGGTGGAACGCTCATGCGACCCGCATCTGAGAAAGCAGCACAAGTTCCTGTTCTGCGACCCGGAGTTTGCCGACTTCTATAACGACGCATACCTTGTTACCCACAACTCCGTGCCTTATAACAAGAAATACGAGCAGCCCATTGTAGAGGGCAGCTTCAACAAGACCACCATCGTGCCCCTCGACTGCCTCGCAGGTACGGACAAGTATATCCTCACCCCCGGCTCCAATATGCTCTACGCCTACGACAACATGAGCGACCTTACCCGTATGGAGGTCAAACGCTGGGAACCGTGGGCTATGACTATCGCCGCCGCTATGTTCTTCGGCACACAGTTCCGAAGCATCGACCGCCGATTCCTCAAAGTTGTTAAACTCAAATCCGCATAGCGAGCGTTTATCGTTGAGCGTCTATCGTTCAACGATTCGCTCCCGATAAACGATAAACCATAAACTATAAACGCTATGACATCTTCTTGCCTCAACATTCAAAAGAGCCTCGCATGGTGTCAGGGAACGCCCGAATACGCCGGTGTGCGCCGTCGTATCTACTATCTCGCCAAAAGCGAGATAGTGGGCTGGCCGCTCCTTGAACGCGATGCCAACGGCATACGCGCGACGTCGGCCAGATACAAGGGCGACTTCACCCTCAAAGCCGACGCCAAATGGAAATTCATCGACATTCTCCCCGACAAGTCGCAGCTTACCTCCGAGCCGCAGGGCGAGCTACCCTCGCAGACGC